>NZ_CP051240.1:609517-914276 GCF_017794965.1 Alcanivorax sp.
AGCGTAACGCGGTGACCTGTGGTTCCATCGAGCACAAAATGGGCATCAAGGCGTCTGCCACCTGTGTGATGAACTTTGATGGTGCCAAGGGCTACCTGATCGGTCCGGAGAACAAGGGCCTGAACTGCATGTTCACCTTCATGAACTTTGCGCGTCTGGGTACCGCCATCCAGGGTGTGGCTCACGCTGAACTGGGCTTCCAGGGTGGTCTGACCTACGCCAAAGAGCGTCTGGCCATGCGCAGCCTGTCCGGCCCGAAGAATCCGGAAGGTGCGGCTGACCCGATCATCGTTCACCCGGACGTGCGTCGCATGCTGCTGACCTCCAAAGCCTTTGCCGAAGGCGGCCGTGCGCTGGTGTACCTGTGCGCCCAGCTGGGTGACAAGGTGAAGCTGGAGAAGGATGAAGCAGCTCGCAAGGAAGCTGACGATCTGATGGCGCTGCTGACTCCGATCGCCAAGGCGTTTGTGACCGAAGCGGGTCTGGAAGCGGCCAACCACGGCGTTCAGATCTACGGCGGCCACGGCTTTATCCGTGAGTGGGGCATGGAGCAGAACGTACGTGATGCCCGCATCTCCACCCTGTACGAAGGCACCACCGGCATCCAGGCTCTCGACCTGCTGGGCCGTAAAGTGATGATGACCCAGGGTCAGGCCCTGCGTAACTTCACCAAGATCGTGCACAAGTTCTGTGAAGCCAATGCCGACAATGCCGACCTGAAGGTGTTCCTGGAGCCGCTGGCTGCCTACAACAAGGAATGGGGCGATCTGACCCAGGCCATCGGTATGCAGGCCATGCAGAACCCGGATTACGTGGGTGCCGCTTCCGTGGATTACCTGATGTACTCCGGTTATGTGACCCTGGCGTACCTGTGGGCGCGTATGGCTGCTGTTGCCCATGCCCAGCTGGAAGCGGGCGCGGGTGATGAGGACTTCTACAAGGCCAAGATCAGCACCGCCAACTTCTACTTCAAGCGTATCCTGCCGCGCGTAGCCGGTCACAAGGGTGCCATTGAAGGTGGTCTGGACTGCATGATGGAACTGGATGCCGAACACTTCGCATTCTGATCGATCCTCGCCCCAACAAAAAAACCGCCGTCATGGCGGTTTTTTTGTTGGGGCCGCAGCACGCAGCACGCAGCACGCAGCACGCAGCACGCAGCACGCAGCACGCAGCACGCAGCACGCAGCACGCAGCACGCTTCACGCCAAACCGGGAGATCGGCACTGTGGGAGCTTGCCTGCAAGCGATTCGAGCCTTGGCGAGGAAATGGATGACCCGCGAGTTGCGAGTAACGAGTTGCGAAAACCAAGGCCTCTAGCCCCCGAGCCGGGGTTTTGCCTTTCTCTCCTCGACACTCGACACTCGTTACTGCCTCCTCCGCGTTGTTGCGTGAAGCGTTCTGCATTTTGCGTGCCGCGTTATTCGATGAAAGGCGCCGTTCCCGGGTCTGTAATGCCTTTGCCTGCAGTCGCTCCCCGTCGCATACTGATGTCATTGTGAAATGCGAGTGGGGCCCGTTCTGGTGGCTCCACCAGGGACAGGCAATGGTAAGGACACTGTGCTGGCGATTTCTGGCGATCTTGTTCGTGGCCATCGGGATGGTCGGCGTGATCGTGCCCGGCTTGCCCACGGTGCCGTTCCTGCTGGTGGCCGCCTGGGCGGGAAGTCGCGGCTGGCCTGCGCTTGAACAGTGGTTGCTGGAGCATCCCCGTTACGGTGAGCCGCTGCTGCAATGGCGCCAGAGCCGTGCCATCTCCCGCCGTGCCAAGTGCGCTGCGTCCACCATGATGCTGATCAGCATCATGATTATCTCGTTTTCCGGTGCCCATACTGCCGTCAAGATTGGCGTGCCGTTGATGTTGTGCGTGACATTATTGTGGCTGTGGAATCGGCCGGAGCCGGAAAAGCCGGTTTCAGACAATCACCGGGCGTGACTTTTCAGTCAGCTTGAGTGGCTCAACGCGCCGCATGCCGGCATGAACGGTGAGTCACAAATAAGCCTGTAATCAAGGGCTCTGGCTGCCTAAAATTTGCGCCCTGCCAATTTTCGGGAGATGTGCAAATGGCGATCTATAAAGCGCCCCTCGAGGACATGCGTTTTGTTCTCAACGATGTGTTCAAAGCGGACGAGCAGTGGGCCACCATGCCTGCCACCGCCGAGGTAACCCGCGACCTGTCCGACGCCATTCTGGAAGAAGCGGGCAAAATGACCGAAGGCCTGCTGTTTCCTCTCAACCGTGAAGGTGATGAGCAGGGCTGTAGCTGGAATGACGGTGATGTGGCCACTCCGGCCGGCTTCAAGGATGCTTTCAAGACCTTTGCCGAAAACGGCTGGACCGCGTTCTCCGGCAATCCGGAGTTCGGAGGCCAGGGCATGCCGAAATCCCTCGCGGTGTTGTTCGAGGAAATGATGCACAGTGCCAACTCTTCCTTTGCACTGTATCCGGCCCTGACCAGTGGCGCCTGTCTGGCCATTGATGCCCACGCCAGCGAGGAACTCAAGAACCAGTACCTGCCCAAGCTGTACAGCGGCGAGTGGAGCGGCACCATGTGTCTCACCGAGCCGCATTCCGGTACTGACCTGGGCATCGGTCGTACCAAGGCGGAGCCCAATGACGATGGTTCCTTCAGCATCACCGGTACCAAGATCTTTATCACCGGCGGTGAGCACGACCTGACCAGCAACCACATTCATCTGGTGCTGGCCAAGCTGCCGGGCGCGCCGGAAGGCTCCAAGGGGATTTCCCTGTTCCTGGTGCCCAAGTTCCTGCCGGATGCAGACAACAACCCTGGCGAGCGCAATGGCGCAACCTGTGGCTCCATTGAGCACAAGATGGGCATCAAGGGCTCTGCCACCTGTGTAATGAATTTTGACAACGCCAAGGGCTGGATCATCGGCGAGCCGAATCAGGGCCTGGCGTGCATGTTCACCATGATGAACTACGAGCGTCTGTCCATCGGCCTGCAGGGTCTGGGGCTGGGCGAGGTGAGCTACCAGAGCGCGGTGGATTATGCCCGCGAGCGCCTGCAGGGCCGAAGCGCCACCGGCGCCAAGAACCCCAATGGCCCGGCGGATCCGATCATCGTTCACGGTGATGTGCGTCGCATGCTGATGAACATGCGTGCCATCAACGAGGGTGGCCGTGCACTGGCGGCTTACGTGGGTATGCAGCTGGATGCCGCCAAGTTCAGTGAAGATGCGGACATCAAGAAGAAAGCCGAAGATCGTGTCGCGCTGCTGACCCCGATCGCCAAGGCGTTCTTTACCGACCGCGGTCTGGAAACCACCATCACCGGCCAGCAGGTCTTTGGTGGCCATGGTTATATCCGTGAGTGGGGGATGGAGCAGTTCGTTCGTGACTGCCGTATTTCCCAGATTTACGAAGGTACCAACGGTATTCAGGCGCTGGATCTGGCCGGCCGTAAAGTGGCCCGTAATGGTGGCAAATCAGTGGATGCCTTCCTGGCGGATGCCGATGCCTGGCTGGAAGCCAACGCCGGTAACGCAGAGCTGGCCCAGGTGCAGGATTCCGTGAAAGCGGCCCTGGCGCTGCTGAAGTCGGCAACCGATGAATTGCTGTCTCAGGCAGGTGACAACCCGGACGCCATCAGTGCTGGCGCAGTGGAGTATCTGGATATCTTTGGCTACGCCATCTATGCCTGGTTGTGGGCGCAGATGCTGGCCGCCACTGAGGGCCGTGATGATGACTTTGCCAAGGCCAAGCGCATCACCGGTCAGTATTACTTCCAGCGTTTCCTGCCCAAGGCTGAGGCCCTGCTTGCCCAGCTGAAGGGTGGCGCGGCGACCATGATGAGCCTGGATGACGAGCTGTTCTGATCGATAGGCGCTTCATGCAGCACGCAACACGCTGCACGCAAAAAAAACCGCACCTTTTGGTGCGGTTTTTTTATGGTTCATCGCGGAACTGCGGGAAAACAGGTTGGTCAGACGCCCGACCAGACTTCGCCACTTCCCTCAAATTTGCGATGAACCTTTTTGGGGGCCCCTCTGGGGCTGCAGCATGCCCAGATAACACCGTAGGGCGGAAATCGGCGGAAGCCGATCTCCGCCGCATTTTCCATCACTGCCCCGCACCACAGGAAAGGCCCTGTCGGAGATCGCCTGCGGCGATTTCCAACCTACGCGGCCTCGCATCGCACACAGGCGTCCGATGCAACCCGGTATGGTGTTCCTGTCGTCAGGCTTCTGGCTTCAAGCATCTGGCGGCCTGTGAGCGGGATTAAGGCAGGGACATTCATCTCATCGCCCCTTCCTGCCAATCCGCGATGAACCTTTTTTATGCCGCTTCGCGGCCGCAACAGGCATCACGCTTCACGTAACATGCGGAAAGCCTGGTGGACAGGGTCTGCTGTCCCACAGTTTGATTTAGCGAAGTCCGAAACCCGCCAGGCTGGCAAGCCGGCGGGTTTCTCTGTTTAGGGAAACAGGATTTCACCGGTGCATTTTGACTCTCGCAGATGCCTGTCTCGTGGGAGCCTGCTTGCAGGCGAATGTTGGCGCGGAAAGGACTATTCGTTTGCAGGCGAACTCCCACAAGAGGCAGGAGCTTGCTGTTTTGCAGGAGCGGGAGGGGCGGGCGCCGCTTTGCGTGTTGCGTGCAGCGTGCAGCGTGCCGCGTATCGGGTCAAGGGAACTGCATATTCAGAGGGGAGGAGCCTTTCATGGCATCAGCCTTGGCCGGGTCATCAATAAACGGGTTCCTGTTTCCCTGGAACTTCTCGATCTCGTCATTTCTGCGCTTTTCTTCCTCGTCCACCGGGTCTTCCTCATTCCAGCGCTGATACATTTCCAGCGTGCCCAGCAGCGGTAGCTCATAACGTTCATGAAGATACAGCATGGCGCGGGCCACATTCCCCTTGGCATGCTGCGGTGGATCAAACACCTGGAAGGATTGCTGGTAGCCGCATTCCGGATCCACGGTCACATTGTCGGGCAGGTCGCCAAACAGGTTGCGCCGTCGAACCAGCTCGACTTTGCTGGTTACCGGGTGCAGCCCGTGGTAATCCTCATTGATCTGGACAAAGTCTTTGTTGCCTCGACACAGACGGCTGCTCCGGCATCCGAAATGCTTGGCCAGCCGGCGGTCATCATAAACCCCGTCCACCGATATCCGGCTGTCTGCCCGGAAGGGTTCCTGACAATAGAGTGTCTTGCCGCCTTCCGGATAAAGCTGCTGGATAAATCTGTCATCCCGCCCGTCTGCAAAACTGGTGCCGGCAGACATGAGTAACGCTGCGGCAACCAGTGAAAACTTATTCATATTGTGATCCCTGTCACGTTTTCTGCCCCCATGTTAGCCCCCAAAGCCAGGGTGGCAGATATCCATAATGTATACGGTGAAGACGGGCGGTGCCAATGGGGAGATAAGTGGTTGTCTGACAAGGCAAACCACTTTCTGACTAAATCCATTTCGGGTGGCGCTGAGGCTCTGGCTGCTCAAAGCGGGAAGCTAAAGAGAGAGGGAGGGGCAGGGATTTCGCCTCTGTCACAAAACCTCGGGGGATATGACCTTGCCTGGCTTGTGAGGCACCGTTCGATCACTGACTTTAGGCAGTGCCTTTGTATCCTTCTGTGCCTAGTGCCGCTCTTGGGTGGTGGTACAGTCACTTATCAGTCAGTGCCTGCTGGCGAAAGAGAGTGAGGGGGGACGGAATTTTTGGCATCGTTTGCCGACAATCGACTGGCTTTCATCGCCAGCAGGTTGGCTCTCGTATAAATCAGAAAACAGCGCTCCAGTGAATCGCATGGCACCCTTGTGGGAGCTTGCCTGCAAGCGATGCTGTACCGAGTTATCAGAAAGGGTTTATCGGGGAAGCGCAATCCAGCTTAGTACCCCGTGCTGACGCTCGCGCCAGCGGAAGGGGATTTCCGTGCCCTTGGGCCAGTCGGCATTGAGGGTGCGTAGCAGCGTCAACCGGTCTGGCTTGCGTCGTTCCGCGTCGTGGAAATAAAAACGCTTGCCGGTCAGTGGGTACAGGGCCTTGAACAGACTTTCCTTTGCAGAAAAAATCAGCGTTAACCGGTTTGCCCGTTGCAGCGGCGTCATCAGGTTCAGCTGCTGGCGTTCGTAATCGGTAAACAGTTCTTTCTCCAGCCGGCTTGCCCGTTCCGGGTTGACCCACTGTTCGGTGTCTAGCCCAACGGTAAGCCACAGGCCGGCGTTCGCGACCAACACCTCGGCAATGCCATGGCTATGGGTAATGCTCCCGGTCATGCCCTCGGGCCAACGCGGCGAGCGATCCTCATTGACGCCGGGGATTCCGGTGACGCCAAACCCCTGTAATCCCGTACGGGCACACCACCGCCCGGCCAGATATTCGGCCTTTCGTTTGGCGACAGCGGTTTTCAGGGTCGCCGGGAGAGGAATGTCTGCCAGCTGGAAGCTGTCATCAAGCAGCCGCTCAGGGTGATAGCGGCAACTGACACGAAGCAGTCCGTTTGCCAGTTCTTCCTGGTGGGGTTGGCTCAGGCAGGCCGGGCGTTGAGGGTCCGTCATGATCACACGTTTCCTGACATGAAAGTGGACTATAACAAAGCCGCGCCTGTGCGTCCCTTTGTCCCAGCGGTAGACTTGCTGGAGCAGAAATCCTGTTACCGTCTACACTGCCGTGCGCCAGACCCAGAGGAGAACACCATGGCCGGAACCAGCCTGCTGGCACTGATCGATGATATTGCAACGCTACTTGATGACGTCTCGGTGATGACCAAGGTAGCGGCGAAGAAAACCGCCGGCGTGCTGGGGGATGATCTGGCTCTGAATGCCGAACAGGTATCCGGGGTCAAAGCCGACCGCGAACTGCCGGTCGTTTGGGCGGTGTTTAAAGGCTCGGCCCTGAACAAGTTGATACTGGTGCCGGCGGCGCTGTTGATCAGTGCCTTTATGCCCTGGCTGATCACACCGTTGCTGATGCTTGGCGGTGCGTTTCTGTGCTACGAGGGGTGTGAAAAGCTGGTGCACAAATTCTTTCACCGCGATGCCGATGAGAGTGCACACCAGGAAAAACTCAAGGCGGTAGCCGATGCTTCGGTGGATCTGGTGGCCTTCGAGAAGGAAAAGATCAAGGGCGCTATTCGTACTGACTTCATCTTGTCTGCGGAGATTATCGTGATCTCGCTGGGGGCTGTGCAGTCCGCCTCTTTTGGGGTGCAGGTGGCGGCAATCTGTGCCATTGCCGTGCTCATGACCATCGGGGTCTATGGCCTGGTGGCAGGCATTGTGAAGCTGGATGACGCTGGCCTGTATCTGGCCAAGACGGACCCGCAGGCCTCCGCCGCCGGGGCGCGAATCGCGTTGGGTAAAGGCATTCTTGTTCTCGCTCCCTGGCTGATGAAGACCTTGTCCGTGGTTGGGACCGCAGCCATGTTTCTGGTGGGCGGAGGCATTCTGGTTCACGGCATCCCCGGCTCCCATGACTGGGTGCATCACCTGCAGGCGATGGCCGGTGCGGTGGCCTTTGCCGTTCCGCTGCTGGTGAATCTGGTGGGCGGGGTGATTGCCGGTGCGGTGGTGCTGGCAGTGGTCAGCGCCGTCGGCAAGTTGCGCGCCTGAAAGCGTTGCTTGCCATTGAGCTTAACCCTCAGCGAGGCCGAGTCATCCTCACTTGGGTATGCCGCGGCGCGAAGCGTCAGATTCCTCTGGCCAGGTCCTTTCCTACTCTTTATTACAGGGTGGTTTCTCGTTGTTCTGCAGGTGGATACCGGAGGCTCTCAGTAATTGTGCGGCTCTGATTTTTCGCCCTTCCTTCAGGGCAACCTCAATATCGTCTGCCAGCGCAACCTGGCCGACCTGTCGTAGTTGCTCAAGCGCGGTTTGCCAGTCCGGGATCCAGTCTTTTTTTCCGTCCATTGTGGCTCCGAAAAGTGTGCGTAGTTAATGATGGTCCGCTGTCCATCGTGATGGCGGCATTCCGAACCAGCGGGTAAACGCCCGTGAAAAGGCGCTCAGGTCCGCATAGCCGAGCAGGTCGGAAAGTTGGGTGACTTGCAGGGTGGAGTCCCGCAAATAACGCAGTGCCATTTTCTGTCGCGTTTCATCCAGCACGGCCTGAAAGGACGTGCCGGAATCACTGAGCCGCCTTTGCAGGGTGCGGCGGCTCATGGCCATGCACCGGGCAATGTGGTCCACGGTCACCCGCCCCTGTGGCAGCAGGTCGCGGAGCAGGTTGCTCACATAGCCCGGCAGTTCCAGATCCGTGAGGTTCTGCAGGGTGTCCAGGTGTTCCCGGATCAAACGGTGCAGGGTTGGATCGGCCTGGCTGAGCGGTAAATCCAGTTCTGCCGGTTTCAGGAGCAGGGCCGTGGTATCGCTGTTGAACCGTGGGGAGACCCCCAGCAATTTCTGATAGGCCGTTAGGGGGGCCTGTCGGGCGTGCTCAAGCAGCATGGGGTGGGGCTGCCAGTTTTCCCCCATCAGTGTCTGCAGCAACTTGCGGCCAACACCCAGCGCCAGTTCTGCGCCCTGGTTGATACCGGGTTGGCCCGGGTCCAGTACCCGGTAGGCCAGCTGGATCTGGTCACCGTATGCACTGACCTCAACGTGGGCGGCGCCCATGTGCAGGTGGAAGTACTGTTTGAGTTCCGTGAGTGCCTCGCCAACCGTGCGTGCGTTGTTAAGCAGGTACAAGATCGGCCCGAAGATCGACACCCCCTGGCTGAGCCCCAGCTTCAGGCCGAACAGTGGATCGCCGCTGCGTGCTGCACTCAGTTTCAACAGCTTCAGGAATCGCCGGTAGGACACCAGGCCCTGAAGGTTGTCCAGCGTGTTTTCTGGCAGGCCTGCGTCGCGTAATAGCTCGGTGTGGGAAAGCCCGTATTCGGCCACCAGGGTATCGAAACCCACCAGCGCGGAGGCCCTTGCAAAATCCTGCATGGCGTTTGTCCTTGGCCCGGCCTGTTGTGATTGTTCTGGCACTAAATGCTAAATCATTGGCGCACTTTATCAAGTGTGTTCCGCGCTTCCGGCGCACCATGGTCTCCGATACCAACAACATGTTTATTCAAGGGAGAGCTACCATGTCCATGTTGCCGATGCTTGTAAAAGACCACGACGAACTGCTGACGCTGAACAATAACGATATGCCGATCTACAAGGACATCATGGTCCCGGGTCTGGATGTTCAGCCCCAATATGTGGATGTGAACCGCGGTATCTGGGTGTTGCGTGTCATGTTCCACCCTGGCGTTCGTCTGCCCATGCATTACCACACTGGCAGCGTTCACCTGTGGACCCTGTCCGGCAAGTGGAACTACGTGGAGTACCCGGATCAGCCGCAGACCGCTGGTTGTTATCTGTTCGAGCCTGGCGGTAGCGTCCACACCTTCAATGTGCCGGAAGATAACACCGAAGTGACCGATACCCTGATGCTGGTAGAGGGCGCCAACGTGAACTTTGACGAGAATGGCCAGTACCACAGCATCCTGGATGCCAACTCCATCACCTTGCTGATCGAGCAGTACATTCAGGAAAACGGTCTGGAGCCGGCGACCTACATCAAGCCGTCCATGCCGGACCATGCCAACAAGATCCAGGGCTGATCTCAAGCTGACAGGTAAGGCCGCCTGCCAAGGCGGCCCTGCTTTCATATGCAGAAGGGCAAAACCATGACAACAACAATGCCGACTGGCTCTGCCGGTCAACAACCTGCTGTTCCCCAATCGGTTTTTATTACCGGTGCTGGCGGCTTTATCGGTCGGGCGATCATGGCGCGCTACAAAGCGCTGGGCTGTGACGTACGCGGTATGGATCTGCAACCGGATCCTGACGCCAATATTGTCGCTGGTGATATCACCAACCCTTCCGGTTGGGCAGACCACGCCAAAGGCTGTGACCTGTTCATCCATACCGCAGCGGTGGTCAGCCTGGCGGCACAGTGGGCGGCGTACCGCAAGATCACCGTGGAAGGTACCCGCAATGCCATCAAAGTGGCGGTGGCCGCCGGGGCAACGCGTTTCGTGCATTTCTCCTCCATCGCGGCGCTGGGGTATGACTACCCGGATGGCGCGGATGAAACCTGGCCGGTGGTCATCGGCAATGAATACCTTTACGGCGTCGCCAAGGGCGCCAGTGAGCATGTGGCGCTGGCGGCCCATGCAGCCGGCGACATCAATGTCACGGTGATTCGCCCCGGCGACGTTTATGGCCCCGGTTCCCGCGCCTGGTTGATCGAGCCGCTGAAGATGGCCAGAGCCGGCCAACTGATCCTGCCGGACAAAGGCCAGGGCATGTTTACCCCCGTCTACATTGACGACCTGCTCGACGGGACCATGCTCGCCGCCGGTCTTGAAGCCGGCAAGGGACAGATATTTATCCTGTGGGGGGGCGAGGGAGTGTCCTGTAAGGAATTCTTCAGCCACCACTGGCGTTGGGCGGGTCGTCAGGGTTCCCCGCGCAGTCTGTCCTTGAAGGCGGCGCTGGCGCTGACAAAAGGCATCTGGAAAGTGAATCAGATGATCAAGCGCAATGATGAGGTGACACCGGATGCCATGTTGATGTTCACCCGCAAGGGCGGCTTTTCCATCGACAAGGCGAAGCGCCTGCTGGGCTATCAGCCCAAGGTAAACCTGGCGGAAGGCATGCGTCAGTCCGAAGTCTGGCTGAAGGACGTTGGCGAACTGAATAGTTCAGAATCGGAGGCAACAGCATGAATCACGTAATGATTACCGGTGGCGGAAGCGGGCTTGGTCTCGGCATGGCGCGTCGTTATCTCAAGCGCGGTATTTCCGTCAGCGTGCTGGATCTTGTCGTCAGCAATGGAAACCAGGGTCTTCTCACCCAGGCAGCCAACGAAGGCGACAGCCAATGGGCGTTTTTCGAAATGGATATCACTGACGATGCGGCGGTGGAACAGGCGGTAGCCGCAGCGGTCGCCAAATTTTCCAGCCCGGATCTGGCGATTAATTCTGCCGGTGTTGCCATCAACAAGACACTGGCAGACATGAAGCCGGTGGAGTTCCGCAAGGTGATTGATATCAACCTGAATGGCAGTCTGCACTTTGCCTCCGCCGTGGCTCCGCATCTGGTTCCAGGTTCGCGTTTGGCGCTGGTTGCTTCTCTGGTAGGTATCACCAGTAATTATGGTTACAGCGCTTATGGTGCCTCCAAATTCGGTGTGGTGGGTCTGGCCACTGCGCTGCGTTACGAGTACGAACCGCTTGGCGTGAAGCTAAGCTGTATTTGTCTGCCGGAAGTGCACACTCCGCTGGTGGACAAGGAGCGACAGGAAGGTAACCCCATTTCCTTGGCGCTAAAGAAGACCGCTGGCTGCATGGATCCGGACGAGGCCTGTGACCAGATCGTGGCAGGGCTGGATGCCGGCAAGTGGATGGTCATTCCCGGTGCCTTGGGAAAGATCACTGGCTTTGTGACACGCCACATGCCCGGCATGTTCAATGGTTATATCCAGATGATGGTCAGGAAGTTGATGAAGCAGTATCCGGTGCAGAACGCCGGTTAATTCCTTGTGTGCATGGTTGCACTCCTTCGAGGCCGCATCTTCCACGATGCGGCTTTTTTTATGCTCATCGCGGATTTCCGGGAAAGACCAACCTTTCCGTAGGAGCGTCGCTGGCGGCGCGATTTCAGATCAGGATCAGAAACGTTTTCATCACAGGGATCAATGAAACCTCAGCTCGGGAGCTGTTGTCAGAACCTTCGTTCAGCAAGCTGAATCTCCCACCAGACATCGATTTCTCCTAAAGCGTAGTAAATCGCTGGAATCGCGCCGCCACCGAGCGCAGCGAAGGAACGCCTGACAAGGCGGCCCCGCGGGTGAGCGGAGCGAATAACCGACGCGCCTACGGCACAGGCTTTGTGTAAAGCCTTCCCTCAAATCCGCGATGAACCTTTTTTATGCCGCTTCGCGGCCGTAACAGGCATCACGATTCACGCAACATGCGGAAAGGCTGGCGGAGAGGGTGGTGCTGTGGGATCGCTCGTGCCCTTCAAGGTATGTCTGCACGGGCAACGATTGTTCGAGGTTGGGAAAAGCGTCGTTTGCAAGCAAGTTATTCGCTTCGCTCACCCTTCGGACACGCACTGCCTGCGTTACTTCGCTACGTTAGGTTCCCACATCAAGATTGAAAATTAACTTCAGTCAATCGACTCCCTCTCCTGTTCCCCGCTAATTTGCAATGCGTGTTTTCCGGGGCTCGGACTGGCGATAAGTTGCAATGGGAAGAATGCCTGCGCCTGTGCTTCCTCCGTCCATTTCTGGATAGCCGTTAGCCATCCTGAAAACGGCCTTCCGCCTTTACGGATCTGCGCTATCGGCTGGGGCAGATTCGGGAGTCCAGCCTTGTCGAATCTTGCGGGAAAAATGCTTTTCATCAGGGGAGACTGCGCTGCTGACCCGGGCATTAAGGCGGGTTTGGATCAGGTCGTCATCGGTATTGATGATACCGTGATCAAGCAACACTTCATCGGAGTAGCCGGGTAGAATGATGCGGTAATCCAGCCAGTGATGCAGGTCATTGTAGCGCCCGGATTCAGCCAGCAGTCCAGTCAGGCAGTTGTCAGTGAGAGTGTTGTAGAAATCAGGGATGCGGGACAGGTTGTCGGCACGGCGCAGGAAGTTCAGCAGTAATGCATGGCCCTGCAGGGATGAGCCCTTCAGGGGATAAAGGTATACCGGATTGTTGCGAATGTGGGAGCGTACGCCGATGACATCTTCTTCGGTGGCCAGTACCACAAACTTGGTGTACTGGCGTAAGGCACCGGAAATCGGGCTGTATTCTGTCTGGTCTTCTCGCAAGCGAGCCTCAATGGATACGGCCAGGAACTGGCCGTCACTGAATTCGAAGCTGGCAAAGGCGTGGGCCAGTCCGTTGTCTGCGAAGTGCGAGAGCCCGAACCATACCCCTTTCAGTGCTGAGAGCGGATAGCGGCGATCGACATAGCGGGCTTCAATCACCTCACCGTCATCATCGTAGCGGAAGTCCCTGAGATTATTGATATGCAGCATGTCGCCACGAAGTTGAATGTCAGGGTGGCGCTGATACTCCTTGTTCCATGCGGCCTGTTGGGCCGGGATGCGTGTCGTGAACCAGATGACATAGGCCAGCAGCAACAGCAGGCCTGTCAGAAAGAGTGTCTTGAGAACACGTTTTCCCCGTACCATGTGGTGTTTCCTTATCGAAATACGTGGCCGAAGTAGATATTGAAGGAATAGTGATCCCCTTCAGTGGCACCCACAGACACATAGCCCGGGCCCAGAGGGGTGCGGGTCCCCAGAAACAGGCTGCCCCCGGACAGCAGGGAGTCTGCGTCCACATCATCCCGTTCAATCCAGACATTCCCGGTTTCGTAGGAAGCGCCAGCGTAGATCTGAACCGACGCGGGCAGTATCAGGTTGCGGCGTAACGGTTTGGCGATGACCACGCGCGCCAGTGCACTGTGAGCCCCCCAGATGCTGTCCGGTGGTAGCCCGGAGAGCCGCAGAAATCCCCCCAGCGGTTCGATGGCTTCCGAGCCAGGTTCTTCTTCAGAGAGGGCAAGGCTGGCTTCGGTGACTACAGAGAAGCCGGCAATTGTGGTGGCAAAGCCCAGCTCCGCAAGGTGTCGGTCATAGTCGATGTCTGCACCGAATCCCTGATCGTGTTTTTGATACTCAAGGGTGGCTTTGGCGCCGCTGGAAGGGAATGCAAGATTATCGTAGGTATCCCAGCTAAGGCGGGAGAACAGATAGCGGTCCTGGTAGGTCTCATCATCCAGGGGAGGGCCAACCTTCAGATCAAACTTCCCTTGCGCACCATGATAGCCAACACGCAGCTCTCCTCGTTGCCGGAACAGAGCGGCACCGGCGTGCAGGCCGCCATAGATTTCCGCACGGCGATACGTGGCAATGGCCGGGTCATCAATATCATTCTGAAGATACAGATCAATCGAATCAGCCCGATAGCCGGCAACCGGCTCCACGAAAAAAATGAGCCGGTGGTCGATCGGCTGGAAGAAGCGGGCTTCCAGCATGGGGCGGGATCCCAGATTGCCAAACAGCGCGGCGGTTCCCCCGTAACTGTTCAGACCGGCTATTCTCAGCGATCCAAACAGGCCAAAGGTACCATTACCCTGCATGTCATCGGAGAACTGCAGGCCGACTTGGGCAAACGTATTACTGGTGTCACGCTCTTCCGCCTGGATATGAAGCTGGTTGCGACCATTATCTTTTTTCAGTTGGTAGCGAATGCTGTCATGGAAGTCGAGGGCATAGATGTGCGAAATATCGTCACGGATCCTTGCCCGGTCCAGGGGCTTTCCTGATTCCTGATGAATCATTGCACGGACGACATTGTCGCTCACCACACCGCTATTGTTGACGATGATCTCGTCGATAACCGGACTGGTCTCCAGCGGCTGCACCGGTAAGCCAGATGACGGGGTGTCCTGCTCTTCAGGCTGCGTTTCAGGGGGCGGGCCCAACACTTCAATGGCCGCGGTGTAGCCCGCATCAATGGCCTGTTGAGCCTTGTTGAAATCACTGCTGGAAATCCCTTCGAGGTTGGGCTTGATGACGATGTCATCCTGGTCCAGCGTGGCAAGACTCTGGTCGCTATTGTTGCGCACCATCAAGGCGCTGAGCTGTGCCACCACCATGCCAATCGAGGTGATGTCCTCCTTCACCCAACGTGGGCTGCCCACATCCACCACGACCAGACGATCCACATTCTGATCATCCAGGGCACTGACGGGAATATTGTTGGCAATACCACCGTCGACCAGCATTTTGTCATCAATCACAATGGGCTCCAGCAGCCCGGGGATCGACATGCTGGCGCGCACCGCTGAGCTCAGCCTGCCGTGCTTGAGGACCACCTGTTTGCCGGTAATCAAATCTGCCGCCACTGCCCGGTAAGGCACCGCCAGTTGATCAAAATCGGTAATGTCTCTGGCGGGAGAGAATATCTCGTCGAGAATAAGGGTGAGGTGCTGACCCTGCAGAGCGGCGCGGGGCAGGGCAATACCGTTGCGGTTGATCCGTAACCGGTAATCCACCGGCGCGCCCGCATCCATCTGGCGGTAAGCAAACAGGGAATGGGAGCGAGGAGAATTGTCCGAAAAGGCTTCCTTCCAGTTCATTTCCGTGGCGATTTGTTCTATCTGCTCCACGGAATAGCCGGTGGCATACAGGCCGCCCACGATGGATCCCATGCTGGTGCCGGCAACGGCACTGGGTTGTATGCCATGCTCAACCAGAGCCTTTAGTACGCCAATATGCGCCAGCCCTCTGGCGCCACCACCAGACAGCACCAGTCCCGTGCGTTCCTGTGCTAGCAGTGCCGGTGGCAGCATGCTGCATATCATGAGCAGCCCCGCCCCGGCCAATCTGCCCATCCGTTGCCTGTTCAACGCTGATTTCCACCCTGATCCAGTCTGTACGCATTCATCATAGCGACGGTTGTAGCCTGGCGCGACATACCCGTTGGCAGTAGTTGGGAGAAGCTCGGGCACTGTTTGGGGGCTGGCGGTTCTGCGGGTTTCTGTCTTTCCATCCTTGTTGCCCGGGTATGTGTCTTCAAGGCACCTCTGCTGACCGAGCATTTAAGTTGTATCTCATTTTGCGTGGGTGCATTGTATTAAACCTGTTCATCCTTTGGTCACATCAGCGTGGCGGGATGGATTGGGAAATCAGGATGTTGATGGGATCAAGGAGACAATGACAATGAAAGGTATCATCAAGCATGCCGGCCTGGCGGCGGTTCTGACGCCGTTGCTATTACTGGCTGGATGTAATGAGGATAAAGGGACTGCCTCGGCTCCGGTCACGGAAATCACGCCAGTGGATGAGGCGCAACAGGCGACCATTGAGGCCAATAATGCCTTGAGAGAGATGTTGCCGTTTGATGACACCAGTGATTTCGATCGCGTCAACAAGGGGTTTATCGCATCGCTTGATGACCCCAAAATCATGGCGGGCGAATCGGTTGCCTTCGATCTGAATCAGTATGACTTTATTTCCGGCGAGGCGCCGGACACTGCCAACCCCAGCCTGTGGCGCCAGAGTGAGCTCAACGCCAAACACGGTCTGTTCAAGGTATCGGAAGACATTTATCAAATCCGGGCGTTTGATCTGGCTAACATGTCCTTCATTCGTGGTGAAAAGGGCTGGATCATCGTCGACCCGCTCACGGCCAACGAAACAGCGGCAGCTGGCCTGAAGCTGCTGCGTGAGAAAGTGGAAGACCTGCCTGTCTCCGCAGTGATTTTTACCCACAGTCATGTCGATCACTTTGGTGGCGTCAAGGGTGTGCTGACAGAGGAAGAGATTGCCTCCGGGGACGTTCAGATCGTGGCCCCGCTGCATTTCTTTGAAGAATCCGTCAATGAAAACCTGATGGCGGGCAACCAGATGTCCCGTCGCGCCAGCTACATGTATGGCAACGTGCTGGCGAAATCCGAAACCGGCACCCTGGGTAGCGGGCTAGGCACGACTACCGCTGCGGGCACCGTGACGATTGCCGAACCTAATGTGACCATTGAAAAGTCACCCCAGACAGAAGTGGTCGATGGCGTTGAGATGGTGTTCCTTTATACGCCGGGAGCCGAAGCGCCTGCAGAGCTGATGTTCTACATTCCCTCCATGAAGGCCATGAGCCAGGCGGAGGAGATCAATCACACCCTGCATAACCTCTATACCTTGCGTGGCGCCAAGGTGCGCAGCGGGTTGCTGTGGTCCAAGTATATTCATGAGACCATCGAGCGGTTCGGCGATGATGTGGAAGTGTCCTTCGGTAGCCACCACTGGCCGACCTGGGGGAACAGCGATATCCTGTCCCTGTGGACATCCCAGCGTGACGTGTACCGCTATATCCATGACCAGACCTTGCGGCTGGCCAACCATGGCTACAATGGTATTGAGATCGCCGAGATGATCGAACTGCCGGATTCCCTGAAAACCGTCTGGGCCAACCGCGGCTACTACGGATCGGTCAGTCATAACGTACGCGCCCAATATCAGCTCTACTTCGGCTGGTTTGACGGCAACCCTGCCAACCTGCACGCCCTGCCGCCCCAGGATTCTGCTGTGAAATATGTGGAATACATGGGCGGCGCCGATGCCATTCTCAGCAAGGCCCAGGACGATTTTGAGAAGGGTGAATATCGCTGGGTGGCCATGGCGGTCAATCACCTGGTGTTCGCACAACCGGATAATCAGAATGCCCGCGACTTACTCGCCAATGCATATACGCAGTTGGGGTATCAGGCTGAATCCGGCCCCTGGCGTAACTTTTACCTGAGCGGTGCCAAAGAACTTCGTGACGGCGTCGTCGAGGCGGCCACTCCGTCCACCGGTAGTGCTGATATCGTCAACAACCTGAGCCTGCCTACCTTGCTGGATTATCTGGCGGTTCGCTTCAACGGTGAAAAGGGTACAGATCTGTCTGGCACCATTAACCTGGAGCTCGCTGACACCGGTGAGAAAATGGTGCTCTATATCGGTAATGGTGTGCTCAATTACACGCTGGACAAGCAACTGGATGAGGCAGATGCAACGGTGAGCATGAAGCGTACTACCCTGAACGAAATCAACATGGGTATGACCACCATTGCGGATGCGGTCGATGACGGGAAAGTTCAGGTGAGCGGTGATACCAAGCTGTTCCGCGACTTCACAGGGAACCTGGATACCTTCGAATTCTGGTTCAATATTGTCACGCCCTGATTCACGCGAACAAAAAAAGCCGGGCTATATGCCCGGTTTTTTTTGGTTCATTTCTGAGTTCCGGGAATGGCTGCGGTAGCAGCAACTTCCCGCTAACCCGCGATGAACCTTATTAATGCCTCAGGGAGGAGACGGGCTGCCGAAATTTTTGCTCAAGGGCGCGATTGGGGAGGTCTATTCGGTTCTTTATTCGTCCTGAACAAAAGAAGGGGCCGTAAAGGCCCCAAAACACACACAGCACAAGGTATCTCTTGGTTATAGCTTCTTGAGCCACTCCACAAAGGCGATTAGATCTGTCTTGCTCTCAACCGTAAGAAGGTAGGCGCGGTTACCGGTGGCGAGTTTGGGAGCTTGACTGGCTAGGTGGCAATTACGGGTCTGTTCTTCTGGATAGGGCTGGCCTGGCAACTTGCTATTGGTTACTTGCAGGCCAGCAAGACTTGGGCAGAACACTTCGCTCCAGACCTGCACTCGTTTCGTGTCTCTGTTCAGGGCGACCTGTTTGCCTGATTGAGTCACAAAGCCTGCGATCTTTTTGGTGGGATCACAGATTCGGCGGAGCATGGTGTCAAGTACGGCTTCAGCCTGGACCGGGTTGAAGCTCAAGCTGTTCATTTCAGTGGTGTTCATTGGATAACTTCCTCTGTTGGATAAAATTTGGGCATAGCTTCCCCTTGAGCCGGAATTGTCCGACTCGGGGTGGATCATGGGTTATGGGTGTTAGTGAGTTTGGGGTCTCACGCTGTCAGGGATGACGGTGGGTTTGAAGTTTCGCCGGTTGCTGAGCCACCGCAAGGCTTCCTCATGGGTGACCATGGTTTTGGCGCCGACCTTAATGGTCTCCAGCCGGTCTTTTGCCTTGGGTTGGGTCGCATTGCGCACGGCTTTCTCGGTCATTTGCGCGAGTATGGCAACGTGCTGCAGTGTCAGTGGGGTGCGATCAGTCGGTAGAGTGGCATAATCCAGCTCTAGCCCTTCCACATTTGCGTATAGCTGGGTTCTGACAAGTGCCATACCAAGTACTTTTTCTAGGTGCAGAGGGTTTTCTGTGTTGTAAAGTTCGGTCGAAATCCGCGCGACACCAGACATAAAAGAAAAATCTGCAATAATGTCCTCTAAGTGTTCAGTCTTACCCACGCGTTTTGCATCTGGCCAGACGCCCTCTATCGCATAATCAAAAAGGACATCAGCAATACGGCAAAGCCTGGCACTCATTAAGCGATATTGCTTGCCGCTGGTTGTGTTTTGATCAATGTCCAAGCCTGCGATATTGCCGAGTCCATGGCCGATTCCATGCATACAATCTCGAACCTGGTCTAATACCTGTTCTTTAGTGCAACGAAGCGCCGGGCGAAGTACCGGAGTGTACGATTTAAGTCGGGATTCAAAGCTCATGGGAAGCACTCATATTCCATCTGTATTGGAATAATTAAACCCTCCCCTGATTCCGCAGTCAACAAATATTCCAAAATAATTGGAATGTTTGTTGTGCGGGAGGAAGTGCTTCCTATTCGAGTCTCTCCTCAACGCAGGGTTTGGCTAGCTCTGTCGGGCTCACATCCTGCTGAATCCCCTTGCGAAAGCACTCTGTAGCAAGGCTGGTGGGGCGCTCGATAACCCCGTTCTCACTGCAGTTGGGGCAATGGAGGTGCAGGGAATTGGGGAATCTGTCCCGTTTCTCCAGTTGGCAGAGGCATCGGGCGCATTGAAAGTCGAGGAACTTGATGTCGAGATAAGGGGCGCTATCCAGATTGTGTCCAAACGCGATGACGTTCATGGAACTTCTCCTGTTCGTAAGTGGATGTCCCAATAATATGACAGTCACCAAATGGGGCTGCAGGCTGCAGCCCTACCGACATCAGGTTGAAAAAACGACACATTCCTGCCGCCCGACCTATCCCGTCTTGTCTCAGGGTGTCCCGCCCGGTATTTTGCCCTGAAAGCCGTTCATGCATGCCGCAGCCGCCACTTTGACGGCGCATTTCCCATGCACGGGACATGAGTACGCAAGGAGCAATTCAGAGGCTACTTAGCAGGGAGCTGAAATGACAGACAGGGAACACGAAGGCAATTCTTTTATAACGCCTTTGTTAGGATTTGATCAATCCAACGGAAAGAACGTTGACAATATCGCGGCTGGTAGCCCTAGTGGTACTTCGCGGCCCTCCGCTCCGGTGGCCAATGATGGCTCTCGTTTTGATGAGAGCTGTTGTCGGAATGGTAAGTATACGGTTGGCGAAAAGGGTGATGAGAGACTATTCGTCAGCTATTCCAAAGCATTGGATTTCCTTCGATCCATGCCGGTCGCAAAGTGGCGTCGACCGAATGACGCGGGTAATTGGGGAATCGTCAGCGCTGCCTACTGGGAGGGAGAGCAACCTGAAGTAGAGCCACTAGCCAAATCCCCTTCACGTGTAGACAGCCAGATTGCTCCTCATATAGAGGAATCAGCAATGCAGCCTAAGGCGGATTTTATCGGCAGCGCACTCTCGAGATCCCGAGCAGGGTGTTGGTTAAAGGATTTTTTAGAAAGTAGGCATCAGGCTGGTCCCGATGGGCGGGCCTTGTACCTTTACCGCGTTGAGAGCGCTGAATATGATGCACTTCGCAGAGATTTGGCGGGTTCGAAGGTAGAGATTGAGCATCCGATTTACGGAGTATATTGGGCTGCGGCGTTTTGCCTTTTTGTTTCTGAAACTTACAGGCGTGATTACCCTGATTGGTCTTGGGCACCATTTGAAAGGCCATTGTCCATTGAATTAACCTCGGTTCAACACGCTAACATAGTCAAAAATGGTCTTTCATTTTGGCGACGTGAACTGAGAGTGCGGGATTCTGGGTCCCGCGATTATCTCGGTACCCTGTTTGACGAGGGCGGATTACCGTGGCGCCTCGTTCAGAGTGATAGTCACGGATTCGCGCGGGCAATTCGCGGCACCATTCGTCAATACTATACCAGCCAGCGCGATAACCGAGATCTGGTTTCAGTGGTGGCTGCTTACGCGCAATACTTCCCGCAAACCTTCCAGACGCTAGAGAAGTATCAGCTTATCGCTTCGGTTGCCCAGTGGATGGTCGGCTTGGCGGAAGAGCATCCCATTCAGGGCGAGGAAGACCCTGCCGATTATCTGGATAAGCACGCTCCTGAATGGCGAATTCGCTCTCCGTTGCCAGTGGGAGAAGAGAATGCCCGGCGTTTATTGAATGAATGGCTGAAGGATGCGGGTAAAGCCAAGGCCGAAAAGGCGTCGATGGAAGCCGATGCTCGCAATTATACCTGTGAGCACACCTTACTGGGCGACTACAGCGATTGGCATATCTCGACATTAGCCTTCTTGCCGAGTGAAATAAAAATCCAGCTTGAGGACTGCGGTATCAAAAGCACCCGGCTGGAAGTCGCCTTCTACGAGGGGGACTCACTTCTTTCCCGAGCAGGCATTTTGTATGGTCAGGTCAATGAAGATCGAACATCCATATCCGCTAAAATAGACCAACGCACAGTTGCTCTAGACCGCAAGCAGCCTGATCTTCCTCTCATTGTTCGATTTCTATCCAATGGCGATTGTATAGAGGCCTGCCATTTTGATGGCAGCGAAATCGACTATCATCATACGCCCCTCGTCTTCATCAAAGATGACGGGCAGGTAAAGCTTAGCCCAGTTTCTTCTGGAAGATTTCGAGGCGAAGCAGCCTTGGTTAGCATTCCGGAATCAATCAATATCATTTCTAGCGAGGGCTGTACTGAGCTTGGTCGTGACCAGTATCGGCTGACCTGGGTTGAAATTACCTCTAGCCTTTCTTTGTCGGGCAATGGCAGTACTTTCAATATGGAGCTCAGTCCGTTGGCTCCGGCGTTTGATCTGGCACTTTACGGTGCGCTTTCAGAGTTGAGGACACTGCCCAATGTGGTCTACCGAGGTTGGCCGCGTCTTGAGTCCTCTGGGTTGGACGTGAAGACCTTGTCGATAACGGCAAATGGAGAGCGTCTTGTCACAGCCGATTATCGGCTAGAGCGATTTGGGTGCTTCAATTGTGTGGTGCAACTTCCGGATTCAAGCGTTTTGATGCGTCGGAAGATCGGTGTACTGCCGCCGGATTTGAAAATTTCGACTGTCGCTGGTGCCCGAAATAAGCCAGTAAGACTTGTTCTTAACACCCGGTATCGTATCCATGCGGCGGTAGAGGATCACAGGGTTCATGTCAAGTGTCTTGCTGAGCCTGGCCGCATACAGTTTCTTTTGGAGCCCAAATTAGGAGGCTCTCTCCCCGACATCATCTCGGTGTCTGTTCGTGAGGTTAGGGATTCTACGCCTGGGGTCACTATTCGAGTGCCAGCCCCGGTAATTGGCGCTACCCTCCTGGATAATTACGGCAACTGTTTCAACGCTTCTAAATTACTGCTCGATAAGCTCATTGAAACTTCACTCCTTTTAACGCCTCGGCCTGGCCGTCGAGAGCAGTTCTTTTTAGATTTTGAGTTAGTCGGCGACGGCCAAGTAGGGATAAGACGCCACTATCAGCTCGAAATTTACGGGAATAGTCGTCAAATTAGCCTTTATTCCTATTTTGAAGACATCTGTCAGATGCTGGCGACGACCAATAATCAGGATGCTGCAATACGCTTAAGAGTAGAGACTGATGTTGAACACTTGCGCTTGGAAATAGTTAGACACAATGCATATCTTGATGGTCCAAATGAGGATAGCTATTCGCTGATTGGGGGGGCTGTTTCCTCTAGCCAGAATGAATTGCAGGTCCATTGCATTAAGCTCTCAGACCCGGCCTGTAAGCCCGTGATTATCGATGAAGTAGCCTCAGAGGGGGTTGGTATTGGCCGCTTCCAGATCCCTTATAAAATGATGAAGGAAGGGCCTTGGCTTTTGGTTCCTGAAAAGGGCAGCGAAATTCGCTTTCGGCCCGCCTTGTATCTGACGGAGGATATGAAGGAATTGTCGATTCAGACGGCAACTTCCCTACACGATGCGGCTAGACGATATCATCCAGTGCAGAATCCTTATGCGTTTGTGGATGCCGTCGAGCGAATGACGTGTGACTGGGGTGATAGCGGGTGGTCGTACTTATCGAGTATTAAGGATCGTTATAGTCATCTTCCTTTGTCATCCTTTGAATGTTGGAAGGCAATCGTAAGCAATGAACGCGCACTTGCTGGGGTGTGTTTTCGAATGGACATCGATACCCAATTTTGTGCCCGGATGGTGAACGAACTGTCTGTGATATGGGAGTCTGTCTCTATTGGATCCTGGCAGGCTGCGGCGGTACGTTACCGCGAGTATCTGAAGGAGAATGGTATCGACGATACGTTTGTAGAATCGCTTTTGGAGCGGCGGGTCGCGTTACTATCTTCATCGATACCTTGCTTTAAGTATCTTGCGAAACCTTTACTTTCTTCTGATTTTTCGGCGCTTCCTGCACCTCCCTTGGAGGTTGTACTGCCTCTTTGGTACCAAGGCTTGCGGCGTAGACATGCCGATGACCCCAGGTGGCCAACTTGGTTTGCCGATGAGCTAAATGGCTGGATTGCTGCATCTGACTTTCCACCTAAAGTTAAGACAATGGTTGATGTTCCATTCGCAATCGCAGTGGCTTGTACACCAATTTTTATGGCCTGCCTCACAGCAGGCGTGGTTCAGTTGAGTGACCTCGCCCCTGAAACTTCGGGGACGCGCTTCGCGATTAAAGTGCTTTCAGAATTTGACAGAGAGGGCTGGTTCGAACCGGTGTATTCAACCACTCTGTCAAATATTTTAATGAAAAGGATTTAGGGAATTTCATGAGCGGTCATTACAAGGATCTTATTAATCAGTCATTAGACAGGACCCGCGAAGCCACGCTCAGTATCTTGGGGGTTGGTGAGAAAGGCTTGCGAAGCCATCTAGGCAAAGCCATGCACAATCGCCTAGGCGAGGACGGCTGCTTTTTGGCCTCGCCGGTTTTCGAGCACACTTTCGGATGGCAGACTGCCGAAATAACGTTCGCAGACCTGCGCGGCAGCTTGTTGTCGCCTGAGCTTGTCGATGCATTATCGAATGCTGAGAACGGAGATTATCAGTTCAAGCCAACGATAAAGCCGTACGCGCACCAAATTCGAAGCTGGAAAACACTGCTGGCGAGCGAGCCTAAATCAGCAGTGATTACCACGGGTACCGGTTCAGGGAAAACGGAATGTTTTATGGTTCCGATTCTCCAGGACCTTATTGAGGAGCATAAGGCTTCACAACAGCCCCTCGTCGGCGTGCATGCACTTTTCCTTTACCCTCTGAATGCGCTTATCAACTCGCAGCGAGAGCGACTTCATGCTTGGACCGCCCCCTTTGGCGATAGCATCAGATTTTGCTTATACAACGGCAACACGGAAGAGAAAAAATCCAAGGTAAGAAAGGAGCAAAGTGAACGTAAGAATCAGATTCTGTCGCGGGAAGAACTGAGAGATAACCCCGCTCCAATCCTGATGACCAACGCTACCATGCTGGAGTATATGTTGGTCAGACAGGTCGACGACCCTATCGTCCAAAAATCTAAAGCCGCCCAGTCCTTGCGCTGGATTGTGTTGGACGAGGCACATACCTATGTGGGCTCCCAAGCTGCCGAGCTATCGCTTTTGCTACGCAGGGTTGTCGAGGCATTTGGAAAACAGGCCTCAGAAATTCGTTTTGTCGCGACATCGGCCACCATTGCAGACGAAAAGGCAGAAGCTCGCCTGCGGACTTATCTTGCTGGCCTTGCAGGCGTTCCTGAGAGCCAGGTAGAGGTAATAGGAGGTAAACGTAGTATTCCTCCTATTACACTAACTGGGCCTGAAAATGGATTATCTCTGGAGCAACTAACGGCTATCGATCGCGGAAACGCCGTTTCGAATGAACGATTTACTGCGTTGTCTGGGTCTATCATGGCTCGACGTATCCGTGACCGAATAGTGAATACCGATGAACGTGTCACGCTGGAGGACATTGCAAACGATTTAGGCGACTTGCTTACGGCTAGATCCTCAAGCGAGAAGCAGCAGGAACTGCTTAGCTGGATAGATTTGCTCACCGATACCAAGAAAGACGGTGACTCTGAGCCCTTCCTGAAATTAAGGATGCATTTGTTCCAGCGAATGCTGCACGGTCTTTGGAGTTGCATCAATCCTGAATGCGCTGATAAGCCAGCAGACCTTTCAAAATGGCCATTCGGCAATGTCCACCTTCACCAGCGTTCCCGTTGTGACTGCGGTGCACCCGTCTACGAGGTCGCGTTCTGTGACGAATGTAAAACGCCGCATCTGGTAGCTGAGCAGGTTCATCCCTATCTTAGACAATCCAGTCCGTATGTGAGTGACGAATTTTCACTCCAAGACGACGATGATAGTGAGGATTCAGCTGATAGCGGTACGAGTGTCGGGAAGACAAGGCGTCACCGCTTGGTTATTTCGCCAAGAGCTGACGAGGCGTACCACCGAGAAGGACTCGATCTGGATACAACAGAACTGGGTTCGCTGTTAAGTAAAGCCAGCATTGACATCTATCATTCAGAGGAATCAGGCAGCCGTTGTGTCGGATGTGGCAATGCGGGACACCGGCCGGCAGGTTTCTTGAGAAAGGCCTATTTAGGCGCTCCGTTCTATGTGGCGAATGCCGTTCCGACTGTCCTGGAGTTTTGCCCGGAGCCATCTAAGGACGACTGCGGCGGGAATGACCCCGTGACGCTGCCTGCTAAAGGTAGAAAGCTGATTACCTTTACCGATAGTCGTCAAGGTACGGCCAGAATGGCCGTTCGAATGCAGCAAGAGGCTGAGCGGTCGAGATTACGTGGGGTGCTTTATAGCAATCTTCGAAATGTTCAGGCATTAGAGGATAGTGCGCTTGGGGGTAACCCTCACGGTAGCGTGGAAGACAACCTGGAGCGGGCTGCTCGAATGGAGGCGGCGGGATTAAAGGACGACGCAGCCTATTTCCGTAAAATTGCGGAAGACCTTATTGGTAAAGCAGGCGAATCTAGTTCTGTAGCCATAGATTGGACCTCTATGGTAGAAAAAATTGCAGCTAGTGATGATATTCGTCATGCAATGCTCGATTACAACCGATACGCAAACCCGCAACTCTTCCATGGTGACGGAGGCGCCTTTACGCTTGCGAGGGTACTGCTAACCCGTGAGTTCGCTCGTCGTCCCAAGAATCAGAATAGTGCTGAAACCCTTGGTTTAATCAAAGTTGGCTATCGGGGCTTAAATAATATCAGCGTGATTCCTGATCGCTGGGGAGGAACCAAAGCACCTGCCGCTAGCGGTGAGGGTTCCAGCCTCCTCACATTGGCGGATTGGAAGGATTTTCTGACGCTGGCGCTGCACTTCTACGTAAGAGAAAACAGCTTCTTTAAACTAGACGATGCAGAGCGATCTTGGATGGGCACCCGTTTCGCACCGAAAAGGGTTTATGAGCCCGGCACGGAGGTTTCCGGACCAAGAGCTAAATCCTGGCCGCAAATTGGGTCGTCAGCAAGGCAGAGATTAATCAAGATTCTATCGATCGGGATTGGCCTCGATGTGGGTATTGAGATTAATAAGAATAAAGTCAACTCATGGTTAACCGCCGCGTGGAAGGCGTTGGTTGGCGCCCAAATTCTCCAGACTGATGGAGAGGGTTATGCATTGAACCGCGAGGCTCTCACGTTCTCGCTTCCATCGACCGGTTGGATATGTCCAGTAACTAATCGTTTCCTGGACACTACGTTCAGAGGGCTGACTCCCTATCTGCCAGATAGAGCTGATCGAGCGCTGTATCGATGTAGACCAGTTAATCTGCCTGACTATGTGTCGCTGTCCCCAACGGGAGAAAGTGTCGGTGCGGTCAGGGAGATTCGGGGACTGGTTGCTCGTAATGAACGGATTGCAGAACTAAGAGCGGAAAACCTCTGGACGGACATCTCAGACCGCACTGTAGAGGGAGGGTTTTACTACCGAACTGCCGAGCATTCTGCGCAGCAAGCATCAACTCGACTTGAGCGATACGAAGATGACTTTAAGCGCGGGAAAATCAATGTATTGAATTGCTCAACAACGATGGAGATGGGCGTAGATATTGGCGGCATATCAGCCGTTGTGATGAATAACGTTCCGCCACATCCGGCAAACTATCTTCAGCGTGCTGGCCGGGCGGGTCGGCGTAGCGAGGCTCGTGCGGTTGCTTATACGCTTTGTAAGGCAGATCCACACAATAATCGCGCATTTATGAATCCGAAATGGCCTTTCGAGACCGCTATTCCAGCGCCCGTCATAACATTGAGTTCTGGGCCGTTAGTACAGCGTCATGTCAATTCGCTTTTATTGGCAAAATTTCTTCAGGCTGAAATGGCTACAGAAGATGACCGGCTGAAGCTTAACGTACATTGGTTTTTCGGTGGTGCGCCGTCAAATAGTGAGCGATTTTGTGAGTGGTTGGACGAAACTGCAGTTGGAGATGAAAATGATCACACCGTGCTGCAGGGGGTTAGGAGGATTGCATCGAAAGATACTGCCCTGGGCACGGCCAGCATTGCATCGCTTTTGGGTGACGCCAAAGATGCAATTAAAGGTTTGGCAGATACTTGGCGAGATGAATATCGAAAACTAAATGATCGACATCTGAATACTAAAGATGGCGATCCATACAAAAAGGCGATTGAATTGGAGAGAAAGCGTCACGAGGAAGAATACCTGCTACGAGATCTCGCCGCACGCGCCTTCCTTCCTGGTTATGGTTTTCCAACCGGTGTTGTGAATCTGAATACTTATAATATCGAAGATTTCAAGCAATCGGCAAAGAGCAGAGAAAATAGATCCCGAGAGGACAATATTTATTCGCATAAAGAACAACCTTCTCGTGATCTTCCTGTAGCTATTCGAGAATATGCTCCGGGCGCGCAGATTGTTGTTGATGGTCGTGTCTATCGATCAGCTGGAGTTTTACTCAAAAATTACAGTAGTGGACAAGAAGGCGGCCAGCGTTTTGACTTAGCCTGGAGTTGTGGGCATTGCGGTGCGCATGGGTTTAAGGAGCTGGCCTATGTCAGTGGAGAAGAGCTCTCCTGCACTCAATGTCATATGTTAATTGGCCTCAATGAACGCAAGAAAGTACTGCGACCGCTTGGGTTTACCACAGATTTTTATGAGCCTACGAGTAATGATGTCTCCGCACAGAAGTTTATTCCTGTTGCAAAGCCTCAAATAAGTGTTAACGAAAATGTAGCGGCGCTTCCTGATGAGCGTTGCGGTTTTATCCGCTATGGCCAGAAAGGTACGGTTCTCTATCATTCTGGTGGCGAACACGGTACCGGATACGCGGTTTGCCTAGCGTGTGGAGTTGCGGGTTCAATGGCACAAAGTGGCGAAGTACCTGAGAGCTTGCGGCCTGATAAATTCCATCGCCCCATTGGCGGAGCATCTGGTAGCCACAAGGATAGAGAGTGCTCCGGTGAAAGCGTTGCGAGAGATATCTATCTCGGTTACCAAGCGCAGACCGATGTCTTGGAACTCGTACTGAGAAAACCCCGGTCAGGAGAGTGGATACCCGCTAATGAGGAAGGCGCTGTCATTGCGATGACCTTGGCCGTCGCCCTGCGAGATGTGATCGCTGACAAGTTAGGTATTTCCGCCAGCGAGATGGGTTTCGGAACACGTCAAGATCGAGATTTAGATACCGGAAGCATTCGCTACGTTATCCAGCTCTATGATGATGTAGCAGGTGGTGCGGGCTTCGTCTTGGCTGGCCTAGACGATATTTCTGCGCTCATGGGTGCAATGATTGCGAAGTTGGAGTGTCCCGTAGAGTGTCAAAATATTTGCTCATCTTGCTTGGCAGGCAAAGATAGTCGTGTCGAATTCAACGAGCTTGACCGCCGCGCAGCGCTGAATTGGATCAATGAGAGTGCTCTTCGTTCACATCTTCAACTACCTGCGCCGTTTTCCGCAATCGCTGGTGCAACATACTGGCCATACGATGCCCAGCGGTTTGTTAGGTCTGCGTTGAGCGAAAACGCTGCTGTTATCGTGCTCGCCCTTAGTGGTGATGCTATGGAGTGGGAGCTAGGAAGCCCAAGTTTTAGACGCCTCGTCATGGGCTGGAAGGTAATGCATCAAAAGCAGGTTGCAATTCTTGTTGAAAAATCAGCAATAGTTTCTGATGAAGTCAAGCAAGACTTAGCCTTGCTAGCGAGCTTGGGGGTGTTGATCGCAGAATACGATGGGAAAACACTCTATCCGGGTGTTTGTGCACCAGTGCAAGTCGGATACAACGATGGCTCAAGCAAAACCCTTCTGGGAGATAATTTAATTGCCGCTTGCCCTGGCAGTCACTTTCTTGAGAGTGATGAGCAGTCGATGTGGGTGACAACTGATCAGTTTTCAGGATATCGATTCCAGAAAATTGATACTGCGCAATGGCAAACGCAGCGAAATGGCGCTGAAGTGGTAGAAGTTCATACTGAATTGAATGGTGCAGCTCGAAATATGTCGTCGCGTTTTGTCAGTTTGCTCGAGCAAAAAGCGCCTTCCTTTATCAAAGCTATACGAGTTGAAAAAATCAGTCGGCTCGTTTACGAGGACCGATACCTAAAGTCTCCATCATCGGTCATTATTCTGGCTGCCATGCTTAGAGGTTTTGCTTTGGATGAAAATTGCGCTGTCGAAGTCCTAACTTCTAGAGCGACCACTGACAGAATGGGGCGTTTTAATTGGCATGATTGGCTGAACGAGGAAGATCAGCGGGTAGTCACCCAAGCATTTTTGAAACTGAGTTTAAGAGATAGCGAAGAGAGCGGCCCAAAGATCCATGTCAGCGTGGCTGATTCGGTTAAGGAGCTCACTCACAGGCGTGTGTTAACCCTGGAATTGACGTCCGGGGCTAAGTTTACGCTGGCGTTTGATCAGGGCGTTGGCTACTGGGCAACTAAGTCTGAGTATCGGTACAGGGGGTTCGATTTCACGGATGACCCAAAATCTCAAATTACTAGGATGCTGGAAATTGGTGCCGCCTGTGATGTTGTAAACTCGGGAGACTGGTCGACGGATATCACGATTTATTCGCCAGAAGTACGAACGTGATTCTGCCCGGATAGAAAGGATATTCACAAGCCCCGGAGCACTAGTTGTAAAACAACTAATCTCTGAGTCTTCGAGCGCCAAACTGGCCAGATTATGCTTACATTATCACCATGGTTTGTCCAAAACGGCCAAACTATGGTTACAAGAAAAATGTTCGTGTAGCCATAAGTTGGCCGGATTCTGATGGCATAGTTTGTCCGGCCCTTAAGGGGGCTGTTATTGCGGGTATGTGAGTGCTAACAATTGTCGATCTGATAACCTTTGAATTTCTATAGCCTCAGACAGTAACGGCAAGCCCCGCGACCCAGAGAAAAATCCAAGTCCATATTATGTTGAAGGTTGTTGAAGCTTTTCACATAAGTATCTAAAAAGGCTGAGTAATTGTTATCTAATTTTTAGTAAATAGTAATTTACTAATTATGATGTCCCGGTGTTTGTTATTTATGTAAAGGGCCCTGCTCATCAACAAGATCTGGAGTGAACAATAATGACCCAAAGGATTTTTCATAATAGAAGAGTGGAATGGCTGAGCAATGCTTGATTGCATGATGAAATAGCTTTTAGCAATTAAGAAGGATGCCGATTTTATCAATGTGTGTTTAATTGATATTAAATGTTAAGCGGGGTTGCCGCGGGTAGATTGTAGGCCAATATTTGTTTCCCCTTTTCGGGAGCCTCGTTTGATTCAATATTCTCATAGAAATGAGACCGATGAATCATGGAGGTATAAAGAATAACGGGTAAGCGGATTAAATGGTTGATCTTACCTTTGCATGAGAGTGAGACGGACCGGCATCTCATCGGATTATCTGGTTGATGCTTCACCTACTGCTGGTGCATGTTTCCTTCGCTAATTCCAGCAAGAACCCCACACGCCTCAACTTCCCGGTCATCGTTGCAGCTCGCTCTCAGTGAAACGAGTTGTTTCTCAAGCGCTTGCAGAGCGGTTATCTGCGACCGCACATGAGAGATGTGATCATCGAGCAAGGCGTTGACGGCGGTACAAGGCTGATGAGGGTCGTCCTGATAGCTCTGTAGTTCGTGAATCTCAGCCAGTGACAGGCCCAGGATTCTGCAGCGACGGATGAAGGCCAGCCCCTCACCATGCTTCTCGGTATAGACACGGTAACCGTTGTCCTGCCGATCAGGCGGCGGCAACAAGCCCTGCTGTTCATAGAAGCGGATCGTCTGTGTTTCGACCCCTACCAACTGCGCCAACTGACCAATGCGCATCAGCCTCCTCCCCAACGGATTCTTTACTCTATTGACCTTATAGTAGCTTTATAGTTTTAAATGGTACCACAACATTGTTCAAGTGGAGTCGTATCATGAGCAAATCCTGTGGTGGCGCCTGTGGCGGTGATGCAACGTCCGCAGCGGATACCGATATACAGGCCTCCTCCGAGGCGCCAGGGAGATGGGTCAGTGTTTATGCCGTGCCGAAGATGGACTGTCCATCAGAAGAACGAATGATTCGCCTAGCCCTGAACGGCTTTGAGGAGATTCGGGCGCTGTCCTTCGACTTGTCGAACCGCCGGCTGAAGGTCGTGCATGACGGCGAGGTCGAGCCCGTCACCTCGAAACTGAAGACCTTGGGGCTAGGCGCCTCGCTTCAGGAAACCGTCGCTGCAAATCCGGAGACCATCAAGGCCGCCGAGTTTTCGGCAGCTTCTGCTAAGCAAGAATCCGGGACCCTGCGCTGGTTGCTCGGCATCAATGCACTTCTGTTCGTGGTGGAAATGACTGCCGGTCTGATCGCCCGGTCCACCGGCCTGATTGGAGAATCCCTGGACAATTTTGCCGATGCGGCGGTGTACGGGCTTGCCCTTTATGCGGTTGGACATAGCGTGAAAATGCAGGTACGTGCCGCGCATCTTGCTGGTGTACTGCAACTGATCTTGGCTGTGGGCGTGCTCGTAGAGGTGGTGAGACGCTTTGTATTCGGTAGTGAGCCTGAATCGCTGGTGATGATGGCTATCGCATTCGTCGCATTGATTGCCAATACCAGTTGTCTGCTGCTCATATCCAAACATCGGGAAGGCGGGGCGCACATGAAGGCAAGCTGGATATTCTCGGCCAACGACGTGGTGATCAACCTGGGGGTCATCACCGCCGGCGCCCTGGTCGCGTGGACCGGTTCCAATTATCCGGATCTGATTATCGGCACCATCGCGGGGGGCATTGTACTTAACGGTGCCAGACGCATTTTGGCGTTGAAGGGTTAAATAATGCTCATTATTGGCAAAAAGCTCTCGCCGTATGCCCTATTGTCCATATCGGGCCTGCTGGCAGCGTCTGATCAGGCTGTAAAGTGGCTGGTGCAGCAATCAATGGCCTATGGCGAGTATGTTTCGGTGACCCCGTTCTTTAACTGGGTGCACCTATGGAACACCGGTGCCGCATTCAGTCTTTTTGCGAATGGTGGAGGCTGGCAGCGCTACTTATTTATCGGAATCGCGGTAGTGGTCTCGATTTTTCTGATCAAGCTGATCCTTGAAAATCGTCATAAAGGAGAAGCCATCGCTTACAGTCTTATCCTCGGTGGCGCCATGGGCAACCTGATTGACCGGGTCTTTCGCGGCTATGTTGTGGATTCCTTTGATTTCTATTGGCGAGACTGGCATTGGCCGGCCTTCAACCTGGCTGATATTGCAATTGTCCTCGGTGCCTTACTTTTCGTTTCCAGCAGCTTGTTGGGTAAAAAAGCAAACACCAATGCCGAGCCGGATGGATCTGACTGACACCTACGCCTATACAACACCATGACCGAACTTCCCGACAACATCCTTCACCTGCCGCAATACCAAGTACTGGGCTGCAAATCAACCGACGACGAAATGCACTTCCAGGTGGACGTGCCCGATCCCATCGCCTGCGAGGAATGCGGCGTGCAGGGTGAGTTCGTACGGTTCGGCAAGCGTGACGTTCCCTATCGTGATCTGCCCATCCACGGCAAGCGGGTCACTCTCTGGGTGGTCCGCCGCCGATACACCTGCCGGGCCTGCAAGACAACATTCAGGCCCCAGCTACCGGAGATGGTGGACGGATTCCGTATGACACTGCGGCTGCATGAGTACGTGGAGAAGGAATCCTTCAACCACCCCTACACCTTTGTGGCGGCACAGACCGGCCTGGACGAGAAGACGGTGCGCGACATCTTCAACGCCCGCGCCGAGTTCCTGGGGCGCTGGCACCGCTTCGAGACGCCCCGCATCCTGGGCATTGACGAGCTATACCTGAACAAGCGCTACCGCTGCATTCTGACCAACATTGAGGAGCGAACCCTGCTCGACCTGCTGGCCACCCGCCGCCAGGACGTGGTGACCAACTACCTGATGAAGCTGAAAGACCGGCAGAAGGTCGAGATCGTCAGCATGGACATGTGGAACCCCTACCGGGCAGCGGTCAAGGCTGTGCTGCCCCAGGCCCGTATCGTGGTCGATAAGTTCCATGTGGTGCGCATGGCCAACGATGCCCTAGAGAGAGTGCGCAAGGGCCTCAGAAAGGAGCTGAAACCGTCCCAGAGCCGGACTCTCAAGGGAGACCGGAAAATCCTGCTGAAACGCGCTCACGAAGTCTCAGACCGGGAGCGCCTCATCATGGAGACCTGGACAGGCGCGTTCCCGCAACTGCTGGCCGCCTACGAGCACAAGGAGCGCTTCTACGGCATCTGGGACGCCACCACACGGCTCCAGGCAGAAGCCGCCCTGGACGAGTGGATAGCCACCATCCCGAAGGGCCAAAAGGAAGTCTGGAGCGATCTGGTCAGGGCAGTGGGAAACTGGCGCGAAGAGACCATGACCTACTTCGAGACGGACATGCCCGTCACCAACGCTTACACGGAGTCCATCAACCGACTGGCCAAGGACAAGAACCGTGAAGGGCGCGGTTACTCCTTCGAGGTGATGCGGGCACGAATGCTCTACACCACGAAGCACAAGAAGAAGGCCCCGACTGCGAAGGTCTCTCCGTTCTACAAGAAAACCATCGGTTACGGACTGCCGGACTTCGCAGAAGAACTCAACTACGGGGTCGATCTATCAACCATCTGAGGATGATCTCAGGTTGGTGGGGTGGGGGTGCCCCATCAACCATTAAATCCGTATACCCGTTTGATCATATTGATCATGAGCTATTGCTCAAGGCTCTTGACCACCATTGCTCTGAATCCTGGGTGCTGCTGTATGTGAGGCGCTGGCTAACGGCACCGATGCAGACGAAAGATGGTAAGCAGGAACGACGGAACGTTGGCACACCACAAGGTGGCCCGTTATCGCCAGTTCTGGCAAACCTGTTTCTGCATTATGCATTGGATCGTTGGCTGACCGTTCGTCATCCGGATATCCCATTCTGCCGATATGCAGATGACGGAATACTGCGTTGTCGAAGTGAGCGTGAGGCTCAGTATCTGCATTCCCAGCTAGATATGCGTGAGGTGGACCCAATAGCTATTCACAGAGATGCCCAACAAACGAGTATACTGGCCTGTGTTTGTCCAGGCTGCTCGGATAAATCACCATCAGCTCCTTGCTAAGGCCAGGCTCACTCACGGGAATAGCCACCAGACTTCCATTTTGGACCTCCTCCCGTACAGAACTTTCAAGCACCAACGATGCGCCAAGTCCGACCTTAACCGCTTGCTTGACGGCTTCGGTGCTACCCAGCTGCATAGATACCGTCGGAAATGGCCCATGCTCACCGAAGTAGGTCGCCAAAAGCCGGCCAGTGCCGGTGCCGGGTTCGCCGCCGATCAGAGCCATGTTAGACAGCGTATCGCGGTCGATATCGGTTCGACGGGCTAACGGGTGACCAGGCGGAACGATTAGAACAACGGGCTCGTTACGCCACGCCTGAGCATGGAATCCGGGTAGATCATGCCACCACTCCATAATCGCCACGTCCAGCTCACCGTCCGATAAATGCCGTGCAATAGTCGGATTGGAATCTATTACCACATCCACCTCGGGCCCTACGCCCAGCTCCTTGTAACGACGGATGTAGGGCTGGAGCATATAAATCCCAATATTGGAGCTCGCCCCAACGCGAAGTCGAGCCTCCATAATGGAAGATCTCGCCTGCTCCTCCAGCCGGAGCAGACTTCGGGCAAAAGGCAACAAGGTTAAGGCAGCCCGGGTTGGCTCACAGCCAGAGCGCCCCCTGTGGACCAATAAAACGCCAAGTTGGTTTTCGAGTTTTTGAAGGTGCTGGGACAGTGTGGGTTGTGCGATGTCCAACTGGCGGGCTGCGGCCTGAAACCCGTTGTGGTCCAGCACCGCCACGAAACTCTTCAGCCAGACAAGATTCAGCATGGGCCGCTCTCGCGGCCACTGGGATCATTGATCGCATCACCCGGCCGCTCACCCCGAAGCACTTGCAGAATGTTCCGAGCAGCGCGTTGCTCGATAGCCAGACGCACCTGGCTGACTGCCGATCCGATGTGAGCAGTAAACAGCGTGTTGGGGTGGGCCCTGAGCCCCTGGGCGATCTCCCTCGGACGATCTTCTCTCGCCCAATCTTCCATCTCAAACACATCAGCGGCGTACCCCCCCAACTGACCGGATTGAAGCGCTTGCAGAACACTACCCTCATCCACCACAGATCCACGGCAGGGATTGATAAGGAATGCGCCCGGTTTCATTCCTGTTAGCGTTTCGCGATTAATGGTGTGGAGGGTTTGCTCATTGAGCGCCAGTGCCAGGATCACAATATCTGACTGGGCCAGCAGCATCTTGAGGGGAGTATGGGACAAACCCAGTGCCTGCTCATGCTGCACGGGTAAACGTTCCGGCTGGGAATAGATTAAATCCGCTCCCCATCCGTTCAGGCGCTGCGCCACCGCTTGGCCGATGGCCCCCATACCCACAATACCAATCCGTGAGCCTTCGATCCCCTGCCCATAGAAGCGTGGTGTCCAGCCAGTAAATTCACCGGATCGAACGAAGTGGTCCGCCGCCTTGACTTGTCGGGTGAGACTGATCGTCAGCCCGACCGTTAGCTCTGCAGTAGGCACGGTTAGCAAATCCGGTACAAATGTCAGCCAAACCCCATGACGCGTGCAGGCATCCACATCAAAGTTGTCATAGCCTTTCAGGGCTGCACCAATCACCTTCAAGCGCGGACACCCCTGTAGGAACTCCACTCCAACTCGGTCTGGCATGAACGCCATCATCGCATCAGCGTCTGCAACGCGCGCAGCCACTTCCTCCTGGGGCAACGTGGCGCCGGATTGGTTGGTGACCAGCTCGCAATCTTGGGCAAGTTCATCCAGAACACTGTCATGGACCTTATGGGTTATCACAACCTTGGGTTTCATCGACGCTCCTTATTTGAATTTCTTACGAAGGCGGCCACTGAGACTGTCCACGACGGTGACCATCAACAAGATGACAATGAGAATGGCGCTGACTTCCTGATACTGCATGATTCTCAGCGAGCCCATCAATTCGAAGCCAATACCACCGGCACCCACCATGCCCATTACGGTCGAGGCACGGAAATTGTATTCCCAGCGATAAATGGACACGTCCGCGAACTGAGGAAGTACTTGTGGCAGCACGGCGTGATAGAGCACCTGCAAGCGAGTAGCGCCGGCAGCATCGGCCGCTTCCACTGGCGCCTCATCTACATGCTCAATCGCTTCGGCAAAAAACTTTCCAACCATGCCAATGGAGTGAAGACCGAGCGCCAGTACGCCAGGCAACGCCCCAAAACCAACAGCAGCCACGAAGATGATGCCCATGATTAGTTCCGGGACTGAACGCAAACCGTTTAAAAGGGTTCGAGTTACTTGGAGCACCACCGGATGTGGAGAGGTGTTGCGCGCAGCCAGGAATGCCAGTGGCACAGACAAGGTTACTGCAATGGCAGTACCGGCAATACTCATCGCAAGCGTGTCGATTAACGGCGACACCCAGCTGGCCACATTGGTGAAGTCAGGTGGAAGAGATTCGCCAATGAGTGTGCCTATGGCTGGCACGCCATTGGCAAGTGTATTGAAATTGAGCAGCCCTACGTACCAACTTGCGACAAAAATGATGAGCAGCACTAACAGCGACTGTCCGAGTTTTTTCCGCCAGCCTTTCGCGTGCTCATCCAGCACGGAGGCCGACGGGGCCGGCGACAGAGTCGCCGGTTCCGTCGTTGTATAGCTCATGGGGCACTCCTCACATTTTTGCGAAATCAAGATTGAGCAGGCCACCCATAGCGCGGATGACATCGTAATCTTCGTCGGTAATTGCCGCGAATCCCTCAGCCTTCAGGTTGTCGAGAATCTCCGGGTCATCGATCTGCAGAAAGGCTTTCTGAATGTTGCTCTTCAGCTCAGGGGCCAGGTTCGAACGCAGGGCCCAGGGGTATTGAGGAAAGTCACCGCTGTAGCCCAGCACCTTGACCTTGCTCCGATCAATCAAGCCGCGGTCCATCACATGCTCGAAGATAACTTCGGACAACCCTCCGGCGTCGGCATTGCCATTGGCGACGTTAACCGCAACAGCGTCATGGCTACCGACGAAATGAGCCTCATAGTCCTTTCCGGCTTCGAGCTCTGCCTTCTCAAGGAGTACGGTCTTGGGGATCAGGTGGCTGGAAGTGGATGCGCGGTCACCGTAGGCCATTTTCTTGCCTTTGATATCCGCGAAGGAGCCAACGCCAGAGTCCGCATTGGCAATAATGATGGAGCGATAAGTCGGCTTCCCGTCTACCACCATGGCGGCAAAGGGTTCAATGTCACTCTTACTCTTGGCCATCACATAGGACAACGGACCAAAGTAAGCCAGGTCAATTCGGCCAAAACGCATGGCTTCGATCATGGAGGAGTAATCGGTGGTAACAATCAGTTCTACTTCCTTACCAAGAGTGGTTTCCAGGTAATCCTTCAAAGGTTGGTTTCGCTTGATCAGTTCTGACGCGTTCTCATCCGGCAGCAAGGCAACTTTCAAAAGATCAGGGTCTGTATCTGCGGCATGGGCTGGCCAATGGATGCCGAGCATCATTATCAGAGCCAGCAAAGAGTGAATCATTGTCTTCATTGTGCTATCTCCAGTACGTCTGTCGTTATCGGGGTGGTCTTAGGTTTATGGATGGCTGGTTTGCCTTCCGCAGCTACCACGCTGGGTGAACGGTGGTAAATCTCGTCCAGGTGTTTCGATTTCAGGTTTTCAGGAGCATCGTCAAAAACGATATGAGCGTTCGAAAGGCCGATGATCCGGTCTGCAAAACGCTGGGCGTATTCCAATTGGTGCAAGGAAATAACCGCGGTGATTCCATCTTCCTGACAAATATCGCGCAGTAGGCCGAGTACCTTTTCAGAAGTGGCCGGATCCAGGCTGGCAACGGGCTCATCGGCAAGAATCATGGATGGTTGCTGCACCAATGCTCTGGCGATTCCAACCCGCTGCTGCTGGCCGCCGGACAACTGATCTACTCGGGAAAGCGCTTTGTCAGCCAGACCTACGCGGTCGAGGCATTGCAGAGCCAACTCCAGGTCCTGCCGGGGCAGGGGAAGCAGGCTTCGCCAAGTACCGTGATACGCAAGTCTGCCTGTCAGCACATTCTGTAACGCGGTGTATCGTTCGATCAGCTGGTGATGCTGGAACACCATGGCGGTGCGGCTGCGGTGCTGTCGCAGGATTCTACGGTTGGTCAGTTCACCAAACTCGCCAGACACAACCTTCCCGGTTGTGGGCTTAACCAGGTGATTCAGTGAACGAAGCAGAGTGGATTTACCCGCGCCTGAAAGTCCCAGTAGCACGGTGAATTCGCCCTTGTGAAAGTGAACGTTGGTGGGTTTGAGCGCGAGGACGTTTCCCGGGTAGGTTACGCCCATACTCTCGACTCGAAGCATCACATTGGTTGATTGAGTTGGGGCCACAGGATCACCTTTTGCAATAAATAAGCTCGCCGTATTGCGAGTTACAATTGAACGGTAAAGCTGAGGGATGACACCGTCGTGTCACTGACGTGACAGGTTGATGAAGTGCTTTTGGTTCGCAAGGATTTTCCGAAGGGCTCTGTGAAATACATGGAGCTCAGCCAAAGTGGAACGTGAAGTGGACCCCATCCGTTGGACCACCTGACAGACGATTTAAGCTCTGACCGGACCATCATCAGGCGTCAGGCCGCCTGGGTCAGTGGTTGAGCGAAGTACACCTCATCGGGTGTCGCATCGTCCAGCCCTTGATGGGGCCGCTGACGGTTGTACCAAGTGAAGTACTTCCTCAGCTCCCGGCGTAGGTGGGCACCATCTTCGAAGGCCTTCAGATAGACGCACTCGTACTTCACGCTACGCCAGAGCCGTTCGACGAAGATGTTGTCCCGGTAGCAGCCTTTTCCATCCATGCTGATCCGGACGCCATGGGCCTTCAGTACCTCGGTGAACGCCTGGCTGGTGAATTGGCAGCCCTGATCGCTATTGAAGATGCTCGGCGGCCCATAGCGCTCCAGGGCCTCCTCCAGTGCGTCAATGCAGAAGTCCGTATCCAGGGTGTTCGATACCCGCCAGGCCAGCACACGGCGACTGTGCCAGTCCATGATGGCCACCAGGTACATGAACCCTCGCGCCATTGGGATATACGTCACATCAGTGGCCCAGACTTGGTTGGGACGATCGATGACGCGATCCCTGAGCAGGTAAGGATAGACCCGATGCCCCACGCCAGACTGGCTGGTGCGCGGCTTCGGGTACACCGCGTGCAGCCCCATCTGCCGCATCAGGCGACGGATCCGCTTGCGGTTCACCGTGTGCCCCAAGCGGTTGAGATGGGTCGTCATCCGCCGGGAGCCGTAGACCGGCGTCCGCAGATGCTCCTCGTCGATCAGCCTCATTAGCATCAGGTCCTCGGCGAGTAACTCACGGCGCTGGTAGTATAGCGATGAGCGACTGATACCGAGCAATTGGCACTGCCGGCGCAGGCTGGGATTGTCGGAGGATGGCGGCTCGATCAAGGCCAAGCGCTGAGCCCGGCTCAACGATCGAGCCTGCGCGACAAAAAATCGCGTTCCACCGTCAGCTTGCCGATCTCGCGGTAAAGCGTGTCGATCTCCTCCTGGCTCTTCTGGGCGGCTTTACCATCCTTGCCTTCGAAGACGCCCGTGGCGTTGTCCAGGAGTTCACGCTTCCACTGGCTGACCATGGTGGGGTGGATCTCGAAGCGGGCGGCGATCTCCGACGTTGTCTGATCGCCCTTGAGGGCTGCGAGAGCCACCTTGGCCTTGAAGTCACTGCTGTACTGCTTGCGTTTCCTGCTCATGATTATCGTCTCCAATCGTCATGATCAGAGCTTAACGCCTGGTCCTGATTTCGGGGACCACCTCACTCCTGGTCGCACTATGTCTCGCTTCAGTGGCGTTGTGGCTGCTATCCGCATTGGCAGGCGGGCTCGGGCTGCTGGGCACGACGCTATTGCTGATCCTTTGGGGTGGTGCAATTGCCGCTGTTCTGGTGGGATTCCAAACTTGGATTCTCAAGGAAGCGGGCGCTGACGCGCTGCCGGCCTCTGCAATCTATGTGGCAATCTTCAATGGCGCGATTGGTCTTGGCGCAGTGCTTGGGAGCTATGTTCTCACGCTGGCCGGTCTCTCACAGATCTTTTTGATCGCGGCCATGGCAACAGCAATGGGGACGCTAGCCATTTTGTTGTTAACTTATCCGGCTACAGTTCTTAGCTCTGTAGAATAGGCAGGCACGCTCTCTGACACTTCGAAAATCTGGACAAAGTAAGGAGGCTATGTGGCCTGCGAGCCCGCGAATATTCTCCATCTTCCGAAATACCAAATTCAGGGGACCAAGGTAGAAGAGCACGATCTCCATTTCCATTTAGAAGCTCCTCACCCTATAGCTTGTGAGGAGTGCGATGTAGAGGGAGAGCTTGCCAGATTCGGAAAGCGCGACGTCGCGTACCGTGATCTCTGAATCGCCACCAGTTTGCTAGACACCTTTCAGCCATCCAAAATGGCAACCAGAGAGGTATCTATGAGCAGCAAGCGCTATCCCGAAGAATTCAAGATTGAGGCGGTTCGTCAGGTGACGGATCGTGGTCACAGTGTGGCCCAGGTGGCTGATCGACTTGGCGTCACCACCCACAGTCTGTACGCCTGGATCAGGAAGTTTGGCCCGGATTCCGAGCAGCATCAGGCCAATGCAGATGACCAATCCGAGATCCGCCGACTCCAGAAAGAGCTCAAGCGCGTTACCGAAGAGCGAGACATCCTAAAAAAAGCCGCGGCGTACTTCGCAAGTCAGTCCGATTGAGGTACGCCTTCATTCAGGATCACAGCGAGCGGTGGCCAATCCGCTCACTGTGTTCCCTGTTGGACGTTCACCCCAGTGGCTTTTATGCCTGGCAGAAACAGCCTCGTTCAGCTCGTGCAATTGAGGACGAGCGCCTGTCCGGGCTGATCAAGCAGTTCTGGCTGGAATCCGGAGCGGTGTATGGCTACCGGAAGATCCATACTGATCTACGCGAGTATGGCGAGCGATGCGGGCCCAATCGAGTCCACCGCCTGATGCGCCACGCGGGAATACGAGCGCAGGTTGGTTATCGTAAGCCACGCCATAGGGCTGGGGAGCTACACAAGGTGACACCGAATGTCCTGCAGCGGCAGTTCAATCCGCAAGCACCAAACGAGAGCTGGGTAACGGATATTACCTATATCCGCACACATGAAGGCTGGTTGTATCTGGCGGTTGTTCTGGATCTGTTCTCAAGACGGGTGATCGGTTGGTCAATGCAATCCAGGATAACCAAGGAGCTGGCGCTGGATGCGCTTTTGATGGCTGTCTGGCGTCGCAAGCCTGAGGGCAAGGTGATTGTGCACTCCGACCAAGGCAGCCAATACACCAGCCACGACTGGGAGTCGTTTCTGAAGGCGCATGACCTGGAGGGGAGCATGAGTCGGCGCGGTAACTGCCACGACAATGCTGTTGCTGAGAGCTTCTTCCAGCTGTTGAAGCGAGAGAGGATAAAGCGAAAAATTTACAGAAGCCGGGACGCCGCCCGAGCAGATATTTTTGATTATATCGAGATGTTCTATAACAACCGGAGACGCCATAGTTCTAATGAGCAGTTATCACCAGTAGAGTATGAAAAGCGTCACCAAGAACGGCTGAGGCGTGTCTAGAGAACTGGTGGCGATTCAACTGGGCCTTCCAGAGCAGGGAAAACGAAGCTGATTACTGAACTGGTTGGTTTGTTGTGCGGCGAGATCGACTTTGAGCGGGACGGGATTCTTCCCGCTGTTATCGTCGATGCGGAAAACACCGGTCCTCATGGACGGTTTTCTACCAAAGCATTCACACTAAAGTTGCATCAGGCAGTCAGGCACCCCATTTATGGCAGCATAGGGGAGGAATTCAATGATGGGCCCGCGAATACCAAGGCTGAAAGGACCAATGAGCCCACGCTCCGTTTTGCACTGGAGAATGCCTTTCGCCTGAGAAAGACCCGATTCTTGTTTGTGGATGAGGCCCAACACGTCCGTTATGTAAGCAAGGATTCTCAGGGCGGCTACGCGGTAATGGACTCATGGAAATGCATGGCGAAAACCTGCGGGCTTGTGCTGGTTGTGGTGGGAGCCTATCCCATCCTCCAGGTAATAGGTCATTCACCGCATATGATCGGCAGGAAATCCCAGGTCCACCTCCCTCGATACTATGCAACGGATCATGATCTGGCGGAGTTTGGAAAAATCCTGGCCACCTACGACCAGATCATTGCGGACATTTCCTCAGAGCAGGTGCTGACTCATTCCGCTGAGATGCTATATCACGGTTCCCTTGGTTGTATCGGCCTCCTCCGCAATTGGCTTGGCCGTGCTGTTGCGCGTTCTCATGCAACGGGGAAGCAATTGTCACCTGCCTTGCTTAAGGAGGTCATGTTCTCCAAAGCTGATTTAGCTGCTATCTCCGAGGAGATCTACCAGGGTGAAAAGTTGTTCGAGCCAGCAGATGCACACTCGCAGTCATCCCGTGACCGAGCAATGAAGGTGATGCCACCAAAGAAAACGGGAAAACCATTTCAACGTAAGCCCAAGCGTTACGCACCGGGCAATCGGACAGGGGGAGATGGCTGATATGTTATTTCCAATCGAGCTAGAGGGTGCTGGAACCTGTGATGTTGAATCTCTGGCTTCCTATGTGTACCGGGTGGCGTATGAGCATGGAATATTCGTTGGCGAACTGCTGCGGCACATCAACAAACAAACGTCAGCGCTTACGCATCCTGATACTGAAACACAGCCTGTTCCCGCTTTTCTAAAAACCGCTGAGATGGTGAGAAATAATCGCTCCAGCGCAGCAATTCAGGGCGCTCTGGAGAAGCTGACTGGGCTGGAATTATCCCAGTCTCGACTCCTATTCATGACCAGCGATATTGGTAGGTCCCCCAATGAGGTTGCTCCAGGCTTCCGGTGGTGCCCTGAGTGCATGAGTGAGTGGCAGGCCCTGGGGCAGCAGCCCTTCTTCAAGCTGATCTGGCATCTGTCAGCTATTACTCACTGCCCGAGTCATCGCACCGAGCTGATATCCCAATGCGCATTCTGCAGTTGTAAGCAGACTGGCTACATAAGGAAAAGGGGGATTGGATTCTGTCAGCAATGCGGCAGCCACCTCGGCACCCGAAACCCGGACAAACCCGCGCCTGAAATTGCTCGTAGCTGGGAAATGAAAGGTGCAGATGTTCATCAGTTGTTCGTAGATATGGCGCAGTACCCTGTTTCAGATGATTTGATAGGCGGGATTTGGCGTTCTCTACGGGACTTGTTTGACCACTATTGGGGGAACGGTAAGGAGCTGGAGCTATATCAGGCATTCCCAAGAGATGAATGGATCAGCCTGTACCATAAACAGAAGCCCGTCAGCTTCAGTACGGCAAGGCGGCTTTGCTATGGGCTGGGGATTGATCTCTATACCCTGATATCAGGCAATGCGATCAATTCAACCCAGGTGCTGAGCCAGAAATGGCTGTGTGAGTTACCGGCGGGATTCTGCGAACGAAAGTCCAGGCAGAAGCGAAACCACGATGCGATTCAGTCCAAAATCCGTGGATACCTGGATCCCAGTGTCAGGCCGAAGCCGATGAAGGAAGTGGCGGCTGAGCTTAACGTCTCGGTTGGGTACCTTGAGTACCGCTACCCCACTGCAGTCAGTGCATTGGTCAAACGCCACCAATCGATGATTGCGGCCCAGCGACAAAGGACTCGAGAAAAGGCGCTGAATTCCGCCTTGCAGTATTTCACGGATTCATCCTACTCGGGGTATCCAAAATCCAGGAAGCAGGCCTACCTATACCTCAGGGAGGAAACGGGGCTGCCGAAGTTCCTGCTCAAGGGCGCGATTGGGGAGGTCTATTCGGTTCTCTATACATAGCTGTAGATATTGAGGAGCGGAATGCCCCTCAAAATACACGGATTAGCCCAGAGTTTATTTCAAAGACAGGCCGCTCAGAACTTCCCGGAAGCTGTTTAACCCAGCTTCCAGGTTTTCAATGATCTCTTCTGCGAGATCATCAGGCTCAGGCAAGTTATCCAGATCAGTCAGGCTTTTGTCTTTTAGCCAGAATAGATCCAGGCTGGTTTTGTCGCGTGCGAGCAATTCGTCAACCTTATATTTCCGCCAGCGTCCTTCGGGGTTCTTTTCCGGGTGCCAGGTCTCTTTGCGCTTGCTCGGACTTGCAGGGTTATAGCACTCTATAAAGTCAGCCAGATTCTCAAACCGCATTGGCTTTTTCTTTAGGGTGTGATGGATGTTGGTTCGGTAATCGTAAAACCAAACCTCTTTTGTCCATGCCTTGGGGCTGGCAGGCTGATTATCGAAAAATAACACGTTTGCCTTAACCCCCTGTGCGTAAAATATGCCAGTTGGTAAGCGCAGAATGGTATGCAGGGTTGTATTCTCTAACAGTTTCTTGCGAATCGTTTCACCTGCACCGCCCTCAAACAGTACGTTATCCGGCACGACAACAGCGGCTTTGCCAGTGGTCTTTAACATGCTACGAATATGCTGAACGAAATTGAGCTGTTTGTTGGAGGTTGTGGCCCAAAAGTCCTGGCGGTTATAAGTGAGCTCATCAGTCTCTTGCTCACCCTCTTCGTTGGTAAAGCTCATAGAACTTTTTTTGCCAAACGGTGGATTGGCGAGCACATAGTCTACGCTAACGGGGCTGGCCGCGATTAGCGCGTCATTAGGGGATACCAGACTATCGCCATCAATTTCCCCGATGTTGTGTAAAAACATATTCATTAAACACAGGCGGCGGGTATTGGCGACGATTTCATTGCCATGGAAGGTGCTGTGCTTCAGGAATTGCTTTTGCTCTTTGTCGAGAGAATAGTTTTCTGAATTGGTTAGAAAGTCGTAGGCTGCCAGAAAAAATCCACCTGTGCCGCATGAAGGGTCGGCAATGGTTTTGCCAGGTTCTGGCCGAACGCACTCTACCATGGCGCGAATCAATGCTCTCGGTGTGAAATACTGGCCCGCACCAGACTTGGTATCTTCAGCGTTCTTTTCCAGTAACCCTTCATAGATATCACCTTTGACATCTGTACCCATCATTATCCACTGGGTGCTGTCGATCATATCGATCAGGCGGTACAACTTGGCTGGGTCTTGAATCTTGTTCTGCGCTTTGGTGAAAATTTGGCCAAGCATGCCTTTCTGCTTGCCCAGCTCACGCAACAACTCCACATAAAGCACCTCTAGCTCCGCGCCTTTCTTACTGGTCAGCGCCTGCCAGTTGTACTTTGCAGGAATACCCACATCACGGGAATAAGGTGGCTTGGCGTATTCATCAGCCATCTTCAGAAAGATCAGATACGTCAGCTGTTCAAGATAGTCGCCATAGCCCACGCCATCGTCGCGAAGGGTAGTGCAGAAGCTCCAGACTCTGGAGATAATGGTTGATGTATTCATCTTTCTTGCTCTCTTATTAGTGGCATCAACGCCACTTAAATCTTTTATTCGATACCAACCGGTATGCCAATCTGGTTCGCAATCGGTGTGTATAAATCCACGTCAATATCTGGCGCATTAATTGATACGACCAGAGAGTACCTGATCCGTTGATCATATCGTTCAAGTACAGGTCTTGTTTTCCACCAACCCAGCGAGGGGTAAACTGCAATGGCACCTCGACTCGCTAGCTCTGCCGCACTGCCTTTCCAAATATCTGAATGCAGCGAACCTTTATGCCGGTTCTTCTTGCCAATTACCCAGCTAGGGTCATTGTCGTTTCTATTCACACGCTCTTCATCGTCTCTGGCAGCGGCATTGATTCGGGCGCGGAAGTCAGCCTCACTTTCCAGCGGGCGTTTTACATCAAAACGAAGGCCGTGGGACTCATACCGATAGCGCGAGGTCACGCCACGGGCAGAAGGGTTGGGCTCGATAAAGTAAGACAAGGTTACCCGCATTTCTACCTGCGCCTCACCTAACGCCTCAAGCTCTGCCAATGGCCATGGTAATTGGTGCAGGTTCATATCTCGTAGCTGCGGTTCTTTGCCCCGTTCGCGTTTGAATGGATGTAGAAATTCCTCGCAAATCATGGTCAACGAGTTGTCGGCGCTCCATAGGGCTCTATCGAGGTTTGGCTCCCCGAATCCACAGTGTCTCACCAATTCGATTGTTTGAGCCTTGGTTGGAGCCCCTCTTGCGGGTAGAAACATACGCTTCATCGCGTCAGTCCACTGCGCGGAATGCACGATCAGTCCGCGAATGCTTTCTGGCCAAAGGTTAGAGTATCTGGCCATTAACTGGGCCGCCATTCGTGCGCAAAGGGCTGAAGCGGCACTGGTGGCATTGCTCGTGGTCAGCAGGCGTTCAGCTGGATTTGCATGGGTTGTCAGCAGACTTAGGCTTGGCATCCAGGCGGCACCTAAACCGTCCTTTGCCACATTGCCACCTTCGAACACCACATCGGGCTTTAATGGCCAATGTGCTTGCCATGTTTGCGATGTAGTACTAAAAGGGCTTAATCCGCCAACTTCCGCTATAGGAGAGTAGTGATTCGCATCTGCCTCTGTGATTCTTGCCTGGTTGGTCATGGCACCCACAGTCAAAGCATTCCATGCCTGCGCCGGATCATGAATGCCGTCGGAGCCATTGCTGTGCGGGTATTCCATCCAGGCATTAGGATCTTTAATGTTACCGGCAGATATCACAAATAATTTTGACGTCTCGCCTTGTGCGTCTGCATCATAGGCAAGCCGATCGATGGTTGCGGACCAGGCAGAAGGCCGCCCCCGGTCGCGATTGTCTCTGGCGGTAATCGCCATACTGAAAACCCGTTTGCGGTGTGGCGCAGTAACCGCTGGCCGATCAACCGCCTCTGAGGTCAGGTAGCCATGCAGAATGGCGTCACCGCCATTGGCTCCATCTTCTGGCAACAACTTAACCGATTCCAAGCGATGAGAAACCGATACTGGCATCTGAGTTGAGAGCGCGTCGGTCAGATTGCCCAGCAGGGCAAGGCCTGCCATCTCTGTACCATGCCCCTCGCCATCATCTAACCCCCAGGCAGGTTCAACACTGTGTTTATCCGCATTAGTGATTGCTTGTTGCAATAACGGGTGGCCATTGTTTACCCCAGTATCAAGCAGGCATACATAGGGCACCTCAGCACCGTCAGCGGGCAAGGTTAAGCGGTCGTTTAACTCATTAATCCACTGTGGCTGTTCTTCTGGATTTAAAGAATCAAAAAATTCTGCTGTTTCTTTAGCTCGACGCAATTCTGCGATGCTGTTTAACGCCATCATCGAGCGCTTCATTTGACCGACCGAGCCATATACCAGCAGTACAGAGCGTTCTGGGAAAAAGAGCTCGCCAGGCGCAATGCGGAAGTTCAGGCCAGTTGCCGTTTTCCGGAACTGATTTACAACACCTTGGCGATCGCCTCGCGTCGGCAGCCACACCTCCCACCAGAGGTGTTCTTCGTCTGCCGTTGGCATAGCCTCGGGTGAATCAGTCCACAGGGCTTGCAATGTGGCCGCACGAATATCCGAAATAGCATTCAGTAACTTGCTATGTGCAGGGCCACTCTTTTTGTCCTTGCTGTCATCCAAATAGGAAGTAATGAGTTTCTCGAAGAACTCTAGCTTGCCATCAGGCACAAAGACCGTAGCAAATGTCTTATGGCCGTCGTGGCGGACATTGCGAAGTTCGATACCTGATCGTTCGCGGGCAAGGGATTCAAAAGCCAGCTCAACATCCGGGAAGCTTTCAAACTCAATTTGCAGACCGAATCCTTCGTCAATCCCAGCTTCTCGCTGTTGATCCGCCGCTTCGGCTAACACCGGCGTCAGTTGCTGTAGCTTACTCTGAAGGGCACTGCCATGGGCTGCCCGGTCTCTATCAGGTATCTGCTTACCACCACCGCCTTTTGAAGGCGATGTAAAGCTTTCGGTATGTGCGCTATTTTGAAAAATAAAATGCGGGTGGTTATTCGGCTCCCTTTCCGCCATGCGATATCCTTATCGTTAACTGCTTTTATTCAATCGGTTGGAAAGCCTGCGGCGTTCTTCCAGCGCTTGCGAAATATCTTGTTCGGATATTTTTTCTGCGCGCTCAATTAGCGCTGTTTTCAACACTTCATCAGCGGCACGAGTGAGCTCTGCATAGCTCAAGCCAAGTGCTTTATCGGCCAAACGTTTCCAAGAGGTATTTTTAACTGCCAGGCGGGATAGGCGCGATTTCAGCACACTGGCAATGTGTGCTTCATCCGGCAACTCGTAATGCAGCAGATCATCAAAGCGGCGGAACAGGGCGTTATCCAGAATATCCGGGTGGTTGGTGGCTCCAATGATCAGGCTATGCGAGTCATCTTGCTCAATCATCTGCAAAAAGCTGTTAAGAATACGACGCACCTCGCCCACATCATTTGCCAAACCCCGTTGCGAGCCGATGGCATCGAACTCATCAAAGAAATACACGCCGCGAGCATGGAGGGTAGACTCGAAGATCTGCCGCAGTTTGGCGGCGGTCTCACCCATAAACTTGGTGATCAGCCCGTCGAGACGCACCTGAAACAACGGCAGGCCCAGTTCACCCGCCAACACCGAAGCTGTCATGGTTTTGCCCGTACCGGGCGGGCCGACTAACAGCAGTTTGCGCCGTGGGGATAATCCGTGGGACAGGATCTCAGCCGCATGGCGCTGCTCGCGGATAATCCGCTCCAACTGCATGGCAAGTTCGTTATTGAGCACCATATCCCCCAGGCGAGATTTGGGGTAACTTACACTCAGCAAGTTAGCTAGTTCACCCCTTGGCTTGCTGATGGGCACCGCCTTGCTATCTGGACTATTCCCCGTCACGGCCGCCCGGCGGGATTTGGCCTGATCCACCAGCGCCCGCAACTCCTCGGCCAGCTTGCCGTGGCCACGCTTGGCCTCATGGGCTGCCACCTGCATGGCGACAGAATAAAAACGGTTTTCGTCGCCCTCCAGATGAGACTGGAGCAGCGCCTTTAATTGGTCTGCACTGGCCATTATGGGGTCCTCCTCAATATGAGGTTATTGTACCTTTTCGGGTTGCCGATCACGATCAAAAACATCAGGAGGCCACCTTGGGCTTTCGGCCCCGTTTGGTGCCTGACTTTGCAGCAGCCTTGGGTTTGACCGAAGCCTTCTGAGCGGCTTTCTCCGCCGCCTTTTCGGCTTGTATACGCTCCAGCAATTCACTGGCAGGCTCGTCGCTGGGATCTTGAGGAACTAACTGACCGGAGAAGGCTTTTTTCAGGATGGATTGGCGTAGGGTTTTGGCTCTTTTTAGCTCCTTAGATATGCAATCTTCAACCGAATCCAGTTCAGAATTAATAACATCAACTTTGTTAACGATTGCTTTTTGTTCTTCTAAACTGCAAATAGGAAGGATAATATTTACCATCCGAGTAAGACCAAGGTCTTGGTTACCAACGCCATGAGTGTATTTCTGTGATTGAACGTAGCAATCTGGTGAATTGAGCGCATGCTGCAAATAAAAAGGATTTACTGACTCTGTAACCTTTAATACGGCAACATGCACCCATACGTTAAATTCAATATCATAAGTATTAACGCGAGCAATGCCAGTAGTTCCGCCTTTCGTGTAAAGAATATCGCCGATAGCAGGTTTACATCGTTTTGATAATTCTTCATGAAGATCTTCAGAAATATATTTGACGTTTTCAAAGTCTATTCCTGAAGGTCTAACGTTTCCGCCAGTAATGAATGGTATTCCGGAATCACAATACTTCGGGCTATAGTGAGGACCGTCTTTTACTGACCACGTGAGTTGTCCAAGTTTTACCCATTGCCATGTGTTTGGACGTTCTGGGAAGAGTTCTAACTCTTCTTTAGTAGGATTTTCGGTTTGGCCTAGTGCTCTTGGCTTCCCCGGCTTTTTCCCTTCTTTACCATTCGCTTCCCACGCCTTCACAGCCGCTTTCCAGTCTTCCAGTTGTTGCTGGTAGCAGGTTTCGCGTTCTTGCTGAATGCGGGCGAGGAGTTGTTCGGGGGATTCCAGCTTAGCGGCATTCTCTTCACGCCACTTTGCAGTGAGCTTGCCTTCAAAGGCGTGTTTGAGCACGGCCTGGCGGTAGACATTGAGTTGTTCACGTGCTGTTTTTAACGCGGCAATGCCGTTGTCCAGTTCGGATAATAGCTCTTCGATTTTGGCGACGATGCGTTTTTGTTCGTTGGTTGGAGGTAGTGGAAAATGTGTTGCCTCTAAAAATGAAGTCGGCACGCGGCGCTGTCCTACAGCACCTGTCATATTGTGCTCAGCCTCAACACGAAACCACTTTGAAGATACGTAGTAATATAAAAGCTCTGGCGAGACTCCTACAGGAGCTCTGATGACATGAAATTCGGTAGAGCCGAAACCTAAATCATTTTTTAGCTTCGGAATTACTGCTACTTTTCCATTTTCCATGCAGGGTGTGATTTTCGCGAAAATCACGTCTCTTTCTAAAAATCCTGTATATCCCTTTTTGACTTCTTTGAAGTGTCTACAAATCGAGATATCTATACGACCAGATTCTGCTTCCACTGCTGGCATAGGAACAAAGGAAACGAGAGTTTCATCCTCAATATTCCTTTTGTCTATTGTAGGGTTTATGGCCGCGATCTCGCTGAGCGGGGTGACTTTCCATGAGTCTGGTAATTGTTCTTTGATCACGCCACCAACTCCCGATTCAATTCCTCAATCACCCAGTCCATCTTGTCACTAAACTGCTGGTACATGCCCATTAATCCGCCTTTGGCATCGAAGGGCGTCATATCCAGATCATCGCGTTCAAAGTGAAAGGAGCTGGCGATATGATCGCGAATGGCTTGCAGCCATTGCATTTGTTGTTCATTAAATTTTTCGGAATTACCTGAGTGGTACTTCATGATCCAATCCTGAAAATTCTTTCTTACGGTGCTACCAAAGGGCGTAATTGCGCTATCGATGCCGCACACTCGGCGAACCAGCGCCACCAAGGCGGTAAGCTCAGTCAGTGGATTCTCGCCCGTGTAATTATCGAGGTGAGCGTAAGCCTGCCAGATACGTAACGGTGCTAGCTTGGGGCGATCCTGCTTGAGCTTTTCCAACAGGGCTTTGATTTGCGGGTAGGTTACTTCGCTACGGCGTGCAGGTGTGTTGAAGTAGATGGCAAGCGCATCTACTTCATCTGCTTGTTCTTTCAAGTAGTCCGCAAACTCCTGCGTAAGCACCTTTGCGTTTTCGGTGGTTTCACCATCCCATTCCGCTTTTATCAGTTCGTCCAGGTCATCATGAACGATGATTTGTTCTTTATCGCGGCGGATGGAATCAATCAGTTCGATCAATTCCCCGTTAAACACATTGGCTACCTGACTGACCAGTTGTTGTTGGGCCTTATTGCGGGCATCGTCACCGGGGTTGGTTCCCACAGGTTGCCCAGCAATTTCCACTGCTTTTTGCTCTACGCGGTCGCCGTCGATGGCGTTGAAGAGTTCACCCACAATCATCAGGAGTGGCGTGCCACCGGCTTTTTCCGCAATGCGGGCTCGTTCTTTGTCATCCAGTTGTTTGTCTAGTCGTGCCAGGCGCCCGGCAAGTGAAGAAACCGTATCGCTGTCACTGGCCCCCATCATCACACCCATGGCCAGATCTTTCAGCGGCACGCTGGGTTTGGTGATCAGCGGTTGGCTGGCGGTCTTAACCGATTTGGTCACACCAATCGCATCAACTATGACGTAATGGGTTTTGGCGCTTTGCGCCGATGGTGTGACCTTTTGCAGGCTGTCTTTATCCAGTGTGCGGGTACCGCGCCCCTTCATTTGTTCAAAGTAGTTTTTGCTTTTGACATCGCGCATAAATAGTAGGCATTCCAGCGCCTTTACATCGGTGCCCGTGGCTATCATATCGACGGTGACCGCTATACGTGGGTAGTAATCATTGCGGAACTGGGCGAGCACGGATTTCGGGTCCTCACCTTTTTGAATGACGTTACCTTCGGCATCGGTTTTGTCATTGGCAACACGGTAGGTAACCTTTTTGCAAAACTGGTTGCTTTCGCCAAACTCCTCACGCACGGTTTGAATGATGTCATCGGCGTGGCTGTCAGTTTTGGCAAAGATCAGGGTCTTGGGTGCCTCTTTACGACCAGGGAAAATGGTCGGCAGTGCGTCCCTGAAGGTTTTAATGACGGTACGGATTTGGTCAGGGTTAACAATGTCGCGATCAAGCTGTTTGGCCGTGTAGGCTTCGTTCTGATCTTGTTGCTCCCAGCGTTTTCGGCGAGTTGTGCGCTCGCGTCGTTCTATCTGCTGTTTGGCTTCGATCTTGCCGCCTTGCTTGGTCTTTTCCGTTTCGATGACAAAGATCTCGTTACCGACGTTAACACCGTCGGCCACGGCTTTTTCATGGTCGTATTCACTAACAACATTTTTGCGGAAGAAACCATAGGTGCGATTGTCGGGCGTGGCGGTCAGACCAACCAGATAGGCATCAAAGTATTCCAGCACCTGCCTCCACAAGTTGTAAATTGAACGGTGACATTCATCAATGATGATCACATCGAAAAACTCGGGCGGGATCTTTTCGTTGTACACGACCGGCAGCGGCTCTTTGGGCTTTGTGAATTGCTCTGCCGGATTCTGTTCTTCGAGTGATTCGTCCAACGGCTCGTCTTTTAAAATGGAATACATGCGTTGGATAGTGCTAATACAGACTTGGGCATCTTTGGCGATGTATTGATTCTTCAGCCGCTGTACCGTGTAAAGTTCGGTGAATTTACGGTTGTCGTCATTTGGCACGAAGCTCATGAACTCTTGCTCTGCCTGCTCACCTAGATTCTTGGTATCCACCAGGAAGAGAATGCGATTGGCGCTCACGGGCTCGCGTAATAGGCGATAACTGGCTGTAATCGCGGTAAACGTTTTTCCGGAGCCTGTGGCCATCTGTACCAAGGCGCGGGGTTTGTCTTCCTTAAAGGATTCTTCCAGTTTAGTGATAGCTTTAATCTGGCATTTACGCAGACCTTCTTTGATCAATGGTTGGAAATCCTGCAAACGCCCCCGCAGACTTTTGGGCTCTTTAAGCCACTTAGCAAGCGTTTCCGGGCGATGAAAGTTAAACAGTTCGCGGGAACGAGGGTGTGGATCTAAACCATCAGTAAAGCGGGTAATGACTCCTGTGCTTTCATACACGAAGCGCAAAGGCTGGCTATTGTTTACCCATTTCAATGTAGCATTGGCATACCCTTGAGACTGATCTTCAACCGTTGTGATCTTCTCACCCCAGGCTTCGGGTTTGGCTTCAATTACGCCCGCTGCCTGCTTGTCTACAAACAGCACGTAATCAGCAGGGCCAACATCGGTTTGGTATTCGCGGACGGCCACACCCATGGAAGCAGAGAAATCGATTTCCTTTTTGTCCTGTACGACCCATCCAGCTTTCGCAAGCAGAGCATCTATCTGGTCACGGGCCTTTTGTTCAGGGTTCTGATTGACCATGATTCACTTCCCCCATTTACTGATTGGCGTTGAGCTTTGTTGTCTGATTCGTACGCTCTAGCAGCTCACCAATACCGCAGTCGAATAATTCACACAATTTATCAATGGCTTCCAGATCCACTTTCTGGGCGGTCTCTTTATAAAGCAGGGTTACCGTGGCCCGGCTTAACCCCGTTTCTCTGGCAACGTCGGCAATACGCATTTTGTGCTCGCCCATCATGCGGGCGAGATGGCAGCGGATCATGGCTGTGCCTCTGGTACTTTTGTTTTAGGGATAAAGCCCGAGAGTACCATGAAATGACAAATGGAGTGACAAATTGTCATTTTGGCTTAAATTATGGAAGGTGAGGGTTGTGGTTTGTGCGGATGTGAATGAGGGCGGACAAACTATGCCAACATTATCACCATAGTTTGTCCAAAACGGCCAAACTATGGTTACAAGAACAGCTAATTGTGCGTGGGAAAGAAATTGGTGGGCCCACCAGGACTTGAACCTGGGACCAATCGATTATGAGTCGACTGCTCTAACCAACTGAGCTATAGGCCCGAAAGAGTTGCCTGACGCCGGATGCTCGACGCCTGACGCTGCCACGCTGATGCGCGGGCAAGGATTATAACGTGTATTCGAAGCAGGGAAAGGTCGATCCTTTTTTATTATCAACCCGGGCTGCGCAGCAGCCCGGGTTGCGTCTTGCATCCGGCATCCAGCGTCCGGCGTAATATTTACAGATCGCCGTCCAGGAAGCTGCGCAGGTGTTCGCTGCGGCTCGGATGACGCAGCTTGCGCAGGGCCTTGGCTTCGATCTGACGGATACGCTCACGGGTCACGTCGAACTGCTTGCCCACTTCCTCGAGGGTGTGGTCAGTGTTCATGTCGATACCGAAACGCATGCGCAGTACCTTGGCTTCACGGGCGGTGAGGTTGGCCAGGACTTCGCGGGTGGCTTCTTCCAGGCCCAGCGAGGTGGCGGAGTCCACCGGGGATTCCATGTTGCCGTCTTCGATAAAGTCGCCCAGGCTGGAATCTTCATCGTCACCGATGGGGGTTTCCATGGAGATCGGCTCTTTGGCGATCTTCAATACCTTGCGGACCTTGTCTTCCGGCATTTCCAGGCGCACGCCCAGCTCTTCCGGGGTCGGCTCACGGCCCATTTCCTGCAGCATCTGGCGCTGTACCCGGTTGATCTTGTTGATGGTCTCGATCATGTGTACCGGAATACGAATGGTGCGTGCCTGATCCGCAATGGAGCGGGTAATGGCCTGACGGATCCACCAGGTAGCGTAGGTGGAGAACTTGTAACCACGACGGTATTCAAACTTGTCCACGGCTTTCATCAGGCCGATGTTGCCTTCCTGGATCAGGTCGAGGAACTGCAGGCCGCGGTTGGTGTACTTCTTGGCGATGGAGATCACCAGACGCAGGTTGGCTTCCACCATTTCTTTCTTGGCACGGCGTGCCTTGGCTTCACCGATGGAAATACGACGGTTGATTTCCTTGATGTCCGCCACCGGCAGACCAATGATGTCTTCGATGGTGGAGATCTTGCGCTGGGAGCGCTGGATGTCTTCCTTCACTGCGCCAAGCTTGTCGGCAATGGTTTTGCCTTTCTTGGTCTTCAGCTGGGTGTCCACCCACTCCATGTCGGTTTCGTTGCCGGGGAACTGCTTGATGAAATCCTTGCGGTCCATGCCGCCACGACGGATGGCCGCGGACATGATCTGACGCTCGAACTTGCGCACCAGGTCCAGGTTGTTGCGAGCGCCCACCAGCATTTCGTCATAAATGCGCGGTACCAGTTTGAACAGGGTGAAGTGCTCGGCCAGGGCTTCCAGCGCCTTGGCGCTGCTGGCGTGGTCGCGACCATTACGCTTGAGGGAACGCTCGGCTTTTTCATGGAGTTTTTTCAGCGTGTCGAAACGCTCGGCGGCCAGTACCGGATCCAGGCCGCCTTCATCTTCGTCATCATCATCGTCGTCGCTGTCGTCTTTGTCCTTGTCGTCAGCGTCTTCGTTCTTCTCTTCCTTCTTGGCTTTCTCCGCGAAGGTGGGTTCCTTGTTGGCGTTGGTGGCCGCAGCCCCATCGTCATTGGGATCCAGATAACCGGCGATGATATCGGTGAGTTTGCGTTCTTCGTTTTCCACGCGGGCGTATTCGTCGATCAGCATGTCGACAGCGCCAGGCCAGAAGGCCAGGGCATGCATCACTTCACGGGTGCCTTCTTCGATACGCTTGGCGATTTCGATTTCGCCTTCACGGGTCAGCAGTTCCACGGTACCCATTTCGCGCATGTACATGCGCACCGGGTCGGTGGTGCGGCCGGGCTCGTTCTCAACAGAGGCCAGCACGGCAGCCGCTTCTTCGGCGGCCACTTCATCGGTGCTGTCGGCGCTTTCATCGATCATCAACTGATCGGCATCGGAGGCCTTTTCGACCACGGTGATGCCCATGTCGTTGATCATCTGAATGATGTCTTCTACCTGATCAGTGTCGGTGATGGAGTCAGGCAGGTGGTCGTTCACTTCGGCGTAAGTCAGGTAGCCCTGTTCCTTGCCGAGGGCGATCAACAGCTTCAGCTGTGATTGTTGCTGCTGCTTTTGAGTCGTCATGCAATAAAGCCCGTCGTCGTGATGATGCCGTGGGGAAACGGCGTATTATACTCGCAGATGGGGGCTACGGCCAGTGATTGCAAGGGTTTGGGGCAGTGAACAGTTAACAGTGAACAGTTAACAGTTGATTGAAAATCAAAGGGTTGCGCTGCGGCGGCGCTCTCAGTGGCGTCGCGGAGGGGCTGTCGTTATTCCGGGGCCGCTAGTCGAAAGGCTTGCGGGCGTGCTGGCGGGCTTCGGCCAGGGCCTTGTGCAGCTCCTGCCAGTGGGCTGCGTCGGGGATGCCTGCCTGCTCCACTTCCATCAATGCCGCTTCCAGGCGGGCCACTTCCAGTTGCGAGAGGGCGTCCTGCCACAGTCGTGTGGCCATGGTTTCTTCCATGGGCGGCTTGAGGCTGGCCTTGAGCAGTCGGGACAGGGTTTCTCCCTGCTCCAGCGCCATCAGGGCGCCCAGCAGCGAGGCCGGGTGTTGGTGTTTCTGGCACAGCCCGGCCACCTGGATCAGCAGATCAATATGCGGCACCGGGAGCTGCTCCACCCCTTCCGGCAGGGGGTGTGTGTCCACCAGGGCAGGGTAGTCCAGCAGTACCAGCACCAGCCGTTCGGCCATGGTCAGTGGCCCCTTGCGGCGGCCGCTGTCCTGACGAGGGGTGGGGGGGCTATCCAGACTGCCGGGAAAGTCGTCACCGGGGTAGAAATCGTCATCACCCTGCGGCGGCATATCCGCCCAGTCCGGCGGTGGCGGTTGGTCATCGCCGACATAACCGTCATCCATGGCGGGGCGCTGCGGGGCATTCTGCGGTGCCGGTTGTGGCTTTGCGGGCTCCGGTTTGGCCGGTTTCAGCTGGATCAGCGATTCCTTGTCCAGTCGTGTCAGTTGGGCCAGCTCTTCGGTGAGCAGGGCGCGATAAACCGGGCCGGCGGGCTTGTCCAGATAGGGCAGGGCAAGGCGGGCCAGGCGGGCGCGGCCATCCACGGTGTTCAGATCCAGGCCTTCGGACAGGTGCCGAAACAGGTAGGTGGACAGGGCGTCGGCCTTGTCAGTCATGGCGCGCAGGGCTTCCGGGCCCTGGGTGCGTACCAGGGTGTCGGGATCCTCACCGTCAGGCAGGAACAGGAAACGCACCTGTTTGCCGTCATCCAAAGCCGGTAGCAGGGATTCCAGTGCCCGCCAGGCGGCGCGCACCCCGGCCTTGTCACCATCGAAACAGAGAATCACTTCATCCACCTGGCGGAAGAGCTTGCGGGCATGGTCCTCGGTGGTGGCGGTGCCCAGGGTGGCGACCACGTTGGGGACGCCGTACTGATGCAGGGCGATCACGTCCATGTAGCCTTCCACCACATAGAGGCGTTCGCTGCGGTCGCGGCTCTGGCGCCACTCCCACAACCCGTAGAGCTCTTCGCCCTTGTGGAAAACCGGGGTTTCCGGGCTGTTCAGGTATTTGGGCTTGCCGTCGCCCAGCAGGCGGCCCCCAAAGCCGATGGTGCGGCCACGGGTATCGCGGATGGGGAAGATGATCCGGTCGCGGAACTTGTCGTAAACCCGGCCCGTGTCCTCCCGGCGCACCAGCAAGCCGGCGGTAAGCGCCTGTTCCAGGCCGGCTTCGGTGAGTGAAAGGCCGCTGATCAGGTTGTCAAAACCGGGCGGAGCAAAGCCCAGGGCAAAACGTTTGGCGATTTCACCACTCAGCCCGCGGCCTTTCAGGTAGTTCACCGCCTTCTGCTTTTCCGGTGCCTGGCGCAACTGCTGGGCATAGAAATGTTCCGCCCGGCTGAGCAGGTCATAGAGTGATTGCAGTCGATCCTTGCGTTGACGGTCGGCGGCGGTTTCCGGACGACTCTCCGGCACTTCCATGCCGGCCCGGCTGGCCAGCTGTTTGACGGCCTCCGGGAAGCTCATGTGCTCGTAGTCCATCAGGAAGCCCACGGCGTTGCCCTTGGCGCCACAACCAAAGCAATAGTAGAACTGCTTGTCCGGGGCCACGGTGAAAGAGGGCGTCTTTTCCTGATGGAAGGGGCAGCAGGCGCTGTAGTTGCGACCGGTCTTTTTCAGGGGCACGCGGGAATCGATCAACTCCACCAGATCGGTGCGAGCCAACAGGTCCTGAATGAAATTATCCGGTATGCGCGCCATGGGAATGATTTTGCCAGAAGGCCGGCTATCTAAACAGAAACAGGAGCGGAAAGGCAGTTAATAGTTAACAGTGAATAGTTAACAGCGAAACCGGGAAGTCAGGATGTCGGGTGTTGGCGGCTTAGCTGTTCAGCTTGGCGCGAACTTTGCCGCTGGCGGCGCCCATGTCGGCACGGCCCTGGAATTTCGGCTTGAGAATACCCATGACCTTGCCCATGTCCTGCATACCGGATGCGCCGGTGCTGGAGATGGCCTCATCGATCAGAGCGTCGATTTCAGCATCGGTGAGCGGTTCGGGGAGAAATTCCTGGAGCACGGCGATTTCCGCTTCTTCCACTTCGGCCAGGTCGGCGCGATCGGCTTCACGGTATTGGGTCGCAGAGTCCTTGCGCTGCTTGATCAGCTTGTCGAGCAGGGCCAGTACACGCTCGTCATTGGGTTCGATGCGTTCGTCTACTTCAATCTGCTTGATCGCTGCCAGCGCCATACGAAAAACGCCAAGACGTGCTTTTTCTTTTGCACGCATGGCGTCTTTCATGGCTGCAGTGAGCTGCTCCTTGAGCGCACTCATCAGACGTCTCTACTCAGCAGTGCTTAGTAAAGGCGCTTGCGTGCGAGCTGCTCACGCTGCAGTTTTTTCAGGTGACGCTTGACGGCTGCGGCACGCTTACGCTTACGCTCTTGAGTGGGCTTCTCGTACTGTTCGCGACGACGCACTTCAGACAGGATGCCCGCTTTTTCACAGCCACGCTTGAACCGGCGCAGGGCCACGTCAAACGGTTCGCCTTCTTTCACCTTCACCTGAGGCATGAAGAATCACCTTCCTAGAAATTTGAGTTTATGGATTCGCTGCGGGCTCAGGTGTCCCATTTGCAGCGAGGGCGCGATTTTACCTAAGTCGCCGGGAAATGCAAATCAGCCGGTCGGGGAGTATTATGGCGGGCCACGTTCCACAGGCAGGCCAGCGGCCGGAGAGTAGCACCATCATGCGTGTATTGGGTATCGAATCAAGCTGTGACGAGACCGGCGTCGCCATCTATGACACCGAGCAGGGGCTGCTGGGACAGGCCCTGTTCAGCCAGGTGGATATGCACGCCCAGTTCGGCGGGGTGGTGCCAGAGCTGGCCAGCCGCGACCATGTGCAGCGGGTGTTGCCACTGATCAAACAGGTGTTGGCGGAGGCGGATACCGCCGCGGAGCAGCTGGATGGCGTGGCTTACACCGCAGGCCCCGGCCTGGCGGGGGCCTTGTTGGTGGGGGCCGGGGTCGCCCGTTCTCTTGCTTTTGGCTGGGGTATTCCTGCGGTGGAGGTCCATCACATGGAAGGGCACCTGCTGGCGCCTCTGCTGGAAGACCATGCGCCGCAGTTCCCCTTTGTGGCCTTGTTGGTCAGTGGTGGCCATACCCTGCTGCTGGATGCCAGCAGCCTGGGGGATTACGCGATTCTGGGCGAATCCGTGGACGATGCAGCGGGCGAAGCTTTCGACAAGGCCGCCAAAATGATGGGGCTGGGGTATCCCGGAGGCCCGCGCATTGCCAAGCTGGCCGAAAAGGGCACGCCCGGGCGCTTCCGGTTTCCGCGTCCCATGACCGACCGGCCCGGGCTGGACATGAGCTTTTCCGGCCTGAAAACCTTTACCCTGAATACCATCAACGATCTGGGCGGCAAGGACGCGCTTTCCGAGCAGGACCGCGCCGATATTGCCCTGGCCTTCGAAGATGCCGCCGTGGATACCCTGATCATCAAATGCCGTCGCGCCATGGAGCAGACCGGCTACAAGCAGCTGGTCATGGCCGGCGGCGTGAGCGCCAACCGTTCCCTGCGGGCCCGGTTGGGGGAGCAGATGAAAAAGCGCGGGGTAGAACTGTTCTACCCGGCACCGCAATATTGCACCGACAACGGCGCGATGATCGCCTTTGCCGGAGCGCTGCGGCTGCAGGCGGGGGAGTCTGCGGAGTTGCCCATCAAGGTAAGGGCAAGGTGGCCGTTGACGGAGCTGGCGGCGCTGTAAACCCAGTTGAAAGTTTAAAGTTCAAAGTTTAAACGCGGATCAGGCTGTCCTGCTTTGCCATACTCTGCCCGCAATTAACGGTAATGTCGTGGGCACGGCCTGCCCAAACCCGAGGCGCCTTGACGCGCTTTTCAACTTTGAACTTTCAACTTTAAACTGCGCTCAGTTCTTCTTCTTGAACCCCAACTCTTCCCCGCGCAGGATTTTTTGCAGGTTGCTGCGGTGGCGGAGGATCATGGCGATGGACATCACCAGAATCGGCCAGAAGGCCGGGTTGAGCCAGGCGAAGATGCAGGCCGGGGCGACCACGAAGGCGCTCAGGGAGGCGATGGAGGAAATCCGGTTGAGGGCGAAGACCGCCAGCCAGGTGCCCCCAGCGACCAGGCCGCTGGGCCAGTGCAGCGCAAACAGCAGGCCAAAGGCAGTGGCCACGCCCTTGCCGCCTTCAAAGCGGAAGAATATCGGGTAGAGATGGCCGAGGAAGGCACTGGTGCCGGCCAGGGCAGCAATCAGCGGCCCCAGGTTCAGGGCGTTGGCAATCAGTACCGGGATGACGCCCTTCAGCACGTCACCCAGCAGAGTCAGGGCGGCAGCGGGTTTGCCGCCGATACGCAGCACATTGGTGGCACCGGGGTTGTTGGAGCCCTGGGTGCGCGGATCGGGATAACCGAACAGTCGGCACACCAGAATGGCGCTGGAAATGGAGCCCATCAGATAGCCGGCCACGCACAAAGGCAACAGCCAGACCCACACGTCCTGTAATGTCCCTGCTTCCACCGGCTATAATCTCCCTTCATATCGCTGGGGCGGCCCCGAGGTCGGCCTTATTGTACACAGGGCGACAGCGTTGCCCGCGTTGCAAGCGTAACATCTGATTACTACCAATGGGATGCTGCCCAAGGCCATCCCGTTCCGGCGCCGAGGGCGAGTATGGACATCGTTTATATCAATGATTTGAAAGTGGATACGGTGATTGGCATTTTTGACTGGGAGCGCCGTATTCGTCAGACCGTGAGTCTGGATCTGGAAATGGCGGCAGATATCCGCAAAGGGGCTGCCAGCGATCACATTGACGATGCCCTGGATTACAAGGCCATTGGCAAGCGGGTGATTGCCTTTATTGAAGGCAGCGAGTTTCAGCTGGTGGAAACCCTGGCGGAGAAAGTGGCCCAGCTGGTATTGAACGAGTTCGATGTGCCCTGGCTGAAGCTGCGTCTGAGCAAGCCCGGTGCCCTGCGTGGTTCCCGCGACGTGGGGGTGATCATCGAACGGGGTGAACGTCCCAATGGATAGTAGCGACACACAGGTTTATCTCAGTCTGGGCTCCAACATCGACCGTGAGCACAACATCCGTTCCGGTCTGGATGCGCTGGAAGCCGTGTTCGGCGAGCTGGAGATCAGCCCGGTGTACGAGAGTGAGGCGGTGGGTTTTGACGGGGATGCCTTTTACAACCTGGTGGTGGGCATTCGCACGGCCATGACGGTGGCCGAATTGACCACCTGCCTGAAAGACATGGAAAGGGATCATGGCCGTGTCCGTGGTGAGAAAAAGTTTTCCAGCCGGACGCTGGATATCGATATTCTCACTTACGGTGATGCGGTGGGCATCATTGACGGGGTGCAGTTGCCCCGGGATGAAATCTTCAAGCACGCCTTCGTACTCAAGCCACTGGTAGACCTGGCACCGCAAGGGGTGCATCCGGAAACCGGTGAGCGTTACCAGCAGATTCTCGAGCAGTCCAACTTCGATAAGCAGAAGTTGTGGGTGGTGGCGTTTCCGCGATAATTAGCTACGAGCTACGAGCTACGAGCTACAAGCTACAAGCTACAAGCTACAAGCTACGCTTGATTCGATAGAAGCACCGGGAAAAGTTCCTGGGTTTTGGCTTTTCTACGAAGCCGCTGTAGGAACGTAGCGCAGCGGAGTAACGCACGCAGTGCGGCCCGAAGGGGGAGCGAAGCGAATAACTTCCCTTCCAGGGGACGAACCGAGCGACAGCGAGGAACTGAGCTGCAGCTGGCACGGTCCTTAGTTAGCACCAGTAGGAGCCTGCCTGCAGGCGATCCGAGCCCAAGCGAGGTAAGGATTCCAGAAGCGGGTTTCGAGGCAAAGCCCCTTCTACTCATATCGCTTTTGATTTTCGCAACTGGGTACTCGAAACTCTTCTCTGGAATCCTTGCCTCGCCAGGGCTCGGATCGCTCAGGCAAGCTGAGCTCCTACGCGGGGTATAGCGAGGGTTTTACCGATGCAAAAAGGCCCGCCCGGTTTACCGAGCGGGCCTTTTTGCATCAGGCATCAGGCATCCCGAATCAATACCGCTGGGGCTGCATGCCGTCTTGGGCCCAGCGGAAGAAATCGTATTCCATTCTCGACAGGCCGCCGGGGTAGAGGTGGTTGATCCGTTGCAGGGTGGGGCGGCGGTCGGTTTTTTCCAGGTCCTGTAGCAACTGGCGCAGGGTGCTGCGGCCAACCGGTTTCGACATCAGAAACGCCGTGGTGCCCCAGGCCACCGTGTAGGGGATCGCATTGAGCTGGTGAGCCATCTTGCGCCAGGCCTGATCATCCAGGGAAAGGTACTGGCGCAGGGTGATCAACTGCTGATTGTCGATCCAGGTCTGGATGCGGGCCTCGGCATCGGGCAGTGCGGTGACGACAGCCTGCCCATTGGGGAGAACTTTCAGGGTTTGGAAATACTGTGCCAGCCCTTCGTGCAACCATACCGGTGACGCCGGAGAGAGCTGGAACAGCAGTACGTGGCTGGACTCGTGCAGGATGGTCTGGGCTACCCGCTCATCGCTGGCACTCCAGCGCCATACCGCCACTTCATTGCTGGCGGGCAGAAAAACACCGGCGTAATTCGGGTTCCCCTTGGCGCCGCGGGCTTCCATCCATTCCACAAAACGGTCCTGTTCCGAGAATAGATACAGGTTCACTTCGGCCGTACCACGAAGATCCAGCCCCAGGTCCCGGCGATAGCGTTCATAAATATGCTTGATGGCGGTCAGGGTTTGCTCATGGAGGCCATTGTCCAGGGTAAATTCCTGATGGCGGATCTCGATTTTCAACCCCTGCGTGCCGGGGGATTGCACCCTGGGCGTGATCTGCTCAGCCGGTGCTTCACCGGGAGGTCGGTCGCCAAAATGCAACTTGCCGTTGGCATCTCGCCACTGATAGATCTCGGCCTGGCAGGGCATAGCGGCGGCTGCGATCAGGCACAGCATGGCGAGCTGGCGGGCTAGTAGTTGTCGCAATGCTCGTCAATCCATTGTTGCGTTTTGACTTTGTCGGCTTCCGCTTCTTCGGGAAGGCTGTCACGCTGATTGCCTTGCTCGTCAACATAGACAAAGGGGCGGTTGAGGATTCGCATCCTTTCACGGGCCTGCTGACACAGTGGAGCCAGATGTTTGCGGCGGGCCTCTTCTTCGCGTCGGGCCTGTTCCTGTTGCTGTTCCTGACGAGCCTGCTCGCTCTCGCGCAGCCGTTGAAGACGTTGGTGAATCTGCTGGACGTTTTCATCCTGGCCAAGTTTGGCCGGGGCCTGGACATCCACGGTGTCATGTTGGGTATCCGGTGCCCGGTCACCGAACTGCCAGTTACCGTGCTCATCTTTCCAGCGATAGATTTCGGCACTGGCGATGAGTGGTGTCAGCACCACGCCCAGCAGCAGTATCAATGGAAACCCGCGCAATAGCATGCGCCCCCCTGTTTGTTCTTCCCTGTGTTGTTGTTTTGTGCCCCGGGCGGTGCCGGGGCCAAAGTGGTCGGATCAGCTGCCCTGCAATGCCAGTGAGCGTCCGCCGTCCACCGCCACAATCTGGCCGGTGACAAAGCCCGCGTCCCGGGCCAGCCATGCTACCGCGCCGGCAATATCCTCGGGCGTACCACAGCGTTTCAGAGCGGTGGCATCGGTGATGGCATCCTGGTTCATCTGCCCGCTTTCCGGCCACAGGATCGGTCCCGGCGACACCCCGTTGACGCGAATCTCCGGGCCCAGCTCCCGGGCCAGGCTTTTGGTCATCATGGCAAGGCCGGCTTTGGCCATGCAATAGAGGGTGTGCTGGGAGAGCGGTTTTTCCGCGTAAACGTCGACGATATTGATGATGCAGCCATTCTGTTTGCGCAGGGCCGGGGCAAGTTGCTGGCTGAGGATAAAGGGGGCGCGCATATTGCTGTGCACCAGCCGGGTCCAGTCATCGTCGCTGGCAGTGTCCACCGGGGTGGGGTAGAAGCTGGAGGCGTTATTGACCAACAGGTCCAGTCGACCAAAGGCTTCTTGGGCCTGGGCAGCCAGCTTGCGTACCGCGTCGGGATCATCCAGATCCGCCTGCAGCAGCCGGGTGCTGTCCGGGCGGGTTTCTTCCAATTCTGCGGCAAGGGCTTGCGCCTCCTGCTGGCTACCACGGTAGTGAATGATTACCCGCATGCCATTGGCATGCAGGGTGCGAACAATGGTGGCTCCAATACGGCGGGCACTGCCGGTGACCAGGGCTACAGGTTCCATGATTCCTTGTACTCCTTGAGGGCCTGAATGCGCGCCCGGGTAATGGCCTCACCCAGTTCCGGGCCGCTGAAACCTTGTTGTTGCAGGGCCTGCACATCCACCTTTTGGGCGGCCTCGGCGGAGCCCAGCAGATAACGGGCCTGGGGGTAATCCCGGTCTTCAAAACCGGTACGACCGCGGGCATCCGCCTCGCAGGCCCCCACAAAGGTGGCCAGCCGCTCCGGGCGGCGCAGCACATCCAGGCTTTTCAGCAGTTTCCAGACGGTGGCAGGTTTCAGCTCCAGGGCGCGATGACAGTGGGTATGGTATTCGCCCACCAGTGAAGCCAGCGTGGCGGTTTCTCGGGGCACCTTGAGTCGTTTGGAGACGGTCTGGCTCATGCGGCTGCTGCGAATCTCATGGGCAATATGCCGTGGCCATTCTTCCGGCGGTGTCTTGCCCTTGCCCAGGTCGTGGCAGAGTATCGCGTAGCGCCCATCCAGATTCAGGCCCATGCGGCTGGCCTGTTCCAGACACAGCCATTGGTGTACCAGGGTATCGATTTCCGGGTGGTGCTGTTCCGGTTGGGGGACACCGTCCAGTGCGGCCAGCTCCGGGAACAGTTTTTCCAGTGCACCACAGGCATGGAGTACCTGAAAGAACACTTGGGGATCTCTTTCCATCAGCGCGCGGCTGGTTTCCTTCCAAACCCGCTCCGGCACCAGATAATCCAGCTCACCGCTGTCACTCAGCTGACGCATCAGCGCCAGGGTGTCGTCAGCGACCCGGAAGCCCAGCCAGTGATAGCGGGCGGCAAAGCGGGCCACCCGCAATACCCGCAGGGGATCTTCGGCAAAGGCGGGGGACACGTGGCGCAGCAAGCGGGCCTTGAGATCCGCGCGGCCGTTGAACGGATCCACCACCGGGCCACCTTTCTCACGGGCCATGGCATTGATGGTCAGGTCACGGCGCACCAGATCATCTTCCAGGGTGACATCGCTGGCCGCATAAAAGGTAAAGCCGCCGTAGCCGTGGCCGGACTTGCGTTCGGTGCGCGCGAGGGCGTATTCCTCTTTGGTTTTCGGATGGAGAAAGACAGGGAAATCCTGCCCCACCGGCTGATAGCCCTGCGCCTGCATCTCGTCGGGGGTGGCGCCGACCACCACCCAGTCCTTTTCGGTGACGGGCAGTCCGAGCAGGTTATCCCGCACCGCACCGCCCACCAGATAAATTTTCATCTTGTGCGCCTTTGCATTCTTGAGCAGAATGTTCTCATGCTTTCTATCGTACTGAAACTCAACAGCCTTGTGATGGTCATCGATCGCTGTGCACGCAAATGGCGTGCGCAGGGACGGCGGCTGTGTGACTGATAGTTTCAGTTTAGCAAGAAGGCCGCAGTGTCCCCGACCTGCGGCCTTTTTTATGGGGCCGCTTCACGCAACAGGCTCCACGCAACAACGCGAATAATCGCAAACCGGAGCCTTGAGGCAGTGCCCGCGCCCATAAGTTTGAGCGCGGGCAGAGAGGCGGCAAATCAAAGGCAACGATGAGCGCGTTGATGCGTGTTGCGTGTAGCTTGAAGCGGAGAAAATCATGCCAACCCTGGCAGCGTATTTGATCGTGGTGGCGGTGTGGGCGACTACCCCGCTGGGGATTAAATGGAGTGGTGAGGCCATGGCGCCGCTGGCGGCGGCCGGTGTGCGTATGGGTATCGCTGCGCTGCTGGGTCTCATGTGGCTGCGATGGAAACGCCAGCCGTTGCCGCTGCATCGCCAGGCTCGGCTCAGCTATCTGGCAGCCCTGCCGGGAATCTTCGGGGCCATGGGTTGCAGCTATGTGGCGTCCACCTATCTGCCTTCCGGCCTTATCTCGGTGATCTTCGGCCTGGCGCCGTTGTTGTCCGGTCTGATGATGCAGTGCCTGCCCGGCAGTGTGCGCCTCAATAGCTGGCACTGGAGCGCCTGCGTCATGGGGCTGCTTGGCTTGATGCTGGTGTTTGATGACAGCCTGTCGGTGTTGGTTGCTGGTGGCGATATGGGTGATCGTGGCATTGGGGTGCTGTGGATGCTGACGGCGGTCACCCTGTTCTCCGGCAGTGGTATTGCCGTGCAGCGGGTCGGCGCCGGGCTCAAACCCATGCAGCAGACCGTGGGCGGATTATTACTGTCATTGCCCTGCTATGGGCTGGCCATTGTGCTGGCCGGGCAGTCGCTTACATGGAACGGTGATGTCCGCGGCCTGTCCGCGATCGTCTATCTGGCGGTGTTTGGTTCCCTGCTCGGGTTCTACAGCTACTTCCAGATTCTGGCGCGGCTGCCGGCGGCCACCGTGGCCCTGGTGACCCTGATCACGCCGGTGCTGGCACTGACCCTGGGCAGTCTTTTCAATGGGGAAAGGCTCGGGGGCATGGTGTTGGCGGGTGCCCTGTTGATTGTTGTGGCGCTGGGACTGTTCATGTTCGGCGATCATCAGGTGCGTCGTTCCCTGAAGGTGATTCCCAGGGGAGGGGCGGCCTGACGCCACTGGCGGAGATCCCCTGCCGGGGATTTCCGCCCTACATGACGGTGATGGGTTCCTGGGTTGGCGGCATGGAATAGCGGCTGATCACGCTGCCGTTTTCCACGCTTTCAAGATGCACATCGAACTGCCACAGACGATGCAGGTGGCGCAGTACCTCATTGGTGCTGTGCTCATCCAGCGGTCGTCCTGCGCTGCGCTGGTGGCGCAGGGTCAGGGCGCGGTCGCCATGAATGTTGGCGCTGACAATCTGGATGTTCGGTTCCTGAATACTCAGGTTGTATTGTTCGGCCAGGGACTCGCGCACCCGGCGGTAGCCCTGTTCGTTGTGAATGGCGCCCACTTCCACATAGTCATTGCGATCATCATCGCTGATCTGGAACAGCTTGAACTGGCGGATCATCTTGGGTGACAGGAACTGCTGGATAAAGCTTTCATCCTTGAAGCTCTGCATGGCGAACTTTACCGTTTCCAGCCAGTCACTGCCGGCGATTTCCGGGAACCATTCACGGTCCTCATCGTCCGGGTTTTCACAGATGCGGCGAATATCCTGGAACATGTTGAAGCCGATGGCATAGGGGTTCATGCCGTTGTAGAAGGAAGCATCGAAAGGTGGCTGATAGATCACCTGACTATGGCTCTGCAAAAATTCCAGCATGAAACCATCGGTGACTTTGCCCTCGTCATACAGCGCATTGATCAGGGTGTAGTGCCACAGGCAGGCCCAGCCTTCATTCATTACCTTGGTCTGGCGCTGGGGATAAAAATACTGGGCCATCTTGCGTACGATCCGGATAATCTCCCGCTGCCAGGGCTGCAGTAATGGGGCATTCTTCTCAAGAAAATAGAGCAGGTTTTCCTGTGGCTCTGCCGGAAAGGTGGCGGGGGCTTCCCGGGTCTTGATGGCCGGCTGCAACTCGGGGAAGGTGCGCCACAGTTCTGAGACCTGTTTCTGCAGGGCGTTTTCCCGTTCGCGCTGACGTTTGCGTTCCTCTACGGCAGAGATAGGCGACGGCCGCTTGTAGCGATCCACCCCGTAGTTCATCAGTGCATGGCAGGAATCCAGGGTTTCTTCCACGGCGGTGACGCCATGGCGCTGTTCGCATTCCGCAATATAGTTTCGGGCGAATACCAGATAGTCGATGATGGAGGAGGCGTCGGTCCAGGTCTGGAAAAGATAGTTGCCCTTGAAGAAGGAGTTGTGGCCATAGCAGGCGTGGGCGATCACCAGCGCCTGCATGGTGATGCTGTTCTCTTCCATCAAATAGGCAATGCAGGGATCGGAATTGATCACGATCTCATAGGCCAGTCCCATCTGTCCGCGCCGGTAGCGCCCTTCCACTTCCACAAACTGTTTGCCGAAGGACCAGTGGTTGTAACCCACCGGCATGCCGACGGATGAGTAGGCATCCATCATCTGTTCGGAGGAAATGACTTCGATCTGGTTGGGGTAGGTGTCCAGACCAAACTTGTTGTGGGCCAGGTCGGCAATGGCCTTGTCGTAATCGGCCAGCAGTTCAAAGTTCCAGTCTGAGCTTTCGGATAGATAGGCCATCAGCTTTCCATCCTCTTTTTGAATAGTTGGCGGAACACCGGATAAATTTCGCCGGGTTCATCAATTTGCGCCATGGAAAAAGCCGCAGGGTGGCGCTGCATAATGGTTTCATAATGATCCCACAGGGCCTGATGCGCGCGGGGCATCACTTCCACGTAGGAGAAATACTGCAGTTTGGGCAGCAGCTCATCTTCAATCAGCTTGGCACAAGCGGGAGAATCGTCATTCCAGTTGTCGCCGTCAGAGGCCTGGGCGGCATAGATGTTCCACTCATCCACCGGGTAGCGCTCGTTGATAATGTCCCGGGTGAGTTTCAGGGCACTGGAAACGATGGTGCCGCCGGTTTCCCGGGAGTAGAAGAACTCTTCCTCATTCACTTCCTTGGCGCTGGTGTGATGGCGGATAAACACCACTTCAATCTGGTCGTAATTGCGTTGCAGGAACAGATACAGCAGGAGGAAGAAGCGCTTGGCCAGATCCTTCATGTCCTGATTCATGGAGCCGGACACATCCATGATGCAGAACATCACCGCCCGGCTCACGGGGACCGGCTCCTTGACGTGATGGTTGAAGCGCAGATCCACGGTATCAATGTACGGGATGCGTTCCACCCGACGTTCCAGTTTCTGGATCTGTTCATCCAGCTCCTGCAGGCGCGCCTGGCGCTGGGGGGATTGTTCTTCTTCCAACAGGACATCGCGTTCGTGCTTGAGGTCGCGAATGCGTTTACGGGTAGCCGCAGTCAGTGCTCGCCGGCGCATGGAGGCCTGGCGCATGGAGCGGACAATATTGATCTTGGCAGGCATCCCCTGGCTGACAATGCCGCCGTGGCGTGTCTTGAAAACCTGGGCGCCTTCCAGGTGGCGCTTGACCAGATTGGGCAGCTCCAGATCCTCAAACAGAAAGTTGAGGAACTCCTGCTTGTCGATCTGAAAGGCGAACTCGTCCTGGCCTTCGCCGGAATCGCTGGCGTCACCGTCACCGGCGCCCTGGCCGCCACCGCCTTCCGGGCGCTTGAAGCGGTCGCCCTGATTAAACTCCTTGTTGCCCGGATGCACGATGCTGCGCTGCCCGCCCTGACCATGATGAAACACCGGCTCTGACAGATCTTTCTGGGGAATGCTGATCCGTTCGCCTTGTTCCATATCCTTGATGGAACGGCGATTGACTGCATCGTTGACGGCATCGCGAATGTGTTTCTTGTAGCGACGCAAAAACCGTTGCCGATTGACGGTGCTCTTGTGCTTGTCATTCAGACGACGGTCAATGATATAACTCATGGCTTCCTCCGGAAGCGGCAACACGCTTCACGCAACATGCAACAACGCGGGATCGGATAAAGTGGGTTTGGGCGTTCTCGCCGCGATTCGTGTGGGCGCGGAGAGAACAATACATAACGCTATACCCCTGATGCCGTGTTGTTGCGTGCAGCGTGTTGCATGCTGCGTCTCCTACTGTGCCTTTCTCACCCGCAGATACCATTCCGACAACAGCCGTACCTGTTTTTCGGTATAACCACGGGAGACCATGCGTTGCACAAAGTTGTTGTGCTTGCGCTGGTCGTCTTCGCTGCCCTTGGCGTTGAAGGAAATCACCGGGAGAAGATCTTCGGTGTTGGAGAACATCTTCTTTTCGATCACGTCCCGCAGCTTCTGGTAACTGAGCCAGCTGGGGTTCTTGCCGTGGTTGTTGGCCCGGGCGCGTAGCACAAAGTTGACCACTTCGTTGCGGAAGTCTTTCGGGTTGGAAATACCCGCCGGCTTCTCGATCTTTTCCAGGTCCTCATTGAGCGCTTGCCGATCGAAGATCTCGCCGGTATCCGGGTCGCGGAACTCCTGGTCCTGGATCCAGAAGTCGGCGTAGGTTACATACCGATCGAAAATGTTCTGCCCGTATTCGGAGTAGGATTCCAGGTAGGCGGTCTGGATTTCCTTGCCGATAAACTCCACGTAACGGGGCACCAGATATTCCTTGATGAACCGGCGGTATTGATCGGATTTTTCCTGTGGATATTGTTCCTGCTCAATACGCTGTTCCAGTACATGAATCAGGTGTACCGGGTTGGCGGCGACTTCGGTGTGGTCGTAGTTGAATACCTTGGAAAGAATCTTGAAGGCAAAGCGGGTGGAGAGCCCGTCCATGCCCTCGTCCACCCCTGCCATGTCCCGGTACTCCTGCATGGATTTGGCGTGGGGATCCACATCTTTCAGGTTCTCGCCATCGTAAACCCGCATCTTGGAATAAATGCTGGAATTCTCTGGCTCCTTCAAGCGGGTAAGAATGGAAAACTGGGCCAGCATGTGCAGGGTGTCTGGTGCGCATTGCGCTTCACGCAGGCTGGAATTTCTGAGCAGCTTGTCATAGATCTGTATTTCTTCGGTGACGCGCAGGCAGTAGGGCACCTTGACGATGTACACCCGGTCTATGAAGGCTTCGTTGTTCTTGTTATTGCGGAAGGTGTGCCACTCCGCTTCATTGGAGTGAGCCAGCACAATGCCGTCATAGGGGATGGCGCCAAGGTGTTCGGTGCCGTTGTAGTTGCCTTCCTGGGTGGCGGTGAGCAAGGGGTGCAATACCTTGATCGGCGCCTTGAACATTTCCACAAATTCCAGCAGCCCCTGGTTGGCCCGGCACAGACCACCGGAGTAGGCATAGGCATCCGGATCATCCTGGGCGAAGTCTTCCAGTTTGCGGATGTCCACCTTGCCCACCAGGGCAGAAATGTCCTGATTGTTTTCGTCGCCGGGTTCGGTCTTGGCAACGGCAACCTGATCCAGAATGGACGGGTAGCGTTTCACCACCCGGAACTGGCTGATGTCGCCGCCGAATTCGTTGAGCCGTTTCACCGCCCAGGGGGACATGATGGTGCGGATGTAACGGCGGGGGATGCCGTATTCCTCTTCCAGTATGGGGCCGTCTTCTTCCGGATCGAACAGGGAAAGTGGCGAGTCGTTAACCGGGGAGCCCTTGATCGCGTAGAAAGGGACTCGCTGCATCAGGGCTTTCAGTTTTTCTGCCAGGGAGGACTTGCCGCCGCCCACCGGGCCCAGCAGATAAAGAATCTGTTTCTTCTCTTCCAGTCCCTGAGCTGCATGCCGGAAATAACTGACGATGTTTTCAATGACTTCTTCGAGTCCGTAGAACTCATCGAAGGCGGGGTAGCGGCGGATCACCTTGTTGGAAAAAATGCGTGACAGACGTGGGTCTTGGGAGGTGTCGACCATTTCCGGTTCGCCAATGGCCATCAGCATACGCTCGGGTGCGGTGGCGTAGGCGCTTGGGTCGCGTTTGCACAGGTCCAGGTATTCCTCCAGCGACATTTCTTCCTGCTGGGTCGCTTCGAAGCGGTCCTGGTAGTGGCGGATAATGCTCATGCCGGCTTCCTCCTGCGGAACCAAAAATTGTCACAACACAACTACATTCAGGGTGTTTCCTTGTTGGTGAAAAAAACGTGTAAATGAATGGGAAAAGTGCGTTGGTGATACTGCCATTCAGTAGCACCGTACCGCTTTAGGATGTAACCAAACAACAGAACAAGTCAAAGGGAAGCGAAAACAAATTCGCCAAAAAAAGGATGAAGTGTAGGGATGCCGCGCCAGACGTTATCTTTGCGGATACATCCGGTGGCGGCGAAGTAAAATGACTTTCAGTGGGTTACGGGCAGTGGCACTGGAGTCGCACCAGATCATTCAGCCGCAGTGCTGTCAGGCTGCCACCCCATACGCATCCCGTATCCAGTGCTTCCACGCGGTCAACCCCGGTATGCCCTTCCAGGGCGGCCCAGTGGCCGAACAGCAGGCGGGTATCGGTGACCTGGCGCTCGGGGTGCAGGAACCACGGCATATAACCCTGGGGCGGGGCGTCGGCTTCGCCCTTGGTGGTCAGATCCAGAGCCCCGTCTGCGTCAACAAAGCGCATGCGGGTAAAGTGGTTGGTGATGACCCGCCAGCGGTCCGTGCCGGTCAGGCTGTCGTTCCAGCCTGCGGGTTGGTTGCCATACATGTGGGCAAAGAAGTCGCCACTGCGGTCATCCTTCAACACGGCTTCCACCTCACCGGCGCGGCTGCGTGCCTGATCCAGCGTCCACAGAGGCGGAATGCCGGCATGGGTCATGACGGCCTGATGTTCAGGGAGGTCGATCAGCAACGGGCATTGTTGCAGCCAGTCCAGTAACGCCGTGCGGTCCGGTGCCTCCAGGAGAGCGGCGAGGGTGTCCTTGCGTTTGCTACCGGTGGCGCCATGGGCCACCGCCAGCAAGTGCAGGTCATGATTGCCCAGCACGCAATGAACGTTATCGCGCAGTTCAAACACCCGCCGCAGGGTTCCCAGCGAATCTGGCCCCCGGTTGATCAGATCCCCGGCCAGAAACAGCCGGTCTTTATCCGGATTAAAGGCAATCTTGTCCAAGAGGCAGTCGAACGCGTCCAGACACCCCTGCAGATCCCCAATCGCGTAATCGCTCACGATACCGCTCCTGCTGGCACGGCCAGGCGTCGAGCATCAGGCATCAGTCGTCCACCGTCATCAATGCAACGCATGGGGTACCGCAAGGGTGAAAGTGGGAATGTCGGCTTCGAAGTGAATGCCATCTTCGCCGATCATCTGGTAACTGCCGCGCATGCTGCCGACTTCGGTTTCCAGAATGGCGCCGCTGGTGTATTCGAAATGCTGACCCGGGGCGATGTGCGGTTGTTCGCCGATCACGCCCTCGCCATGCACTTCCTGTACCCGCTCCTTGCCGTCAGTAATGACCCAATGGCGGGTGAGCAGGCGGGCACTGACGCTGCCCTCGTTGCGGATGGTGATGTGGTAGGCAAACACCCAGCGGTCACTGGCCGGATCGCTCTGATCGGCAAGGTATTCGGTGGCCACGGAGACCCGGATGTTGTGGCGTGGGTCGGGGGTGGTCATACGCTGGGATTCTCCTGCATTACGATGGGGTGTCGGTATTCGGGCGGCTGATATTGGCCAGGGCCACGTAGTCTGCCACGCTGAGCTGGTCCGGGCGTAATCCGGCATCGATGCCGGCCTGCTCGAACTGCGCCAGGGTGACAAAGGATTTTAAACTATTGCGGATCGCCTTGCGTCGCTGGGTGAAGGCCTGGGCCACCAGGCGGCGCAGGTGGTCTTCATCCTCCGCAGGGTGGGGCGGAGTAGCATGGGGAATCAGCCGAACCACGGCGGAATCCACCTTGGGCGGTGGGCTGAAGGCTCCCGGTGGGACGAAGAACAGGTAATCCGCCTGACAATGGTACTGCACCATGATCGACAGGCGCCCCCAGTCCCGGGTGCCGGGGCTGGCGGTGAGGCGGTCCACCACTTCTTTCTGCAGCATGAAGGTCATGTCGCTGATGGCCTCTGACTGCGATAGCAGGTGGAAAATCAGCGGGGTAGAGATGTTGTAGGGCAGGTTGCCGATCACCCGCAGGGGCTTGTCCGCCGGCTTGAGGGTGCGGAAATCGAACTTCAGCGCATCGGACTCATGAATGGTCAGCCGGTCCGGCGTGTTTTCCTCACGGAGCAGGGCAATCAGGTCCCGGTCCAGCTCTACCACGTGCAGATGGGGAATCTCTTCCAGCAGCGGGTAGGTGAGGGCGCCACGGCCCGGCCCGATTTCCACCAGGGTGTCCCCTTGCTGCAGGCCCAGGGTACGGATCATGCGGTCGACCAGGTTGCGATCGTGCAGGAAGTGCTGGCCAAAGCGTTTGCGGGTGCGATGTTCTGTCATGTCATGCGTCCTCAAGGGCGGCCAGGTTCAGTGCCAGCCGGGTGGCAGCCACCAGACTGCCGGCCTTCGCCATGCCGGTGCCGGCCAACTCAAAGGCGGTGCCGTGGTCCACGGAGGTGCGGATAAAGGGCAGCCCCAGGGTGATATTGATGGCCTCGCCAAAGCCGGCGCACTTGAGCACGGGTAGCCCCTGGTCATGGTACATGGCCAGCACCGCATCGTGCTTTTCCAGTAAATGGGGCTGAAAGGCGGTGTCGGCGGGGAGGGGGCCGGTGAGCTCAAAACCCTGGTCCCGTAACTGTTGCAGGGTGGGTATGATCACCTCCAGCTCTTCCCGGCCAAGATGGCCGCCTTCCCCGGCATGGGGATTGAGCCCCAGCACCATGATACGGGGCACCGAAATACGGTACTTGTCCACCAGGTCGTCACGCAGAATGGTCAGGGTGCGAATCAGGCTGTCCGGAGTAATGGCCGCCGGCACCTGGCTCAGCGGCAGGTGGGTGGTGGCCAGGGCGACGCGCAGATCCTTCGCGGTGAGCATCATCACTACCCGGTCCACGCCGGCCTGTTCGGCCAGAAACTCGGTATGCCCGGTAAAGGCCGGATAGCCGCCGTCGCAGAGGATGTTCTTGGCTACCGGTGCGGTGACCATGGCGGAAAAGGTGCCGTCCATGCAGCCTCGCGCGGCCCGGGTGAGCATCTCGATGGTGCCGGATGCGGTGGCCGGGTCCGGCTGTCCGGCGGTCACCGCTGCGCCGGCAGGGGTATGCCAGACGGAGACGAAATCGGAAGTCAGCGGGTCGCGAATGGCGGGCTCACCGGGTTGCCAGTCCCACAGGTGTGGCGTCATGCCGAGTAGCTTTGCTCGCTGCTCCAGCACCTGGCGGTCGCCAATGATTACCAGCGGTTTGCCGGGAAACAGCGCCGGCAACGCCAGCGCCAGGTCCGGGCCAATACCGGCAGGGTCACCACAGGTGATGGCGATGGGGGAGGGGGGCGTAGCAGGCATGCCTAGACGCTTGCCCTGGTCTCGGCACGGCGCAGTCTGGCACAGCCAGGCGTCAGGCATCCGGCGTCAGGCATCAGGCGTCTCACAGCCTCACATCCACATAGGATTCGCTGCGCTGTTCCTGCACCCAGATTTCCAGTTCTTCCTCGAAGCGGCGCTTCTGCAGGGCCTGGGTGGCCTGCATGCGACGGAATTCGTCGCTCATGTCCGCATCGCGAACAGCATCCACGCGCAGGAAATGCCAGCCGAACTGGGTTTCGAACACTGGTGACAGCTGGCCCTGGGGTGTGTTGAGCATCATTTCTTCGAATTCCGGCACCATCTCACCCTTGCTGACCCAGCCCAGCTCACCGCCGTTACGGGCGCTGCCGGGGTCGTCGGAGTATTCCGCAGCCACCCGGGGGAATTCCGCCTCGCCGTTGGCGATGCGGTCATGCAGGCGGTTGGCCTGAGCCAGGGCCTGCTCATTGCTGGTCAGGGCGTCGGTCTTGATCAGCACGTGCCTTACCTGATACTGGGTGACCACCTTTTCGGCGCCGCCACGGCGGTCAATCATCTTGAGCAGGTGGAAGCCGGCACCGGAACGGATGGGTGAGGAAATCTGGCCTTTGTCCAGGCTCATCGCGGCTTCAGAGAACAGGGTGGGCCACTGGGCGGCCGGGCGCCAGCCCAGGTCGCCGCCTTCCAGCGCCTTGGGACCATCGGAATTGGCCACGGCCAGCTGGGCGAAATCCTCGCCCTGCTGCAGACGATCCTGGATATCCTCCACTTTGCGGTTGGCTGCCTGAATGTCTTCCGGGGTGGCGCCAGAGGGTACCCGAACCAGGATATGGCCCAGGTGGAAGTCTTCCTCGAACATCTGTTTGCCCATTTCCGAGTTCAGGAAACGGTCCACTTCACGGTCCGTCACCCGGATACGGGATGCCACGCTGCGCTGCTGCAGGCGGGAGATGATCATGTCGCCACGAATCTGTTCGCGGAACTGGGGCCAGTTGTAGCCGTCCTGCTGCAGGGCGGCGGCAAATTCTTCCAGCGTCATGCCGTTCTGACGGGCGATACCGGCCAGCGCCTGGTTCAGGGTGGCTTCATCCACCTTGATGCCGGCACGGTCGGCCAGCTGCAGTTGCACGCGCTCCAGAATCATGCGGTCCAGCACCTGTTCGCGCATGATGGCCGGCGGCGGCAGGGGCTGGCCATTTTCCTGGAACTGCAGCGCGATGATATTGATGCGCTCATCCAGCTCGCTGGCCATGATGGCGCCATCGTTCACCACCGCCACAATCCGGTCCAGCATCTCCACCTTGGCCTGGCCCAACAACGGCAGGCACAGGGCGGCAATCATCAACAGTCCCCGCAGGGGACGTGCGCGTTGCGTGCTGCGTGAAGCGTGCAGCGTTCCGTTATTCATATTCTCTCCTGTATCCCGGGATGCTGCGTTCCAGCAGGGAGTCCACCTGCCCGCCAAAGCCACCCAGGCCAATCATCTGAATCTGGAGCCAGATAGTGCTGTCACCTTCCAGATCGCCGTCACCGTCTTCATCGGTGAGTTCGCGCTGGCTGAGCAGGCGCAGTTTCCAGCAGCAGTTGCGGTATTCGGCCCCTGCCATGGTTTCCAGTGTGCGTTGGTTATCCAGGTCGTACATCCAGCGACCGACCACGCGCCAGTGCCGGTGGACCGGCACAATGGCGCTGATCTCGGATTCCTGAATATCGTCGGCGGGGCGGTCGTGGTAACCCACGTTGAAGACCCGTCGCTCGCGGTCGTTGTAGCCGATCTGGAAATTGGAGCGCTCGCGCTCGTTTTCCTCAAGATCCCACTGTGCCTCTGTATAGAGGTACCAATCGCTGGCAAAGTTCCATCGGGCGTCGCCCACCAGCGGGGTCTGGTCATCGGTGGGGTCTTCCAGGGGATCGTCGGTCACTACTTTGCGATCGTCAAAGTAGAAGCCCTGGGCCACCCGCAGGCGCAGTTGTTCGCGGCCGGAGGCATCATGGAGGAAACGGCTGGTCAGGCCCAGTGCTATCTTCTCCTCGTCACCAATGCGGTCATAGCCGATAAAGCGGTTTTCCCGGAACAGGGCATTGTAGGAGAAGGTCAGTTCGCGGCTGTCGAAATTGGGCAGCCCGCTCTGGTCCTCATAGGCCACCTTGTTGAAGAACAGGCGCGGCTCCAGGGTTTGGGTGTAGCTGGTACCAAACCAGTTGCCGGGGCGCTCGAAGATCATGCCGGAGTCCACGCTGGCCCCCCAGGTGGTGAGCTCCGGGCGCTCTTCTTCGCCCATGGGCACGTCGTCCAGCTGGTAACGGGTGTGGTAGATGCGGCCACGGGGCTCCAGATAGCCCCAGGTGTTCTGCAGACGCAGGCTCAGGGCCGGCGCCATATGGCCACGCAGGCCGGTGGCCTTGCCGCTGTCATCGGTGCTGCTGCGGTCGAAGGCGGTCACATCCGACAGCCACAGCCCTTTCAGAGGGCCAAACAGTGTGGGGTCGCCGGTCAGCTGCAGCTGCGGCAAACGCCGATAGGGCAGGTCTTCATCCGCCAGGGTGGGGTCGATGGTCTGCCAGGACTGCATCCGCCCCAGTACCTGCCAGGTGCGGCCGTAGTAGCGGGCTTCGGCCAGGCGTGGAAGGTGGGTTTGCGAGCTGATTTCCAGCCCGGTATCCAGATCCTTGAAGTAAAAGTCATCCGACACGTAATTGAAGTCGGTCTCCAGGGTCCAGCGGCCCACGCTGCCGTTGTGGGTCCAGCGGGCGACTTCACGGTCTTCGTTGTCGAACTTGCGGTCGTTGAACAGGATGCCGTAGCTGATGTCGCCCTCACCGTACGGGGTGAGATAGCGGAACTCGGAATCGATGCCGCTGCCCCGGCCGTCGATATAACGGGGGGCCAGGGTGGCATCCATCTGCGGATGAATATTGATGTAGACCGGCTGGGAAATATCCAGCCCGTTGGCGTCACCAATGCTGATGGTAGGGAACAGCAGGCCGGTCTTGCGGCGATCATCAATGGGGAAGGTGATCCAGGGCAGCCAGAATACCGGCGTGCTCTTGACCTTGAGGACCACATTCTCCGCTTCGCCCCAGCCCTTGTCCCGATCCAGGGAAATGCGCTTGCCATGGAGGGACCAGCCATTGGAACCCGGCGCACAGGTGGTGTAGCTGCCGTTGGTAATGGTGGTGGTGTTGCCCTGAATGGTGATGTAGTCGGCGCTGCCCCGGGAGGCAATATCGAACAGGGAATAGCGTACCCCCTGCAGGGTGCCTTCCCGGCGGCGGGTCTGGCCGCTCATGTTATCGGCAATAAAGGTGGCCTGGTCGCTTTCCAGGCGCATGCCGCTCTCCAGCTCGTATTTGCCGGTAGACTGGTCCAGCCGGGCGCTGTCAGTGGTGATCCGGCGGCCGGGCTGTTCGATCAGCACATCGCCATCCAGCGAGATCAGGCCATTCTGGGTCAGGGTGGAATGGTCGGCGGTCACCACGGTGTCGCTACCCTCGACGGGCAGGCCCACACTGGGGTTGTAATACATGCCGCCGCACCAATCCGGCACAACGCGTTGCTGTACCGGCGGGAACGTGGCCATCTCTTCGCGGTCTACCCAGTTCAGGTCGTTATCCGCGGTGCTGGCCCCGGCCAATAACAGCAGGGCGGGTAGTAGAATTCGTTGTGTGGGCAGTGGCATCAGCTGCTCAGAACAGGTAAAAAGGCCGTTTTGCACCGCGCGGGCGTCCCGTGCGGTAAAAGCGGCAGTGTAATGGAACAAGGAAGGCAATGCAGCCTGATAAAAGTAATTCTCACGTAGATCTGCGTAAGCAGACGTTGGACAAGTGGGTGAGCGCTCACCTTGGCGCTACCCTTGAGGGCGTCCCGGCCTCCGCCGACGCCAGTTTCCGCCGCTATTTTCGCTATGAGCACGCCGGGCAGACCCTGGTGGCCATGGATGCGCCGCCGGAGCAGGAAGACTGCCGGCCCTTTATTGATGTGGCCGCGCGCCTGCGAGAGGCCGGTGTTCATGTGCCAAAGATCATCGAACAGGATCTGGAACAGGGCTTCCTGTTGCTCACCGACATGGGCACCGAGACCTGGCTCACCGCCCTCTGCGAGGCCAATGCGGATGAATGGTATGCCGCGGCTATCGATACCCTGATCACCCAGCAGAAGCACGCCCGCACCGAGGGCCTGCCGGAGTACGACGAGGCCCTGCTGCAGCGGGAACTGGAACTGTTCCCCCAGTGGTACCTGTTCCGGCACAGGGAGAAGGTGGTCACCGGTGAGCTGCGCCAGCGGCTGGACAAGGTGTTTGACGTCCTGATCGAGTCGGCTCTGGCCCAGCCCAGGGTGTTCGTTCACCGGGACTACATGCCCCGCAACCTGATGGTGTCCGAGCCCAACCCGGGCGTGATCGATTTCCAGGATGCCGTGGCTGGCCCCATTACCTACGACGTGATCAGCCTGTTCAAGGATGCCTTCCTGAGCTGGCCGGAACAGCGGGTGGAAGGCTGGCTGCGCCAGTACCACCAAAAAGCTCAGGCCGCCGGCCTGCCGGTACCGGACGCCTTTGAAGACTTCCAGCGCGATTGCGACCTGATGGGCGCCCAGCGCCACATCAAGGTGATCGGCATCTTTGCCCGCATCTGTCATCGTGACGGCAAGCCCAAATACCTGGGGGATGTGCCGCGCTTCTTCGCCTACCTGCGTACCGTCATCGCCCGTCGACCGGAGCTGGCGGACCTGCAGTGGGTGCTGGACCAGATCGAGGACAACGAGTGAAGGCCATGATCCTGGCCGCCGGCTACGGCAAGCGCATGCGGCCGCTCACCGATCACACCCCCAAGCCCCTGCTGCAGGCGGGGGGCAAGGCGTTGATCGAATACCACATCGAGAGACTGCGCGATGCCGGTATCGATTCCCTGGTGATCAACAGCGGCTGGCTGGGTGACAAGCTGGCCGAGGCCCTGGGCGACGGCAGCCGCTACGGCATCCCCATCGCCTGGTCCCATGAAGGCACCCCGCTGGAAACCGCCGGCGGTATCAAGCGCGCCCTGCCGCTGCTGGGCGATGACCCCTTCCTGTTGGTCAACGGCGATATCTGGACCGATTTCGACTTCCAGCCGCTGCTGGCGGACCGCCCCGATCCCGTCCATCTGGTGCTGGTGAATAACCCCGAGCATCACCCCGCGGGCGATTTCCATCTGACAGAAGGGGGCCGGTTGCGCGATAATGCCGAGCCCAGACATACCTACGCCGGCATCGGCCGCTTTGATCCGGCCCTGTTTGCCGCGCTGCCGGAAGGCGAAGCCAAGCTGGCCCCGCTGCTGCGCGCCGCCATGGCGGAAGACGCCGCCAGCGGCGAGCATCACCAAGGCCAGTGGTGGGACATCGGCACCCCGGAACGTCTGGAGGAACTGGATCGGTTACTGACCCAACGCTGAAAACAAAATTTGTAGGAGCGGTCGTTGGACCGCGATTTCTGCCCGTGGCGCTTTCGCGGTGGAACCACCGCTCCTACAGACGCTGCTGCGCCAACTGCACTTTTGAGGATTTATCATGCCCAAGCAGGATTACCTGATCGCCCCCTCCATTCTGGCCGCCAACTTCGCTCGCCTGGGCGAAGAATGCGATAACGTACTGGCCGCCGGGGCAGACGTGATCCACTTCGACGTGATGGACAACCACTACGTGCCCAACCTCACCATCGGCCCCATGGTGTGCAAGGCCCTGCGCGACCACGGCATCACCGCTCCCATCGACGTGCACCTGATGGTCAGCCCGGTGGACGACCTGATCGGCATGTTCGCCGAAGCGGGCGCCAGCTACATCACCTTCCACCCGGAAGCCAGCCAGCACGTGGACCGCTCCCTGCAGCTGATCAAGAGCCACGGCTGTAAAGCCGGCCTGGTGCTCAACCCGGCCACCCGCCCGGACTGCCTGGAATACGTGATGGACAAGCTGGACATGATCCTGCTGATGAGCGTGAACCCCGGCTTCGGTGGCCAGAAGTTCATCCCGTCCACCCTCGACAAGACCCGCGCCGTGCGCCAGATGATTGACGCCAGCGGCTACGACATCCGCCTGGAAGTGGATGGCGGCGTTTCCGAAAAGAACATCCGCGAAGTGGCCGCCGCCGGCGCCGACACCTTCGTGGCCGGTTCCGCCATCTTCGGCAAAGACGACTACGCCACTGTCATCCAGCAAATGCGCGAAGAACTCGCCCAGGCCTGATGTGGGAGCTTGCCTGCAAGCGATTTCCTTCAGAATCTAAAAACCCAAAAATGGTTTACCACAGAGATCACTGAGGTTAAAGAAAGGGAGCGCCTTACGCCCGGCTGACGAAGCCGCTGTAGGAGCGCCACTTGAGGCGCGAAAGCGAGCCTTGGCGAGCAGAGGTTTTTCAAAATCCGTCCTTCGCTAGCGCTCTGGTTCGCGCCTCAAGTGGCGCTCCTACAAATGCCAGCTCCTCGTCGGAACCATCCCCATCGATTATTGCCAGACACAATAAGTCAGCAATCACCAACTCCCCATGCCCTTTGAACCGTTCTCCCACTCAAAACCCTCCGCAACAATGCTCCTCTGCATTGCGTTAAGCGCCTGCGCCACAAAACCCACTCCCCCCGTCCAGGAATCCGAACCCCCAAAAGACGACAACACCACCGCCGAACTTCTCACCTCCGACAACCTCCTCCTCAACAGTCTCCTGGCCCAAAAAGAAGACTGGCAAGGCGTCCCCTACCGCTACGGCGGCCTAAGCACCAAAGGTGTGGATTGCTCCGGCTTCGTCTACCTCACCTTCCTCTCGCAACTGAACATGCAAGTGCCGCGCACCACGGCTGAATTATTGAAAGAAGGCGAGCCCGTCGCCCGTAACGAACTGGCCGTTGGCGACCTGGTGTTCTTCCGCCTGGCTCGCGGCAATCGCCATGTGGGCATTTACCTGGGTGACGAGGCGTTTTTGCATGCCTCAGTGAGTAGTGGCGTTATGCAATCGTCGCTGGGGAACCCGTATTGGCGGGAGCGCTATTGGCAGGCGAGGCGGTTGGTGGGGCGGTAGCTCTCGATCCGGTTTTCTTACATCCGCAAGCTCACTTTGTAAGGGATGGCTTACATAAACAGGTAAGGGGCTGAGTTAAGGTTATTTTCCCGAATCGGGGAGCGGGCCGCTGTTTGCTGATGAGCACAGGTCTGGCGTTTCAGAGACCGTTTCGGAGACGGAATTGTAACGTGTATCGATACAGGGTACAGTGTGAATGATAGAGTCGTTCAAGGAGCGGGCGCTGGATGATTACTTCTTTAATGGCGGTGTATGTCCGGCCCCCAGGAACATTGAGGGGGCACTCAAGCGCAAACTTGAAATTCTTCACATCGCCACCGGCGAGCAGGATTTAAGGGTGCCACCAGGAAACAGGTTTGAGCACTTGAATGGAAAGTTGAAGGATTGGTGCTCGATTCGGGTCAACAAGCAATACCGCTTGGTGTTCAAGTGGGACAAGGGTAAAGCGCGCGATGTTTACCTTGATCCCCATCAGTACAGATGAAAGGTGACATCATGGTTGAGGCATTAAGACTGCCTGCGCATCAACCCACCAGCGTGGGCGCCATGCTCAAGGAAGAATTCCTCGAGCCCCTGAAAATTACTCAGGGGGAACTGGCCAAAGCAATGGGCGTCAGCCGTAAAACGGTCAATGAGCTATGCGGCAATCACCGTGGCATCACGGCGGAAACCGCGTTTCTACTTGCCAAGGTACTGGGTACAACCCCTGAGTTCTGGCTTAACCTCCAATACATGAATGACATGTGGTTGGCCATTCACAAGGAGTCCCTTGCCAAGAAGGTGGCTGCGGCCAAGTCGTTGGTTGCAGCCTGATCAGGGGGCCGGGGATTGGTCGCTTTTGGATTCGGGGTCAGATCTTTCATCCGGGTGCACGATGCAGGGCCTCGGTGGCTCGGCTTGTCGAGAAACGCATCAACGGGAAGAATGTCCTCACTCATGCGGAATACGACAAAGTCTGGTCGTGATACGCGAGAGGAGATTTATCATGACTGCAATAGCGTTCAAGGAAGCCTGTTACAGCTTCGCGCAGGCCGCGGCGCCTTACCTTCCTATCCGGGATGAGGCGCACTATGAGGAGGCGCTGGCGCTGATCGAAAGTCTGCTGGAAGAGGCTCAGGATTCCGCCGATGATCCCCTTAATGCGGTTGTCGATCTGCTGGCGCAGGCAATTGAATCCTATGAAAACAAGGATGCTGAACTTGCCGCTTTTGATCGGAGTGCAATGGAGCAGCCCGCAGATCTTGCCATGCTTCGTCTGCTGATAGCACAACACCAGCTGGGCACCGCCGATCTCCCTGAAATCGGCTCCAAGTCCATGGTGTCACGGGTGCTCTCCGGTGAACGAAGCTTGAACAAAAAACATATCGCGGCACTGGCCAGGCGTTTTGGTATTGATCCTGGGCTTTTCTTTTGAGGGGCTCGCCATTGTGATGGAGTGCACGATGCAAGACCTGACCCCAATGTCGGACCCTCTCCCAAATGCCGCGATGGTACATCAAGACCTGATCCCGGTTTGCTTAAATCACGCCGCGAGATGCTGCTATGGAAGGCGTTAGCTGCGCAGTTTCTTTAGTGCGCGATTGAGGTTGTCTCTGGCTGCCAACTCCAGTTTCTCTCTCAACTCTACCGTGTGATAAATCACCCCCTGATCCAGAAAACTTTTTAACACCGCACCCCGCCCTTTCCGGAACGCTTCCTCCGGCACAAAGGCATACTCCTGCCGAATCCATCCTTCATAGCAGTCATACAGTTCTGCCTCCGCCCCGAGAATACTCAGATCAATATCCTGCAGCAGCGCCATGCCCCTATCGGTGGGTGGGTGCGGGTGGATGGTGGCGAGGATGAGTGCGTGGACGCGATCTTTCTGTTTCTTTGTGAGTGTGCTGTCTTCGAAATGCTCAGCGAACCAGTCGGCGCTGCGGACTTCGTTGTCGCTGGCGCGGGGATCGTAGGTCACGTCGTGAGCCCAGAGGGCTAATTCAATTGTCAGCGGATCATCGGCAAGGTGGCGGTAGCGGTCCAGCCATGTCAGGCAGGCGGCCACGTGATCCAGGGTGTGGTAGTGGCGATGGGGTTCGCTGTAGAGGGTGGCCAGTTGTTGCCAGGTGGCATCTGGCTCGCCTAGTAGCGGGGCAACGTTGGTGTGCCATCGCTGTTGTAGTGTGGATTCGGTGGTCATCCAGTTTTCTCAGATCGTCTGGCCAGGAGACCTTCTGTATCAGGAGAAGGTGCTGGCTGGCCTGCCCAGATGGGTGTCGTCTGCATCTTGAATGAATCCTTCTTCAGGGTCATCAATGATCTCGTATTTCGGTACACCTATCAGGTAGAGGCGCTTGCAAGCCTGCATATCCTGCGCAATGGTGCGTTGAATCACTTGATTTTTGCCTACTTGGGGAAGAAAACTTTTAAAACGACACCCATTCTCAACCTTTTCGCCTTCCCGAAGTTCATAGTGGAAAGCGCTAAATTCAATCGTGTTGAAACCTTCTCGCAATTTAACCGTTGCTCCGGAAAGAAAGTTGTTGAAGGCAGACAGTTTATCACTTTTAAGGATCAAAGAGTCTGCCGCTGCGACATTCATTGCCAATCCAAAAGCGACTATTAACATTCCCTTGTACATACCATGCTCACTGCTTTTATAAGCATTTCCATCATCTCATTGATGTGGAATGAAAGTGAGCTATTAAAATAGCTTTTGGCTTGATTAGTGGCAGTAAGTTTTGCTGAAAGTAACAATTCTTCACAGTAGAGAAAAGGCAAGAGAGAGGCGCGGAATTAGCAAGGAAATAGGGCCTGGTCTTGCCCCGTGCGTCAACGGACAAAGACAAAATCTCGAATCTTGTAGATCCGAGAATCTCGATATTCACTGTGTAAGCGAAGAGCATTGGCCTCAGGTCTGCCTATTCCCGTGATGTGATCCCCCGGCCTTTCAGTATGGCGACTTCCCGTAGAGTGAGTCGAGGAACGTAATAATCTGAAGGCGTAGAGCAAAAAACCTGTCTGAGCGGAGCGAGTCTTTTTTGTGTCCTTCAGATTATGAGTACCGAAGTGTACCCGCGGAGCGGGTCGAACGGAGTCGGGGTGGCGGGGAGTCCAGAGGGGGAGCCAGTTCCCCCTTTGGGCCCGTCCGGCGAGGACAAGCACTTTGATCGGTGCGATAACGGGGCAGGTAAGTCGTGAGTCATCCGGGTGGGTGCCACCTTCACTTCTGGCATTGCCTAATGGATGGTGGTGGCATCTTCCTCGCTGTCGCTCGGTTCGCGGCTCAAGCGCCGCTCCTACGGGGGGGGGGAAGGTCAGCCCGCTTCCTCGAATGGCTTGCCGTCCTCATCCACAAACCGCACATCCCGCACAGTCAGCGGCTGTCCCTGCTGGTTCTGGACGCTGACCGGGGCCAACGGCTCACCCGTCTGCCGATCCACCAGCTGCATGCTGTCCTGTGCTCCATTCCAGCGTTCGCTCCACTGGCGCAGGGCGGTGACCACGGTGAACAGGTCGCGGCCCTTGTCGGTGAGGCGGTATTCGTAGCGCTTGCCGTGTTCGCCCACATCCACGCGCACCATGACGCCGTTCTCTACCAGGCGGGAGAGACGGTTGCAGAGGATGTTCTTGGCGATCCCCAGGCTGTTCTGGAAGTCCACATAGCGGCGGGTGCCCAGCATGGCCTGTTTCACGATCAGCAGGGACCACCAGTCGCCAACCTCATTGAGGGCGGAGGCAACGCAGCATCCCATTTCATCAAAGCGTTTGCGTGTCATAGCGCTAGTGTACGTCAGAATGGTTGCAAAACGAAACCAAATAAGGTTTCATCGTGAAACCAAATTATGTGGCCGGGCGTTTCCCGGCTGACAGAAGCGCTGATTCTGTTAATTTTTTTAAGACGAGATTCGGGAGAGCCCCCTATGAGCAATTCACTGGATAGCCTGTTGCGTCCGTTTGAGTGCAAATCCCTGAAGCTGCGGAACCGGGTGGCCATGGCCCCCATGACCCGCACCTTCTCTCCGGGCTATGTGCCCAATGATGAAGTGGTGGGTTACTACCGCCGCCGCGCCGAAGGCGAGGTGGGGTTGATCATCACCGAAGGTACCTTTGTGGGCCACAAGGCGGCCAACGGCTACGAGCGGGTGCCGGCCATCTATGGCGATGAGGCCATGGCGGGCTGGAAGAAGGTGGTGGATGCGGTGCACGAGGCCGGAGGCCAGATCATTCCGCAGCTGTGGCATGTGGGCGCGGTGCGCAAGGCCGGTATCGGCCCCGATAAGGACGTGCCCGGTTATTCCCCGTCTGGCCTGTTCAAGCCGGGCAAGGAAAATGGTCATGCCATGACCAAAGAAGACATCCAGGACGTGATCCGTGCCTTTGCGGAGTCCGCCAAGGCTGCCAAGGAGGTGGGGTTTGATGGCGTGGAGATCCACGGCGCCCACGGCTACCTGCTGGATCAGTTTTTCTGGGAAGGCACCAACCAGCGTGACGACGAGTACGGCGGCTCCATCGAGAACCGGGCCCGTATCGGTGTGGAGATCGTCAAGGCGGTCCGTGAAGCGGTGGGTGAGGACTTCGCCATCGTGCTGCGTTTCTCGCAGTGGAAACAGCAGGATTACGAGGCCAGGCTGGCTCAGAACCCGGAAGAGCTTGAGCGCTTCCTGATGCCGTTCGTGGAGGCGGGCGTGGATATCTTCCATGCCTCTACCCGACGTTTCTGGCTGCCGGAGTTTGAAGGCTCTGATCTGAACCTGGCGGGCTGGACCAAAAAGATCACCGGCAAGCCCACCATTTCTGTGGGCAGCGTGGGCCTGGATGATGACTTCCTGAACAGCCCGGAAGGCATGGGCGGCACCGCCAACCCGGCGGGGCTGGACGAGCTGACCCGGCGCATGGAGAACGACGAGTTCGATCTGATCGCCGTGGGCCGTGCGTTGCTGCAGGACCCGAACTGGCTGGTGAAGATGCGTCAGGGCAAGGAAGACGAGATTACGCCGTTTACCAAGGCAGCGCTGGGGAGTTTGAGCTGACAGCTACGAGCTATGAGCTGTGAGTAAAAGCACGCGGGGCAGGTTGTCTGGCCCGGAAATGAAAGAGGCCGCGTCCAAGGGTTGGGTGCGGCCTTTTTTGTTGTGCAGACGATTTTGTGGGAGCGGTGGTTCCACCGCGAAAAAACACCGCGCCACGGCTATCGCGGTCGGACGACCGCTCCTACAGCGGGAGGTGCGGTTTGGCTTTTCGACGGAGTCGCTGTAGGAGCCCAGCTCGCCTGGGCGAACCGAGCCACAGCGAGGAAGTGTTGAGGTTGGGCCCACTCCTGTTTCGGGAGAGCCAATGCTTGGTAGCCCTGCGGCGGAGTCCGCATTGCCATGCGGTTCGCCCAGGCGAGCTGGGCTCCTACAGAGGGGCATTGCTGAACGACAGAGGCCGCGTCCAATGTCTGGGCGCGGCCTCTGTGTTTCAGTTCGCTGCGACCTCAAACCGCGTTGCAGCTTGAGGCTTGTAGCTTGCCGCTCAGTCCTCGCCCTGATCCTCCAGGGACTGGTTGATGGCCAGGGCGAGCAGGGTGCAGATGACGCCGGAGAGCAGGTACACGGTCACCGACAACAGGCCGAATTTGGCGGACAGGCCCAGGGCCACCAGGGGGGCGAAGGCCGCGCCGAACAGCCAGGCGAAGTCGGAGGTGAGGGCGGCGCCGGTGTAGCGGAAGCGCGGGGCGAAGTTGGCGGTGACGGTGCCGGAGGCCTGGCCATAGGACACCCCCAGCAGGGCGAAGCCGAGCAGGATAAAGGTGTCCTGCATGACCGGGCTGCCGCCCATTAATAGTGGAGTGAGCAGGCTGAACACGCCGATCATGGCGGCCAGGGCGCCCACGGTGGTGCGCTTGCCAATGCGCGCGGCGATCCAGCCGGAGCCGATGGTGGCCAGGATGCCTACGAAGCCGCCGACGATCTGTACGGTGAGCACCTGGGCGGTGGTCTGGCTACCCTGAAAGGCAATCCAGGACAGCGGGAAGATGGTCACCACATGGAACAGGGCGTAGCTGGCCAACGCCGCGAAGGAACCAATGAAAATGTTGTGGCCTTCTTCGCGCACCATTTCGGTGGTGCGGATGGGCTCCAGTTCTTTTTCCTGCATGGCTTCAGTGTATTCCTCGCCCAGCACCAGGCGCAGGCGGGCAAACAGGGCCACCACGTTGATGGCAAAGGCCACGAAGAACGGGTAACGCCAACCCCAGCCGAGGAAGTCAGCGGCAGTGAGGCTGTTATAGAGGTACAGGAACAGGGCGCTGGCGATCACAAAGCCCAGTGGCGCGCCCAGCTGGCCCAGCATGGCGTACCAGCTGCGTTTCTCTTTGGGCGCGTTCAGGGCCAGCAGGGACGGCAGGCCGTCCCAGGAGCCGCCGAAGGCTACCCCCTGCATAATACGGAACAGGGCCAGCAGGGCGATGGCGTAGCCGCCGATTTTTTCATGGCCGGGGAGGAAGGCGATCCCGGCGGTGGCGGTACCCAGCAGGAACAGGGCGGCGGTGAGTTTCACGCCGCGGCCCCACTGACGTTGGATCCACATGAACAGGGCGGTACCGAAAGGGCGCGCCACAAAGGCCAGGGCGAACAGGGTGAAGGCATAGAGCATGCCCTGCAGTTGGCCGGTAAACGGAAAGAAGACCTGGGGAAAGATCAGGACCGAGGCAATCCCGTAGACGAAGAAGTCGAAATATTCGGAGGTGCGGCCGATGACCACGCCAACGGCGATTTCATTGGGGGCCACGGGGGCGTGGCTTTGCCCCGGTGAGGGGGCTGCGTAGCTCTGAGACATGTTGTGCGCTCTTCCTCGAAGTTGTTATGGAGGCTTGCTGGCGGCCCTAAACGTGAATGGCCAGTCATGCATTGATTTCCATCAAGCCTGCTTAGGACTTTAAGCCGATGGGACAAAATGTCCAATACCGGCTACCCCTTCCCTTGGCTAAGGTGCCGCAAAGGGAGTCGCAGATCCGCTCCCTCTCCTGATCCCATAAGCCAACAGAAGTACGCCAATGCAAATAGCCAAACTATTGCGTGGGGTGGTGTTGACCCTGCTGGCAGCCGCACTGCTAACCGGCTGTGACACGGTGGTAATGTCCCCGTCCGGAGACATTGCCATGCAACAGCGTGACCTGCTTGTCTGGGCCACCATCCTCATGTTGCTGGTGATTGTGCCGGTCATCGTGCTGACCCTGTGGTTCGCCTGGCGCTACCGCGAGACCAACGAAGAAGCCACCTACGCCCCGGAGTGGACCCATTCCACCGTGCTGGAGCTGGTGATTTGGGCGGTACCACTGATGATCATCATCGCCCTGGGCGCCATGACCTGGGTGGGCACCCACAAGCTGGACCCCTACCGTCCGCTGGACCGGATTGATGCACAGACCCCGGTGCCCGCCGATCTGGAGCCGCTCACCGTGGAAGTGGTGGCGCTGGACTGGAAGTGGCTGTTCATCTACCCGGAGCAGGGCATTGCCACGGTGAATGAGCTGGCAGCGCCGGTGGATCATCCGATCCGCTTCAAGATCACCGCGTCCACCATGATGAATTCGTTCTTCATTCCGGCTCTGGCCGGACAGATCTATGCCATGGCGGGCATGGAAACCAAGCTGCATGGGGTGATCAACGAGCCGGGTGTCTACAAGGGGTTCTCCGCCAACTACAGCGGCGCGGGCTATTCCCACATGAAGTTTGATTTCCACGGGCTCAGTGAGGCGGACTTCGACGCCTGGGTGGCGAAGGTGAAGGCCAGCGAGCTGAGCCTGGATCGCGACACCTACCTGGAACTGGAAGTGCCCAGCGCCAAGGTGCCGGTGACGCTGTACGCCAACGTGGATCCAACCCTGTACCACGGCATTCTCAATCGCTGTGTGGTGCCGGGCACCGTGTGCATGGAAGACATGATGTACCACAGCGGCATGGGCCAGCACGGGGAACATCACGGCGAGGCTGAGGGCCATGAAGGTCACGAGAGCCACGCCGGTCACGGCGAGCATGGAGGCCACCATGATTAACACCGAACTCCAGACCACATACGCAGTAGGTGCCGCCCATGTTTGAGAACCTGGACCTGACCAAGCTGATCTTTGGTCGCCTGACCTGGGATGCAATCCCGTTCCATGATCCGATCATCCTCGCCACCTTCGCGGTGGTAGCGGTGGGCGGTGTGGCCATGCTGGCCGCCATTACCCGCTACAAGCTGTGGGGTTACCTGTGGAACGAGTGGTTCACCACCATCGACCACAAGAAGATCGGCATCATGTACATCATCCTCGGTCTGGTGATGCTGCTGCGTGGCTTTGCCGATGCCATCATGATGCGTCTGCAGCAGGCGCTGGCTTTCGGGGATTCCGCGGGCTATCTGCCACCGGATCACTACGACCAGATCTTCACCGCCCACGGCGTGATCATGATCTTCTTCGTGGCCATGCCGCTGGTAACCGGGATCATGAACTACCTGATTCCGTTACAAATAGGCACCCGCGATGTGGCGTTCCCGTTCCTGAATAACTTCAGCTTCTGGATGACCACCGCTGGCGCCGTGCTGATGATGATGTCGCTGTTCATTGGTGAATTCGCCAAGACCGGCTGGCTGGCCTACCCGCCGCTATCGGGGATATTGCAGAGCCCCGGAGTCGGGGTGGATTACTACATCTGGTCGTTGCAGATTGCCGGTGTGGGCACCTTGCTGTCGGGCGTCAACCTGCTGGTGACCATCGTCAAGATGCGTGCACCGGGCATGAGCCTGATGAAGATGCCAGTGTTCACCTGGACGTCTCTGTGTACCAACGTATTGATCGTAGCGGCCTTCCCGGTGCTGACTGCCGTGTTGGGCATGCTGACCATGGACCGTTACCTGGACACCGCCTTCTTCACCAACGATCTGGGCGGCAATGCCATGATGTACGTGAACCTGATCTGGATCTGGGGTCACCCGGAGGTGTACATCCTGATCCTGCCGGTGTTCGGTATCTTCTCCGAGATCGTGGCCACCTACAGCCGCAAGCCGCTGTTCGGTTATACCTCCATGGTATACGCCACCGTGGTGATTACTGTGCTGTCCTACCTGGTATGGCTGCACCACTTCTTCACCATGGGCTCGGGGGCCAGCGTGAACTCGTTCTTCGGGATCACCACCATGATTATCTCGATCCCCACGGGCGCGAAGATCTTCAACTGGCTGTTCACCATGTTCCGCGGCCGCATCAAGTTCGATGTGCCGATGCTGTGGACCGTGGGCTTCATGGTCACCTTCGTGATCGGTGGCATGACCGGTGTCTTGCTGGCGGTACCGCCGGTGGACTTCGTGCTGCATAACAGCCTGTTCCTGATCGCGCATTTCCATAACGTGATCATTGGCGGTGTGCTGTTCGGTCTCTTTGCCGGTATCACCTACTGGTTCCCGAAGGCTACCGGATTCAAGCTGGATGAGTTCTGGGGCAAGATGTCCTTCTGGTTCTGGCTGATCGGTTTCTACTTCGCCTTCATGCCGCTGTACGTGCTTGGCCTGATGGGCGTGACCCGTCGCGTCAGCCACTTCGAAGATCAGTCCCTGCAGATCTGGTTCCAGATTGCCGCCTTCGGTGCGGTGCTGATTGCGGTGGGTATTGCTGCTTTCGTTATCCAGCTGGTGGTGAGTTTCAAGCGCCGCGAAGCCCTGAAGGACGAAACCGGTGATCCGTGGGATGGCCGCACTCTTGAGTGGTCCACTTCCTCACCGCCGCCGCCGTACAACTTTGCCTTCACGCCCCGCGTGCATGATCTGGATGCCTGGTGGCAGATGAAGCAGCACGGTTTCCAGCGTCCTGAATCCGGCTTTATCCCGATTCATATGCCCAAGGGCACCTGGGCGGGCATCGTGCTCTCCGGTATCAGTGTGGTGGTGGGCTTTGCCCTGATCTGGCACATGTGGCTGCTGGCAGGTGTGTCCTTTGTGGCCCTGATCGGCACGGCGATTTACCACACCTTCAACTACGACCGTGACTACTACATCCCGGCGGAAGAAGTAGCGCGGATTGAAGCAGAACGTACACGGGTGCTTGCCAATGTCTGATAACACCATGACTGCTGCTGTGAATGACAGCGACAAGAAGGCCCCGCTGGAATTTCTCGTGAAGGGGGATCACCACCCCCAGAACGGTACCCTGCTGGGTTTCTGGCTCTACCTGATGAGCGACTGTCTGATCTTCGCTTGTCTGTTTGCCACCTATGGTGTGCTCGGTCGCAGCTATGCGGGCGGGCCCACCGGCATGGAACTGTTCGATCTGAACCTGATCGCCATCAACACCTCGTTGCTGCTGATCTCGTCGATCACCTATGGCTTCGCCATGCTGCAAATGCAGGCCAACAAGGTGAAGGGCACCATGTTCTGGCTGGCCATTACCGGCCTGCTGGGCGCGGGCTTTCTTGGGCTGGAACTGTATGAGTTCCATCACCTGATTCACGTGGGCGCTGGCCCGCAGACCAGCGGTTTCTGGACCGCTTTCTTCGCGCTGGTAGGGACTCACGGTCTGCACGTGTTCTTCGGCATCGTGTGGCTGGTGACCCTGCTGTTCCAGTTGAAGAAGCACGGTTTGATTGTGGAAAACAAGCGCCGGGTATTCTGCCTGTCCATGTTCTGGCATTTCCTGGATGTGGTCTGGATCGGCGTATTTACTTACGTTTACCTGATGGGAGTGCTGCCATGAGCGAGCATACACACGAGCATGATCATCACGATGATGACATTCCCCATGTTTCCCTGAAGGAATACCTCACCGGTTTTGTGCTGGCGGTGATCCTCACCGTGATTCCGTTCTGGCTGGTGATGGGCAATGTATTTGAGAGCTCAGCCACCACCGTCCTGGTAATCCTGGCCTTTGCGCTGGTGCAGATCGTGGTGCACATGGTGTATTTCCTGCACATGAACTTCCATTCGGAAGGTGGCTGGAACATGCTGGCGCTGATTTTCACGTTGATCCTGGTGTTCATTACCCTCGCGGGTTCGTTGTGGGTGATGTACAACCTGAACGTGAACATGATGCCGGGGATGATGGAATAGGCGACGCTTCACGCGACACGCATCACGCAACATGCGTAAGACGGAAACCGGCATAGCCGATTTCTGCCTTACCTTTCACTACGTTTGAAGTGATGTTGGGGTGATGTAGGGGGAATGCAGAAATGTCCCGTTCGCGCTCCGTCCCGCCGTAGGAGCCTGCCTGCAGGCGAATCTGTCTTTGCTGGTGAAAGATCGCCTGCAGGCAGGCTCCTACGGATTCCTTCCCCTCTCCCTCCACGTTTGAAGAGGCATGACCATGGCTCGTCGGCGTTTTCTGGCTTTTGTTTTTCTGCTGCTGGCGGCGTTGGCCTTTGCTGGCTTTATGTCGCTGGGTGTCTGGCAGATAAAGCGGCTGGCGTGGAAGGAAGATCTGATTGCGCGTATCGATGCGCGGGTGCATGCGCAGGCCGTGGTGGCGCCTGCCCGGGAAGAGTGGGCAGACGTGACCCATGCCAGCCATGAATACCGCCCTGTGACGGTGACCGGGCACTATCGGCCGGAGGCCGTGTCATTGGTGTCCGCTGCCACGGAAGCGGGGCAGGGCTATTGGGTGATGGCGCCACTGCAACGGGCGGATGGCAGTTGGTTGTACATCAATCAGGGCTTTGTGCCTCAGTCCGAGCGCAAGCCGGCTCAGGCGGGTGAGTTTACTCCGCAGGGTGAAGTGACCGTGACCGGTCTGCTGCGTCTCAGCCATCCCGGCGGTGGCGTACTGCGTGACAACGTGCCCGCGGAAAATCGCTGGTATTCCCGCGATGTGCAGGCCATGGCGGCCAGACAAAGCATTGCCCCTGTAGCCCCGTTCTTTGTAGATGAGGCCAGAGCGGGGGAGGCCTTGCCGATCGGCGGGCTCACCGTTATCCAGTTCCGTAATAACCATCTGGTGTATGCCATCACCTGGTTCGCACTGGCGTTAGGCGTGGTACTGGCGGGGTGGCTGGTGCAGCGGCATCGCTGACGCTTTCACGTGGAAGCCGTTACACTGACGGCATGGAAACCATGAGTACAACCGATTCTGCCAACCGGCATCCCCTTTCCGCCCTGCGCAGTGTACTGGGCAGCGGTAGCGACGATGCCACCGGGCGCAAGAACCTGCAGCTGCTGATCCAGCTACGCTGGATTGCCATGTTCGGCCAGTTCGCCACCATTCTGGTGGTTTACTACGGGCTGGATGTGCCGCTGCCGGTGTCCAACATGTTGATCGTGTTGTTCGGCTTGTTGCTGTTCAACGCCCTGAGTGTATTGCGCCTGCGGGTGCGCCGCCCCATTGGAAACACTGAGCTGTTTCTGTCCCTGCTGGTGGACGTGGGCACACTCACCATGCTGCTTTTTCTTAGCGGCGGCGCCACCAACCCCTTCGTCTTTTTGTTTCTGCTGCAGGTGATTCTGGGCGCGGTATTGCTGGAGGCCTGGTCCACCTGGGTGATCCTGATTGTCACCACCCTGTGTTTTGGCTGGTTGGCCTGGTACGGGCATCCCTTGCCCATGCCTTTGGATCATTCCCGTGGGCTGTTCAGTCTGTATATCGAAGGCATGTTGATCTGCTTTGTGCTCAACGGCGGCTTGCTGGTGATCTTTATCAACCGCATTAACCGCAACAAGCGTCAGCGGGATGAGCGTCTGGCGGAATTGCGTCAGCGTGCGGCAGAGGAAGAGCACATTGTCCGCATGGGGCTGCTGGCGTCCGGCGCCGCCCACGAGCTGGGCACGCCGCTGGCCACCCTGTCGGTGATTCTGGGGGATTGGAAACACATGGCGCCGTTCAAGAATGATCCGGACATGGCGCAGGAAATCGCCGAAATGCAGACCCAGGTGCTGCGCTGCAAATCCATTGTCAGCGGCATTCTTTTGTCTGCCGGTGAAACCCGCGGCGAAGCCTCCGAGGAAACCACAGTGCGGGAGTTCCTCGATGAGCTGGTGGCGGAATGGCGTGACACGCGGCCGGTGAAGGATTTCATCTACATGAATGATTTCGGCACCGACCTGCGTATTGTCTCCGACGACGCGCTCAAGCAAAGCATTCATAATGTATTGGATAATGCCCTGGAGGCCTCGCCGAACTGGGTGCGGCTGGATGTGCATCGCGAAGACGAGACGCTGCTGATTTCAGTGACTGACCGGGGTCCCGGCTTCCCGGAAGACATGCTGGACAGTATCGGCCGTCCGTATCAGTCCACCAAGGGCAGACCGGGCAGTGGCCTGGGGCTGTTTCTGGTGATGAATGTATTGCGCACTCTGGGCGGCAATCTGCGCGCCCGTAATCTGGTCCAAGGCGGGGCGTTGGTGACGCTGTCGCTGCCCCTGAACACCGTGACGCTGGAAGAGGAGGGCTAACATGTCTGACGCTATCGAAAATGAAGGGCGGCTGTTGCTCATCGTAGAAGATGACGAAGCGTTTGCCCGCACCCTGGGGCGTTCCTTCGAGCGCCGTGGCTATACCGTGGTGACGGCGGACAGTCATGAGGCCATGGAGAAGGTGCTCAAGACCCACAATCCGGGTTACGCGGTGGTGGATCTCAAGATCAAGGGCGAAGCTTCCGGGCTGGCCTGTGTGCAGACCCTGCACCAGCACAATGAAGAGACCCTGATCGTGGTCCTTACCGGTTACGCCAGCATTGCCACCGCGGTGGAAGCGGTGAAGCTGGGCGCCTGCCATTACCTGGCCAAACCTTCCAACACCGATGATATCGAGGATGCCTTCCAGCGTGCGGAAGGGACCACCGATGTGTCGCTCACCGCGCGGTCGTCGGACCTGAAAACCCTCGAATGGGAACGCATCCACGAAACCCTGGCCGAGACCGGCTTCAACATTTCCGAAACCGCCCGCCGCCTGGGCATGCATCGCCGCACCCTTGCCCGCAAGCTGGAAAAACAACGCGTCAAGTAAAGCAATTAATAGTTAACAGTGAATAGTTAATAGCTAAATCCAAAGACAAAAGCTTTCGGGTCAGCTAACGCCCCGTAGGAGCTTGCCTGCAAGCGATCCGAGCCTCGGCGAGGTATGGATTCCAGAGACGCGAGGTGCGAGTTGCGAAAATCTCACAACCTCGAGAATGAACGCGGTGTTTTGCCTTTCGAAACTTGTTCCTCGTCAGTCGAAACAGATTCCCTCGCTGTCGCTCGGTTCGCCCAGGCAAGCTGGGCTCCTACAAAAGCGATGCCTGTCGAATGGCGGTCATGTCATTCGATTAGCTATGGATAGCCAATCATCTCAAGGAGAGAAACCATGTCTGATGTGAAGATCAACCCCTACCTGAATTTTCCGGGCAGCTGCCGGGAGGCCTTCGAGCTGTATGCCCAGGTGCTGGAGGCGCCGGTGACCTTTCTGATCACTATGGGAGAAACGCCCATGGCGGAAGAGGTGCCGAAGGAGATGCATGATCGGATTTGTCATATCTGTCTGGAACGCGATGGTTTGACGTTGATGGGTTCGGATTGTCCGCCAGACCAGTATGAGACGCCGCAGGGCACCATTATCAATATCGGAATGGAATCGGTGGAGAAAGCCGAATTGGTATTTGCCCAGTTGAGTGAAGGGGGGCGGGTCACCATGCCTTTGGAGGAGACCTTCTGGGCAAAACGGTTCGGTATGTGTGTAGACCGGTTTGGGGTGCCGTGGATGGTGAATTGCGATAAGCCCATGCCGTAATACACAGCATTCCCTGCTTCACGGTGCCGCTGTAGGAGCTTGCCTGCAAGCGATCCGAGCCTCGGCGAGGTACGGATTCCAGAGACGCGAGTAACGAGTTTCGAGTTGCGAAAATCTCAAAACCTCCAGAATGCGCAAAGTGTTTTGCCTTTCGAAACTCGTGACCCGCAACTCGAATCTTTTTACCTCGCTGTTGCTCAGATCGCCTGCAGGCAGGCTCCTACGGTGTGTGTCGCGATCTCCGCGACCTAGTGCAGCTGTTCAGGGGGTGGGGTGTAGCGGTGGGGGGGCAGGTCGACGCGGTGCACCGTGCCGCCCATGACGATGGTGTGGCCCTGATAGCGTTCGCCGCCGGTGACGGTGAATTCGAAGCGGTAGATGCGGGTGATGCGTAGCTTGCCGTTGCTGTCCCGTTGCAGGGTCAGCTTGTCCATGCCCACGGTGTCGTCGAGAAACTCCAGCGCTTCCCGTTCACAGTATTTGCGTGTGTAGGCCAGGGCCCGCTCACGGATTCCGTGGGAGCGCCAGAACAGGGCGGCGATGATCACCACGGCGGTGACCAGAAAGATATCCCCCAAATCCAGATTCATCGCGAGGCTCCCGGCGGGCCGCCGAACAGACTGAGCCACTGGGCTTCGCTGAGGTTGTCCAGGGTATCCAGGTTGCGTTCGGGAATGGCTTCCGGGTCCGGGTAGCTGGCGAGCCCCTGCTCCAGACTGTCTTCACGCAGCAGGTGCAGGATCGGGAAGGGCGCCCGGTTGGTGTAGTTGCCCGGGTCGTCCGCTTCCGTGTCGGCAAACTGATAGGCCGGGTGGAAGCTGGCGATCTGGAAGGTGCCTACCCAGTCCTGCTGTTCCAGCAGGGCGTCGGCCAGATCCAGCATGTCGTTGTAGTCGTAAAAGTCATCCAGTTGATCGGGGATGATAAGCAGGGTGGTGTCGATGGTGCTGGCGGGTGTCGTCGCCAGTTTTTCCAGTTCGTCGTAGAGATCCTGCAGCAGGGTTTCCACGTTGCGGCTGTCGGTCACGGCAAAACGCACCTGGCCTTTCTGGAAGGGTTTGCGGGCGAAGGGGCACAGGTTCAGGCCGATCACCACCTGTTCCAGCCATTGGCGGGTCTGGTTGATGTAGCGGGTTTTTTCCACGTCGTTCATGCGGTGAAGCGCTCTAAAAAGTGTCGTAGGGCGGAAATTCCCGGAGGGAATCTCCGCCGCTGGGTGTTCATGGCGGAGATTGGCTGGCGCCAATTTCCGCCCTACGGTCGAGTTGCAAGTGACAAGTTTCAAGTTGCAACGCGGAAGATGTCCGATGTTATCTTCGACTCTTCAGTCCGCGCCCTGCGTTGGTTCGCGGCCACGGCGCTGAAATTCTGTTGGCCTTGCTCCGCGTTGAACCTTGAAGCTTGACCCTCATTCGCTGGGGATCACAATGTCGTCGCCCACTCTCACCACGCCTGTTGAGAGGATCTCGCAGCGTAGACCGCCGCGGCCCATGAAGGACTGGATGATGCGGGTGGGCGTAAGCTCGCCGGCCAGCAGTTTGCCCACCACCGAGCAGGGCTCACACAGCTCGATGCCGCGCACCCGCACCGGGCCGATCATGAATTCATGGCCCTCCAGGGCATTGAGATCCACGCCCTGGGTAACGATGTTGCGGCGCAGCTGGTGGGGCTGCACTTCCTGGCCGAACTCTTCGTTGAAGGCGTCCACGGCCTCATGCTCGATCAGGGTGAGCTGCTCTTCGGGTTTGGTATTGCGCTTGTAGTGGCGGTCACCAACGATGCCGCAGCCGGCACGCAATTGCACGGCTTCGTGGCCGGTCATGGGGCCACGGGACTCATCGGCGGTGTAGAGGGCGACAATATTCATGGCTGGGGACGCCCGACGCCGGCTGCCCGACGCCAGACGCAAAAAGCATCCGGTTGACGTTGTGCGATCTAGTTTACATGAGAGCGGGGGCGGCTGAATTCAATCTGCACGGTAGATTTGGCTTCTGGCTTGCTGTGGGGGCGTGCTTGCACGCGAAAGGGTGACTGGAAAGCTTCGCGTGCAAGCACGCTCCCACGGAGTTTCCTCCATGGGCTCCCGGTAAGGCGTCCGGCGTCTGGCGTCCGGCGTTAACATTGACTACAATTTCAGCCATCGACCTCGCTTGAGAAAGGACGTCCCCCTTGGACCGTACCCCGATCAACAGCTCTGCTTCCCTGTCCGCACCCGCCAGCTGGCGATGGTGACGCTTTCCCTGTGTTTGTGCGCATCACGTCTGCACTGACACCCCCCTTTGCTCTACAATCTGCATTCTCGATATCGGCCTCCCAGAGAAAGGTCGGATAAGGAAAAACCATGTCACCACAAGAACTGGATCGTTACGCCCAAGAGGGCTACACCCGCGTCCCTGTTGTCCGCGAGGTGCTGGCGGATCTGGATACGCCGCTGACGGCGTACCGCAAGCTGGCCCAGGGGCCTTACAGCTACCTGTTTGAATCCGTGCAGGGCGGCGAGCAATGGGGCCGCTATTCCATCCTTGGCTTGCCCGCTGAAGAAGTCATTCGCATCACTGGCCAGAAGGTCTCGGTGAGCAATGCCGATGGTGAAACCCAGCTAGATGTGGAAGATCCGATCCGCTGGATCGAGAGCTATCGCCAGCAGTATCGGTCTCCGGAACTGCCCGGGCTGCCCCGTTTCAATGGTGGTCTGGTGGGTTATTTCGGTTATGACAGCGTGCGTTATTTCGAGCCGCGGCTGGGCCCGGCACCGGGCAAGGATGTGTTGGGCGTGCCCGATATCCTGCTGATGCGTTCCGAAGAAGTGGTGGTGTTCGACAACCTGCGTGGTTCGCTGTATCTGATCGTGCACGTGGACCCCACTGCTGCCGATGCCGCAGAGCAGGCAGAGGTCCGGCTGGAGGCCCTGGAGGAGAAACTGCGGGCGCCGCTGCCGGAGCCCGAGCATACGGTGTATGGCGATCCGGTGGACGAAAGTGATTTTCAGAGCGAGTTCCCGGAAGCCCAGTTCAAGGCCGGGGTGGAGAAGGTGCGCGAGTACATTCTCGCCGGCGATGTGATGCAGGTGGTGCCGGCCCAGCGCATGAGCTGCCCTTTCAAGGCGCCGGCCATGGATCTGTACCGCGCTCTGCGCTACCTGAACCCGTCGCCGTACATGTTCTATCTGGATCTGGATGACTTCCACATTGCCGGTTCTTCGCCGGAAATCCTTGCCCGGGCCGAGCAGGGGCGGGTGACCGTGCGCCCCATTGCCGGTACCCGCAAGCGCGGTGCCTCCACCGAGGAAGACAAGGCCCTGGAAGCGGACCTGCTGGCGGATCCGAAGGAAATCGCCGAGCATCTGATGCTGATCGATCTGGGCCGCAACGATGTGGGCCGGGTGGCCAAACCTGGCAAGGTGAACCTCACCGACAAGATGGTGGTAGAGCGCTATTCCCACGTGATGCACATCGTTTCCAACGTGGAAGGCGAGCTGAAGGACGGCCAGGGGCCGTTGGAAGTGCTCAGTGCCACCTTCCCGGCGGGTACCCTGAGTGGCGCGCCAAAGATTCGCGCCATGGAAATCATTGATGAGCTGGAACCCACCAAGCGCGGCATCTATGGCGGTGCAGTGGGTTACATCGGCTTCAACGGCGATATGGACACGGCCATCGCCATCCGCACCGCGGTGGTGAAGGACGAGCGGCTGTACGTGCAGGCGGGCGCCGGCATTGTGGCTGACTCGGTGCCCCAGTCCGAGTGGGACGAGACCATGAACAAAGCCCGGGCAGTATTCCGGGCGGTGAACCTGGCATTGGGTGGTCTCAACCTGGCAGACGGAGGGCAGCGGTAATGCGTGTCTTGATGATCGATAACTACGACAGTTTTACCTACAACCTGGTGCAGTATCTGCAGGAACTGGGCGCCGAGGTGCTGGTACATCGCAACGACCAGATCACCCTTGAGGAGATTGAAGCCCTCAACCCGGACCGGTTGATGGTATCGCCGGGGCCCTGTACGCCTAATGAGGCCGGGATTTCCATTGCGGCTATCAAGCACTTTGCCGGCAAGCTGCCTATTCTGGGTGTGTGCCTGGGACACCAGAGCATCGGTCAGGCGTTTGGCGGCGAGGTGGTGCGGGCCCGTCAGGTGATGCACGGCAAGACCTCGCCGATCTATCACAGTGGCGTGGGCATCTTCCGGGATCTGCCGTCCCCCTACATCGCCACCCGCTACCACTCCCTGGTGGTGGAAAAGGGCAGCCTGCCAGATTGTCTGGAGATCACGGCCTGGACCCAGAATGAAGACGGCAGTATGGACGAGATCATGGGCATGCGGCACAAGACCCTGCCGATTGAGGGGGTGCAGTATCACCCGGAGTCCATCCTCAGTGAGCACGGCCACGCCCTGCTCGACAATTTTCTGAAAGGAGAGCAAGGCGCATGAATATTCAGGAAGCCCTGGCCAAGGTGGTCGAGCAGATTGATTTGAGCGTGGACGAGATGCAGGACGTGATGCGCCAGATCATGACCGGCGGCGCCACCGATGCCCAGATCGGCGGATTCCTGGTGGCCCTGCGCATGAAAAGCGAATCCCTGGATGAAATTACCGGTGGTGTGCAGGTGATGCGCGAGCTGGTGACCGCAGTGCCGGTGGCCAATCGCCAGTATCTGGTAGATATCGTCGGCACCGGTGGTGATGGCGCCAACCTGTTCAATGTGTCCTCGGCCAGTGCCTTTGTGGCCGCAGCCGCCGGTGCCCACGTGGCCAAGCACGGTGGCCGTTCGGTGAGCTCCAGCAGTGGTTCTGCTGACCTGCTGGAAACCGCCGGGATTGCCCTGGACCTGACCCCGGAACAGATTGGAAGCTGTGTGGACAACGTGGGCGTGGGCTTCATGTTTGCTCCCAACCACCACAAGGCCATGAAGTATGCGGTGGGCCCGCGCAAGGAACTGGGTATGCGTACCCTGTTCAATATCCTCGGACCGATGACCAACCCGGCTGGCGTGCAGCGCCTGGTGCTGGGGGTGTTCAGCGAGAAACTGTGCCGGCCCATGGCAGAAGTGATGGGGCGCCTGGGCGCTGAGCACGTGATGGTGGTGCACAGCAAGGACGGCCTGGACGAGATTTCCCTGGCCACCCGCACCCATGTGGCGGAGTTCAAGGACGGTGCCGTGAGCGAGTATGACGTGACCCCGGAAGATCTGGGGCTTGATTCCGCCTCCTTGGTGGGGCTGGATGTAAGCAGCTCTGATGGCTCCCTGGCCCTGATCAAGGATGCCCTGGGCAAGCGCACCACAGACGCGGCCAGCAAGGCGGCGGACATGATTGCACTGAATGCCGGTGCAGCTATCTATGTGAGCGGTATTACCCGAACTCACAAAGAGGGGGTACGCATGGCCGAAGACCTGATACACAATGGAGAGGCAGCGGAACGCATGCGTGAGCTTGCCCAGTTCAGTACTGCCCTTACGGCGGCGGACTGACAGGCCAGGACAGGGAGTATCGTTATGAGTACCGGCACTATTCTCGACAAGATTATTGCCCGCAAGCAGGAAGAGATTGCGGTGGGCAAGAACAACTACACCCTCGGTGATCTGCAATCCATGGCGGAGAACCAGGGCAAGGCCCGCGGTTTTGCCCGCGCCCTGTTTGACCGGGTGCGTGACAAGCAGCCGGCGGTGATTGCCGAAATCAAGAAGGCGTCCCCCAGCAAGGGGGTGATACGCGATGATTTCGATCCGGTGGCCATTGCCCGGAGCTATGAAAAGCATGGCGCAGCCTGTCTGTCAGTGCTCACTGACCAGGATTTTTTCCAGGGCCACGAAGATTACCTACGGGCCGCCCGGAACGCGGTGGAACTGCCGGTGATTCGCAAGGATTTCATGATCGACCCCTGGCAGATCTTCGAATCCCGTGCCATGGGCGCCGATGCGGTGCTGTTGATCGTGGCGGCCCTGTCCGATGCTCAGCTGGACGAGCTTAACCATGCTGCCCAGCAGGCCGGCTGTGACGTGCTGGTGGAAGTGCACACCGAAGAAGAGCTGGAGCGGGCGGTGAAGCTGAACGCGGAGCTGATCGGCATCAACAACCGCAACCTGCATACCTTCGAGACCAGCCTGGACACCACGCTGACCCTGGCCGAAAACGTGCCCGCCGACCGCATGATCATCACCGAAAGCGGCATCCACACCGCCGCGGATGTGAAGCTGATGCGCAGCAACGGCATTCATGCCTTCCTGGTGGGAGAAGCGTTCATGCGCGAAGCGGACCCGGGGGAGGGGCTGAAGGCGCTGTTCTTCAGTTAATAGTTATACTGAATAGTTAATAGCTGCGCGTGATGCGTGGGTATTGGCGTACAGCATAGAGGCCGCGCCCATGAATTGGGTGCGGCTTCTTCGTTTCTACAGAGTCGCCGTAGGAGCCCAGCTTGCCTGGGCGATCCGAGCCTCGGCGAGGTAGGGTTGCAGGCCGTGACAGGTTTCTCTATCGAATCCCTGTCTGCCTGGAATGCCAGGTAGCGCCGCGGATGATGACGTGCTCCGCACGGTTCGCCCAGGCAAGCTGGGCTCCTGCGGTGACTTTGTAGAACGGTCGGCTACAGATAAAAGTGGCCGCGTCCAGATTCTGGTTGCGGCCTTGTTGTTTCAAGGAGGAAGCATGACAGCTAAGTCACCGGAGGAATGTCTGGGGATGGAGGATATTCGTGCCGAAATTGATCGCCGGGATCGTGAGATTATCGCCTTGCTCGGCGAGAGGGCGGGTTATGTGCATGCCGCAGCGGCCTTCAAGACCAGCGAAGATGGTGTCAGGGCGCCAGAACGGTTCCGGACCATGCTGCAGACCCGAAGAGAGTGGGCGGAGCAGGAAGGGCTGGATGCGGATATGGTCGAGAAGCTGTACCGGGATTTGGTGGAGCACTTTATCCAGCGGGAAATGGCGGCTTTTAAAGGCAGTTAATAGTTAATAGTGAATAATTAATAGCTGCGCGGGATGTGTGGGGGTTGGCTTACAGGATAGAGGCCGCGTCCAGAGATTGGGCGCGGCCTCTGTGTATGAACAGCTTTGTTACGAAGCCACCGTAGGAGCCCAGCTTGTCTGGGCGATCCGAGCCTTGGCGAGGTAGGGCTGCAGGCCGTGACGGGTGTCTCTATCGAATTCCTGTCTGCCTGGAATGCCTGGTTGCGCCCGGATGATGCGGTGCTTCGCACGGTTCGCCCAGGCAAGCTGGGCTCCTACGGTGGCTTGAAGGAAGTGTTTGTACAAACAAAGAGGCCGCACCCGGATTCCGGGCGCGGCCTCAATGCTTTCAGATCAGAATGGTGCCAATCCGCGCAGCTATTAATTATTCACTATTAACTATTAATTGCTTTTCAGCGCGTGCCGTAAACCACCATGGTCTTGCCCTTCACAGATACCAGACCCTGTTCTTCCAGATTCTTCAGTACCCGGCCCACCATTTCACGGGAGCAGCCGACGATGCGGCCGATTTCCTGGCGGGTGACCTTGATTTGCATGCCGTCGGGGTGGGTCATGGCGTCGGGTTGTTTGCACAAGTCCAGCAGGGTGCCTGCCACGCGGCCGGTTACGTCCAGGAACGCCAGGTCACCCACCTTTCGGGTAGTGGCGCGCAGGCGGCCGGCGATCTGGGCGGAGACGGCGAACAGGATATCGGCGTCTTCGCGGGCCAGCTGCTTGAATTTTGCGTAGCTGACTTCCGCTACTTCACATTCACTCTTGGCCTTAACCCAGGCAGAGCGGGACGGGTCATTCTCGAACAGCCCCATTTCACCGAAGAAATCCCCCTCATTGAGGTAGGCCATGATCATTTCGCGGCCGTCATCATCCTCGATCATGACGGTCACAGACCCCTTCAGAATGTAATACAGTGCATCTGACTCATCCCCGGCATAGATAATTGTGCTTTTCGCCGGATATTTGCGACGGTGACAATTGGCCAGGAAATGGTCCAGATTTGGAATAATTTTGTTGCCTTCAGTCATGGGCGCTCAGTCTTAAGCCAGAAAAATGTCTTAGCCAATAAGTCATGGATATTGCCTGTTTTTATGGGTCATGCCAAGGGAACTGGCTCTCACTCTCGCTTTTCCCGGCCCGGACGGTGGCCCAGGGGGGACAAAGCCGCTCACTGGCTAGCCAGAACGGCATGTAAAAGCCATTGCAGGCGCTGACAAAAGGGGGTGGCGAAGCCCCCCTGCTATGGTACTCTGCGCGCCTTTTTACGGGGTTGTGGATCCCGCATCAACAGACTCAGGAGACGGCCATGAAAGCAGTGGTTCAGTGGCAGGGCGAAGCCTGCTACGAAGGGCAGACGGAAAGCGGCCATCAGGTGCTGATGGACGGTCCGCCGGATCACGGTGGCCAGAACCGGGGTCCACGGCCCATGGAAACCCTGCTGCTGGGCGTGGGTGGCTGCTCGTCCTTTGATGTGGTGCATATCCTGAAAAAATCCCGCCAGGACGTGACCGACTGCCGGTGTGAGCTGACCGCCGAGCGTGTGGATGACGTGCCGGCGGTATTCAGCAAGATTCATCTGCATTTCATCGTGAGCGGTAATAACCTGAAAGAGAATCAGGTGAAGCGTGCCGTGGAGCTGTCTGCAGAGAAGTATTGTTCTGCCAGCATCATGCTGACTCGCGGTGGTGTTGAGATCACCCATAGTTATACCATTGAACCCTGATCGATAACGATCAGGGCAAGTTTCCCGGCGGCTGCCGGGGAGAGGGCGAGACGGCGAGTGCCGTTTTGCATCCAGGTCGCCGCCGTGGGGCGGTAATGTGTTGGTTCTGATGTGGCGGTGAAACGCCCGTGGGGTACGGCTGTGGTGAAAGATCCCAATCCCAAGATTACGGTTCATGGTTTCAATAACCTGACCAAATCCTTGAGCTTCAATATTTTTGATATCGCTTATGCAAAGACGGAGCAGCACCGTCAGGAATACATCGAATATATTGATGAGCTGTATAATGCCGAGCGTCTCACCGAGATTCTCACCAATGTGACCAAGATCATTGGCGCCAATATTCTCAATGTGGCCCGGCAGGATTACGATCCGCAGGGTGCCAGCGTGACCATGCTCATTGCCGAGCACGAGACCCCGCCGGATGGCACTGACTGGGATGAGGAAGCCCCCGGTCCGTTGCCGGACACCGTGGTGGCTCACCTGGACAAGAGCCACGTGACTGTGCACACCTACCCGGAATCCCACCCGGACAATGGCATTTCCACCTTCCGGGTAGATGTGGACGTGTCCACCTGCGGGGTGATTTCACCGCTGCGGGCGCTGAACTACCTGATCCACAGCTTCGATTCCGATATCGTCACCGTGGACTACCGGGTGCGGGGCATGACCCGTGATCTGGATGGCACCAAGCACTACATCGATCACGACATCAACTCGATCCAGAACTTCCTCACCGAAGATACCCAGAACGCCTATCAGATGATCGACGTGAATGTGTATCAGGAAAACATCTTCCACACCAAGATGTTGCTCAAGGACTTCGATATCGACAACTACCTGTTCGGTGCCGGCAGCGATGAGTTCAACCAGGAAGAGCTGGACCAGATTGAAGAACGCCTCAAGACCGAGATGCTGGAGATTTTCTATAGCCGTAATCTGGGCTGAAAGCAGTGAATAGTTAACAGTTAACAGCTGCGCGATTAGCGCCGCTGCCTGCTGAAAGTAAAGAGGCCGCGCCCAGAACCTGGGCGCGGCCTTTGTTTGACTGCCTGACGCCAAGGATGAAACCGCTGTAGGAGCTTGCCTGCAAGCGATCCGAGCCTTGGCGAGGTAAGGATTCCAGAAGCGAGTTTCGAAAATCCAAAACTGGAGGCCAGGCGCGAGGTTTGAATCCTTGCCTTTCGAAACTCGTGACCCACAACTCGAATCTTTTTACCTCGCTGTTGCTCGGATCGCTTGCAGGCAAGTTATTCGCTCCGCTTACCCTTCGGGCCGCACTACGTGCGTTACTCCGCTGCGCTACGTTCCTACAGCGGCTTCGAAATAAACGTTGTCACAAACAAAAGGCCACGCCCGGGTTCTGGGCGCGGTCTCTTTGTTCTCGGCACCTGATGACGTTTGGCGCGACGCTGTTAACTGTTCACTATTCACTGTTAACTAATCAAACCCGATAAGTCGCAAACGTCATCACCTTGCTCATCAATGTCATGGCGTGGCGGATCGGGGGCGGCAGGTCGGCGCCGCCGGCGTCTTTGGCGGTGACGGCGTGCTTGAGTTCGTCGCTGCGCATCTGTTCGAGGATGGCGCGGGTGCGCAGGTCGCTTTCCGGGACCTGGAACAGGTGAGACTCGAGGTGTTTCACCACCTGGTTTTCGGTTTCAGAGACAAAGCCCAGGCTCCAGCGATCGCCAATCAGCCCGGCGGTGGCGCCCATGGCGTAGCTCATGGCATAGAACAGCGGGTTGAGTTTGCTGGGCGCGCCGCCCAGCTCCCGTATGCGCTCCTCACACCAGGCCAGATGGTCCTCTTCTTCTTTGGCTGCCTCTTCCATGGCATGGCGGATATGCGGCAGGCTGGCTGTGCTGGCCTGGCCCTGATACAGCGCCTGGGCACACACCTCACCGGTATGGTTGATGCGCATCAGGCCCATCACATGGCGACGCTGGTCGGTGGGCAGGATGCCCGGCTGAGCCTCACCGCCGGGGCTCTCCGGCGTGGCAGTGGGAGCACGTTCTGCCTGAATGGTACCCGGCGTCAGGGTGCGCAGGGCGTTATCAGCACGGGCCAGCAGGCGGTCAAGAGGTGTCAGTCGACGTTCGGTCATGGTTATACGCTTCACGCAGCATGCAACACGCTTGCACGCAGGGTTGGTTACAGAGATTCTAGTGTAGCCGAAGCCAGCAACTTCGGCATTTGATTCAACACAATAACAAGGATTCTTTAGCCGCGCGTGAAGCATGATGCGTGTTGCGTGAAGCGTAAATCATGAGTGATCTGAACGACCTGAGAATGCTGCTCGATTCCCGCTATCCCATTGTGGTGATCGAGACCTGGGAAGAATTACGGGCACTGGATTTGATCCGGCGGCTGGGGATGAAGGAAGGGCGGCCAGTGTTCGCCTGGACCTCTGTAGACGGCATGCGCCGGCTAGAGTTTGATGACGTCCCTGCCCAGAAGCATACGGTGGAGCCGGATGCGGTGCTGGGGCAAATTCGTGGTACCAGTCAGCCTGGTATCTATGCGCTGTGCGATCTGCACCCTTTCCTCAAGGACGAGCCGAAGAATGTACGTCTGCTCAAGGAGATCGCGCTGCATCACGAACGGCTGCAGCACTCGCTGGTATTGATCAGCCACCAGTTCCAGATTCCCCCGGAAATTCGCCGTTATTCCACGCGCTTTTCCCTGTCCATGCCGGATGAGAAACAGCTGGAACATATCGTTCAGGACGAGGCCCGGCGCTTCAAGCAGGAAAAGGGGGAGCGGGTGCGAGCCGACCGGGAATCCCTGGATCGCCTGATTCGCAACCTGCGTGGACTGAGTGTGGAGGATGCCCGCAAGCTGGCCCGTGGAGCGATACTCCACGATGGCGCGATCACCGAGGCCGATCTGCCGGAGGTGAACAAGGCCAAGTTCGCTCTCATGGAAATGGAGGGTGTGCTCAGTTACGAGTATGACACCGAAAGCTTTGCCAATGTGGGCGGCTTGCAGGGGCTGAAAAACTGGTTGGGCAAGCGGGAAAAAGCCTTCCATGGCGAGAGCGATATCGACTCCCCCCGCGGTGTCATGCTGGTGGGTGTGCAGGGGGGCGGCAAGAGTCTGGCCGCCAAGTCGGTGGCCGGTCTGTGGGGGCTTCCGCTGCTGCGCCTGGATATGGGCGCTATCTTCAACAAGTTCTTTGGTGAATCCGAGCGCAATGTGCGTGAAGCGTTGAAGATGGCCGAAACCATGTCGCCCTGTGTGCTGTGGATCGATGAGATTGAAAAGGGCATTGCGGTAGGGGACAACGATGGCGGTACCTCCCGCCGGGTGCTTGGCACCTTGCTGACCTGGATGGCGGAGAATCAGAGCAAGGTGTTCATGGTGGCCACCGCCAACGACATTGAGCGGCTGCCGCCGGAGCTGATTCGCAAGGGCCGTCTGGATGAAATCTTCTTTGTGGATTTGCCGGACCCTGCCGTGCGTGAGGTGATCTTCCGTATTCATCTCGCCAAGCGCGGTCAGCCTGCGGATCGCTTTGATCTGCGAGCCTTGTCGGCCGCCAGTGACGGTTTTACCGGTGCCGAGATCGAACAGGCGGTGGTGGCCGGGCTGTACAGTGCGGGCGCCGCAGAGCAGCCCCTGGATCAGGGAGTGCTGGAAGCGGAGCTGGCGGCCACCGTGCCGTTGTCAGTGACCATGGCCGAACCTCTGGCCCGCCTGCGACACTGGTGTCAGGGGAGGGCGGTCAATGCCGGTGCTTGATCCGGCGCTGGCAGGGTCTGACCAGAGCCTCTCTGCGGCCTATGTGGAGTCGGTGCTGCCGGATCTGCTAGCCCATTACCAGCTGTCCCGGGGTGAGATTCTGACCGCCGCCGGCATTGACGATGACCGTTTGGGCCGGCCGGAACAGCTGCTGCCCCTGGTGGATGTGTTGCGCCTGTTTCTGGTGATCATGCAGGCCAGTGGCGACCCGGGGCTGGGCTTCGAGATTGGGCGACGGGTGCGGCCCCGTTCCTATCAGGTGCTGGGCTACGTGATTCTTGCCAGTACTGACCTGGGAGAGGCCATCGACCGGCTGATTCGCTTTGAAAGCCTGTCTGGCAAACTGGGTCAAACCCGCCTTGAGCATCATGATGACGGCATTCATCTGCAGTGGCTGTGCCCATTGAGCGGGGAGCCCGCGCGCTATCTGGTCGAGGCGGCAGTCACAGGCTGGGTGGCCTTCATCCGTCCGTTGCTGGCACACACCCTGGCACCCAGCGCGGTGTGCTTTCGGCATGCCCCGCCGGCAGAGGTGGCACGCTATGAGGACTACTTTCAGGCGCCGGTATATTTCAATGCCGACTTTGACGGGGTGGTACTGGAGCCGGCGCTGCTCTCTGCCCCCTTGAATACCGCGGACCCGGGTCTGGCGGGCATGATGGAAAAACAGGCCAGTGAACTGCTGGCAGGTTTTGACGTGAACACCAACCTGGTCAGTGCTGTGCGCGCGGCCGCCTACCGGCAGCTGGCCGGTGGCGAGCCGTCCCTGGAGAGTGTGGCCCAGGCGCTGGGGCTAAGTGGTCGCGCCTTGAGCAAGCGGCTGATGGCCCAGTCCCTGCGTTTTCCCGAGATGCTCGACAGTCTGCGTCAGACATTGGCGGAGCTTTATCTGCAGGATGCCTCGCTTTCCCTGACCGAGATTGCGCTGCTGCTGGGCTTTGCCGAGTCCAGCTCGTTCAGTCGAGCATTTCGTCGCTGGCGAGGGATGAGTCCGAACCAGTTCCGTCACTGCGAGTAAAGCGTAGAACCGTCTCGCGCAAGGTATTCAATTCAACCGGTTTGGGCAGGTGGGCGTTCATCCCGGCTGCAAAGCTGCGATCTTTGTGTTCCTTGAGGATATGCGCGGTGAGCGCCACGATGGGCGTGGATGGCAGGGCGTGACGCTGTTCATGCTGGCGGATGCGGCGGGTGGCTTCAAAGCCATCCATTTCCGGCATCTCACAGTCCATCAGTATCAGGTCATAGTGCTGCTTTTCTGCCAGCGCCAGGGCTTCCTGGCCATCGCTGGCGATATCCGCCTTGAGGCCCAGCTTTCCGAGCATGCCACGGATGACCTTCTGGCTCAGGTAGTGATCCTCTGCCACCAGAATGCGAAGATCCGGGCTGGGTCGACTATCTTCCGTATCCGGTTTGCTGTGCACCTCGTTGCCCAGTTCCTCGGCCAGCGCCTGGCGCAGACGCGGCGCGGAAACCGGTTTGGACAACACCCGGTGGATGCCTACATTCCGGGCCTGGGTAGCACTGGGCGCCTGCTGAATACCGGTGAGCATCACCAGCACCGTGGGATGGAGGATGACCGGGTCTTCGTGGATACGCGCGGCCAGTTGCATGCCATCCATACCAGGCATTTGCTGGTCCAGTACGACTACGTCATAGGGCTCGTTGATATTGGCCTGGGTGCGCAGTGATGCCAGTGCTTCCTTGGGGTCGTGACAGGCGGTGACGCGCATCCCCCAGGACAGCGCATGGTGGCGCAAAACCCGGGTCACGGTGCTGGAGTCATCCACCACCAGCAGGCTGCGGCCTTCCAGGCAGTTGAGGTCGATCTTGGCTGACGAGTGCGGGGCAGATTGATCGGGGGGGAGAGGGACGACGAACCAGTAATGGGTGCCGCGCTGGTCCTGCAGGTTACCCATGCGGCCATGCAGGGCCTCTACCAGCTGTTCAGCAATCACCAGGCTGAGATGGCTGCTTTGGTTCTGGCGCTGGCTGTCCTGAAGGCGTTTGATGGCCTCATCACTGAGGGTGCTGCCCGAGAAGCCAAAGCGGACTCTGTCGGCCTGACCGGTGGGCTCCAGTGACACATCAATGATCAGTTCGCCGGGGGTGCCATGACGAATCAGGGCCCCTGTCAGGTTGGTGAGCACCTGACGTAGACGGCTGGCATCTCCCAGCACCCGGGCCGGCACATTGGTATGCACATGGGTGATCAGTTCTATCTGCTTCTCTTCCGCCCTTTCCTTGAACAGGTCGATGGCTTCCATGAGCAGATCATGCACATTCAGTGAGGCCTGATTCACGTCGGTGCTGTCGGAGAGTTGGGAGTGTTCCAGTACGTCATTGATGATACGAAGCAGGTTGTCGCCTGCATTCTGGATGGCAGACACGCATTCCCGCTGATTGGGGGTCAGGGGGGTGTCGGAGAGGATTTCCGACATGCCCAGAATGCCGCTGAGCGGTGTGCGAATGTCGTGGCCGATTCGCGACAGGGTTTCACGGCGGGTGCTGTCCACGGTGTCTGCAATGGCCTTGGAGCGGTGTTTCTCGATACGCAGCTGGCTCATGTGGGTGTAGCGGATGCGAAGCCCGATGCCCAGGGTAACCGCTTCCAGCACGGTGGCGCCCATCAGCCACTGGGGCAGCTCCGCGCCGGTCTGCAGCAGGCCCAGATAGGCCAGGCCAAGCACCATGGCTGGCAGGCAGACAAACAGGGTGGTGATGAAAAACAGGCCGCCACCGCTTTGCTCCCGGTGCCAGGTGGTGTAACCCATGGCGATCAATACCATGGCGGAGGCACTGACCAGGCAGAAACACATGTAGGCGGCAACTGTGATGGGCAGCATCTGGGTTAGCGGTATCCCCGCCAGAGGCAGCAGCATCAGGACCCGGGAGGTGTAGTTCATCCAGTCAGGGTGTTGCTGTAAACGGAAATAGCTGCGCGTCATGGCGGCAGCTGCGCCCATGGCAACCAGCATCAGCGGAAACAACAGACGAGGTTGCAGTTGATTGCCATCGGTGAGGTGGTGAGGCAGAAAATCTGCCAGAAGCAGGCTGATCAGGGTGATGCTGGTCAGAAAGCCGGCATGGTACCAATAGGTGCCCCCACCCCGCATGATGGCCGCAATCAGGTTATAGAGAATCAGCACCAGCAGCGCGCCGGTGAGCAGCATGTACAGATCGTCCTGGCGTTGCTGGTTGATCAGGTGATCATTGAGTGTGGAGAGGCTGAGGCCGTAGGTCAGGTAGCCGCGGGGCTGCAGTTTCAGGTAAAACAGCTGCTCCTCACCCACCGGCAGGTGTACACGAAAACTGGCTTGCCTGCCGGGAATGCGGGTGTCCGGCGCGGCGGGCAGATAACGATTGCCATTGCCAGTGGGGATAAAAAGGGTGGCATTGGGGTTGCCGCGCAGTTGCAGGGAATAGGTTTGCTGCTCGCGATATTCGTTCTTGATGGAGAGTCGCACCCACCATGGATTTTGCTGGATACCCAGCCGTTCCACAAAGCGGGTGGCAGGCTGGAACTGATCGGCTACCGGTTTGCGACTTACCTGTTGCACGGACAGGGTGCCGTCTTCATCTCTCAGGTATTCCGAGTAAACGGTTACCCGGGCATCGGCCGGCAGGGTATGGATGATAAAGGGAGGGGGCGGCTCAGAGACGGCCCTTGCTGTGCCACTCAGGCACAGCAGGATCATCATCAATAGCCCGAGAAGAGTCTCAGGCCTGTTGTGCCAAATTGTCTTGTTGATCTGCATCCGCTGGTTTTCCCCGATCAAGCACATAGGCGTTCAGCCCGGCTTCGGAGAGGATATAGGCTCCGAGCTCACTGCGTCGACCTTCTCCGCACACCACATAGAAAAAGTCCTTTTCCAGACTGTGCACTTCTCTGCGTAATTCGTTCAGCGGAATGTTGCGAGCGCCGGGTGTGCGGTCGTGGCGGAATTCCATGGGCAGGCGCACATCCACCAAAATGCAGGCGGTATCGGCCTCCAGCACCATGGTGTCCAGTTCGTCTTCGGTCAGATGGCGGATCACGGAGTCCTGCAGGATGGCCTGGAAATCCTTCTTGCCCAGGCACATGATCACCCCGTCGCTGGTCATGGTGATGGTGGCGTTGCGCGGGCTGTCGCTGATCAGGGCATCCTCGCCAAAGAATCGGCCGGCGGACAGGGCGGCAAGGGTTTCCTGCTTGGCGCCCTTGGTGCGGCTGACCATGGCCTTGCCCTGCTTGATCACAAAGAAGGTGTCCCCTTCTTCGCCTTCCGTGACAATGGTTTCACCCAGCTGTACCTCGCGTTCCTCGAACTTCACGAACAGGGTATGGATCATGGCCGGAGGAATGGCGGCAAACAGTTCGGAAGAAAGCAGGGCGTCCATCCAGTCCCGTTCGCTCTCGTCATCGCCTTCATCAAGCATGGATTCTGCCGCCTGGGTCCAGGTCATCAACAGATCCAGTTTATTGCGGTCGATGGCGTAGAGAGTGGTGGGCTCAGCCGAGATGGCGTTGATGGTGTGTTCCGGGTAATTATCCAGCGCCAGGTAGTTTTCGTCGTCATCAGCGGGAAAATGGCGAACCTGAAAACTGGCATCGGTGAGATCCAGCGCCCCTTCTACCAGGAAGTAGGCCTTGTCGCTGGTCTGGCCGCGTTTGAAGAGCAGGCGGCCAGGGGCCATCTTGATCACTTCGATCTGGCCCTGAATTTCCTGCAGATGGGATTCGCTCAGGCAATCGAAGGGAATAAAGTTCTCAAGACGGGACATATCCGCCGTGGATGTAGACATGGCAACCCCTTTGAATCCGGGTAAGAGTGGGAGGCCTGCTGGTCCCGGCAGGCTCCCACTTAATTATTAGTTGCCTTAACTCTATGCCTTTTCGCGGGCCACTGCACGGTAGCCGATGTCAGTTCGGTACTGGGCATTCCGCCATGTGATCTGCTTCACACCAACGTAGGCGTTGGCCTGGGCTTCGCTGACGGTGGCGCCGACCCCGGTGACACACAGCACACGACCGCCACTGGTGACCACCTGGCCATCCTTCTCGGCGGTGCCGGCATGGAAGACTTTCACGGTGTCGGAATCGGCCTGATCCAGGCCTTCAATCACGTCGCCCTTGTCATAGCTGTCCGGGTAACCGCCAGCGGCCATCACTACGCCCAGAGTGGGGCGCGGATCCCACTGGATGTCGGTCTGGTCCAGTTTGCCATCCAGAGCCGCCAGACACAGGCTGGCAAGATCAGATTGCAGACGCATCATGATCGGCTGGGTTTCCGGGTCGCCAAAGCGACAGTTGTACTCGATGACCTTGGGAGCACCTTGCGGGCTGATCATCAGGCCAGCATACAGGAAGCCGGTGTAGGGCATGCCTTCAGATGCCATGCCTTCCACGGTGGGGGTGATCACCTCGTCCATGATGCGCTGGTAGACGCTGTCGGTGACCACCGGCGCCGGGGAGTAGGCTCCCATGCCGCCGGTGTTGGGGCCGGTGTCGCCATTGCCGACCCGCTTGTGATCCTGACTGGTGGCCATGGGCAACACGTTCTTGCCGTCCACCATGACGATGAAGCTGGCTTCTTCGCCTTCCAGGAATTCTTCTACCACCACGCGGTGACCGGCATCGCCGAACTTGTTGCCGTCGAGCATGTCACGCACGGCTTCCTCAGCTTCTTCCAGGGTCATGGCGACAATCACGCCTTTACCGGCAGCCAGGCCGTCGGCCTTGATCACGATGGGGGCACCTTGCTCGCGGACGTAGGCGAGGGCGTCGTCCATGTCGGTAAAGTTGCCGTAGGCCGCGGTCGGGATCTTCTGGCGCGCCAGGAAGTCCTTGGTGAAAGCCTTGGAGCCTTCCAGCTGGGCAGCCGCCTTGCTGGGGCCAAAGCACTTCAGACCGTTATCCTGGAAGGTGTCCACCAAGCCTTCCACCAGCGGGGCTTCCGGACCGACGATGGTCAGGTCAACGCCGTTGTCCCTGGCGAAGGCCAGTAGGGCTGGCTGATCCAGCACATCGATGGCCACGTTCTCCAGCTTGGCTTCGCGTGCGGTGCCGGCGTTACCCGGGGCCACGAATACCTTTTCTACCGACTCGGCCTGAGCCACTTTCCATGCCAGCGCATGCTCGCGGCCACCGCCGCCAATGATCAAAACTTTCATTGAGGTTATTGCCTCTTCTGACGTTGTCTCAATGGGAGACGGGTCAGATGTCGGACGTCGGACGTCGGACGCTAACCCGGGTTTTGTCGTCAGACGTCCGACCTCAGACGTCCGACGTCTTAATGCCTGAAATGACGCATGCCGGTGAAGACCATGGCCATGCCGGCTTCGTCGGCGGCGGCGATGACTTCTTCGTCGCGGATCGAGCCGCCCGGCTGGATCACGCAGCTGATGCCCACCTTGGCGGCGTTGTCGATGCCATCGCGGAACGGGAAGAAGGCGTCGGATGCCATCACCGAGCCTTCCACCTGCAGGCCTGCGTGCTCGGCCTTGATGGCGGCGATGCGGGCTGAGTTCACTCGGCTCATCTGGCCTGCGCCCACGCCCACGGTCTGGCGGTTTTTGGCGTAGACGATGGCGTTGGATTTCACGAACTTGGCCACCTTCCAGGCGAAGATCAGGTCGTGCATCTCGGCTTCGGTAGGAGCGCGCTTGGTGACCACTTTCAGGTCGCCTTCGGTTATCATGCCGATGTCGCGATCCTGCACCAGCAGGCCGCCGTTAACGCGCTTGTAGTCCAGGCCGCCCTCAGTGGGGCCCTGGATTTCGCCACACACCAGCACGCGCACGTTCTTCTTGGCGGCGGTGATGGCCAGGGCGTCGTCGGTGGCGCTGGGGGCGATGATCACTTCCACGAACTGGCGATCGACGATGGCCTTGGCGGTGTCCGCATCCAGCTCACGGTTGAAGGCAATGATGCCGCCAAAGGCGGATTCGGTGTCGGTTTCAAAGGCCAGATCGTAGGCCTTGCCGATGCCGTCCAGACTCACCGCCACACCGCAGGGGTTGGCGTGCTTGACGATCACACAGGCGGGCTTGGTGAAGCCTTTTACGCACTCCAGTGCGGCGTCGGTGTCGGCGATGTTGTTATAGCTCAGTTCCTTGCCCTGCAACTGCTTCGCGGTGGCGATAGAGGCGGGGGCCGGGTTGCGCTCGGTGTAGAAGGCCGCTTTCTGGTGCGGGTTCTCGCCGTAACGCATGTTCTGGGTCTTTTCGAAGTTCAGGTTGATGGTGCGCGGGAAGTCCTGATTACTCATACCGTCTTGGCCGCCCACCTTCTTGCCAAAGTAGTTGGCAATGGCGCTGTCATAGGCCGCGGTATGCTCGAAGGCCTTGATGGCCAGGTCGAAGCGCAGGGTGTCGGACAGGGCGCCGCCGTTGGCGTCCATGTCGTCCAGCACACGCTGGTAATCACCGGCAGCGGTCACGATGCCTACGTGAGCATTGTTCTTGGCGGCAGAGCGCACCATGGTCGGGCCGCCGATATCGATGTTCTCGATGGCGTCTTCCAGGGAACAGTCCGGGTTGGCCACGGTGGCTTCGAACGGGTACAGATTGACCACCACCAGGTCGATGCGGCTGATGTCGTTATCGGCCATGACCTGATCGTCCTGGCCGCGACGGCCGAGAATGCCGCCGTGCACTTTCGGATGCAGGGTCTTCACCCGGCCATCCATCATTTCCGGGAAACCGGTGTAGTCGGAGACTTCGCGCACCGCGATGCCGGCCTCCTGCAGTTTCTTGAAGGTACCGCCAGTAGACAGCAGTTCCACGCCCTTGTCGGCCAGGGCCTGGGCAAATTCAACGATACCAGTCTTGTCGGAAACACTGATTAGTGCACGTTCAACGGCTTTGCTCATGGGGTTTCACCAAGTTGCGTAGTCTTAATTAATACAAGGGCCAGAAACAAAAAAAGGGCAGTGTGGTCACTGCCCTTGGTGTAGCAGGTCTGTATTACAACAGACCGTACTGCTTGAGCTTCTTGCGCAGGGTGCCGCGGTTCAGACCCAGCAGCTCGGCGGCTTTGGTCTGGTTGCCACGGGTGTATTCCAGCACTTTCTCAAGCAGCGGGATTTCCATCTCCGCCAGTACCATCTGGTAGAGCTCGCTGACCGGCTCGCCGTCCAGCTGATTGAAATAATCGTTTAACGAACGACGCACACAATTACGCAGCGTGTCGTGGGTTTCACTGCGCGCAATAGTGAGATGCGGCTGCTTTCGTGCTTCTGCGGTGTTCATTTCAGTAAGTGTCCGTGCAGCGGCTGTGTTAACTGAAGAGAGGGTCATGCGGCCAAGGCTCCGTTTTTCTTCCGGGCAGACACCTCGCCATAACGACCGAAGCGAACCCGGTCGGTATTGGCGCTGATCTGTTGGAAAAACTGCTCGATCGCCACGCGTTGTTCGGTGGCATTTTCCAGTGTGTTAAATCCACGCCGGAAGTCTTCCCCTCCGGGCAGGTTCTGTGTGTACCAACCCAGATGCTTGCGCGCGATACGCACTCCCATGAACTCACCATAGAACTGGTGGAGTTCAGCCAGGTGCTGTTGCACGCAATCATGGACTTCCGTTACTAACGGCGCTGCAGGCAGCGAGCCGTGCTCGAGGTAATGCAGGGTGTCCCGGAAGATCCACGGGTTACCCTGAGCAGCGCGGCCGATCATGATACCACCGGCTCCCGTGGATTCCAGTACCTGTTTAGCTTTTTCCGGGCTATCCACGTCACCGTTAGCCAGGATCGGAATATTCACCGCCTGGACCACCTGGGCGATGGTGGCGTATTCCGCCTCACCGTTGAATTTGTCGGCGCGGGTGCGGCCATGAATAGCCAGTGCCTGGATACCGGCGGTTTCGGCGATACGCGCAATGTTGATGGCATTACGATGTTCGCGGTCGGGGCCGGTGCGGATTTTCAAGGTCACAGGAACATCCACTGCCGAGACGACCGCATCGAGGATGCGGGCGACCAGATCCTCATCGGCCAGCAGGGCGGACCCGGCGGCGCGCTTGCACACCTTTTTGGCGGGGCAGCCCATGTTGATGTCGATGATCTGGGCGCCGTGATCCACATTGGCGCGGGCGGCGTCCGCCAGCATCTGGGGTTCGCCTCCGGCAATTTGCACCGAGATCGGCCCGGGTTCACCGGTATGGTCCAGTCGTTGGCGGGATTTTCGAGAGTTCCAAAGACGGGTGTCTGAGGTCACCATCTCCGAGACCAGCAGGCCGGCCCCCAGATCGCGGCACAGGCGCCGGAACGGGCGATCGGTGACGCCGGCCATGGGGGCCAGAATCAGCGAATTGGGCAGCGTGTAGGGTCCGATCTGCATGATGAAAGGAGTGGCTGGTTAAAAAGGGAGCTAATGATAGAGATCGGGGCGAGGGGATGAAAGGGCAGAGCGGGACTTTTCGCCCCCCGTCTGTCAGCTGGGGGAAGCGATGCCGCACACTTCACGCATCATGCAACACGCCAGGGCGTTGCCGGCCGGCAGTGTGGTAGCGACGTTGTTTATCGCGGATTATCGGTAAGGTGCTGCTACCGGGCCTTCCCACACAAGCAGGAAAGCCAGTTTTACCACAGAGGTCGCAGAGATCACTGAGGATAAGGCAGCTTTTTCCTCTGTGGACTAGGTGCCCTCTGTGGTAAACCCGCTTTTGATCTTGGCGTGCCGCGTGTTGCGTGAAGCGTGTTGCAGCCGCGAAGCGGCATAAAAGGCACGCCTGGGTAACGGGCGGGCCTTTTTACGTCAGGCGTTTCAGCGTTGGCTGATTTGTTCGCTGGATGTCTGGTTGGGCAGCAGGCGAAGGTTGTAGTTCACCGCGCTGTCGCCGGGGTCCACGATTTCAAGGGAAACATGCAGAGGGGTGTTAGTGGGCATGGTGTCCAGGCCGCTCAGGTCCCCGCGCAGATATTCTTCCGGCATGAAGCGCCGGCTGGCTACCGCTTTGCCATCCAGGGCGCTGAAACGCAGCTCCAGATCCGGGAAGGGTTGTGGATAGCGTGCTTCATTGAACAGGATGGCATCCACGATCAGTGCGTTGCTGTATTCCGGGTGACTGCGAACCACCAGGTTGGCGCCGCGCAACTTGCTGATATCACTGCGGCTGGGCAGTGTGCAGCCGAGTACACCGCAGACCTGCTGGTAGGCGGGACGCCATTGTGGGGTGCGCGCCAGATGATCGAAGTTGAACCAGGCGTACTGGCCAACCAGGAAGGCGGCAGCCAGGATGGACAATACCGTCCACTTGATCAGCCCTTGCCAGTCGTGACGGGGCTTGAAGGCCACATCCCGTTCACGCACCGGTTTGGAAGGAAGGGCCACCGGTTCATCGTGCAGGTCGTCGCCGAACAGATCCAGGCCTCCGAACAGGGAGTCATCCTCTTCCGGTTCCTCGCGAGCGGGTTTGGCTTTCTTCCTTGGGGGCGGAGGCGGTGTTGGTGCCTTGCTCGATGATTGTTCGTCCCGGGGGGCGAAGCTGGCCGGGCCAGGCGTGGCAGGTTTGGCCGGGGTGGGTTCATCCTCGTCTTCCAGCTCTTCAAGCAGGGCTTCAGCCCAGGATTCGTCGGCGCCGTCGTTATGGCTGGAGCGGCCGGCACCAGCCATATCTGAAAAGTCTTCACCGAGGCCACTGTCGTCGCCGTCCTCGCCCAGGCTCATGAAGGAATCGCTAAGTTCCATCCCTTCCAGGCTGAGGCCGTCGCCCTCGCTATTGCTGGACGTTTCTTCAGACAGGGGGCTGTCTTCCGGGGGCGGGGGAGTGGGGGTGTCGGCGTCGTTGTCCAGGGCGCCCGCCCAGCGATCCGCAGAGGTGTTGCTATCCGCACCGGGGGGATCGACCAGATGATCCGTGGCCTGGAAAATCTGCAGGCAGGAGCCACAGCGTACGGCGCCGTTGGCTTGCTTGAGATGTTCTTCCGTGATCTTGAACTGGGCTGCACAGTGGGGGCAGCGCGTTTTGTACTGGGTGGCCATGCGGTCGCCTGATTGTTATTGATGGATTTCCGCTACACGCGGCACGCAACAGGCACCACGCAACCCCTGAAACCTGCAGTTCACAAGCCTGTCAGGTGTTCTTTTTACAGAAAAAACATTGTTATTCGCAAGGACCTGTACCGCATTTATGCTTTCTGCATCAGGTGGTTGGCCTGCCTTGATGCTGGATGCCTTAAGCCAGGCGCCTGACGATGAAATCACAATATCGGGTTGCGTCATAAGGCTGCGCTTTGTCCAGGGCAGCTATTAAGACCCGGAGCGAGATGCCACTGGCATCAGGCATCCAGCGTCGAGCCTCTGGCATGGAAACGCAGTGGCTCAAGCAAACAGGAAGTCCGGCGCGGTGTATTCCTGCAATTTCGCGATGAACCTTGATTAAGCCTGACGGCGTACCCCGTCGATGCGAACCCAATCCCCTTTTTGTGTGGTGGGGTTGAGGTCGAACCAGGGGCGGTAGGCGTCGCGAACGGAGTCTGCCTGCTCGGCAAGAATGCCGGACAGTGCCAGACGGCTGCCCGGGCGACAGTAGCTCGCCAGCAGCTCGGACAGTTCCACCAGTGGGCCGGCCAGAATGTTGGCCACCAGCACATCACAATGGAACGGCTGGGGCATATCCTCCGGCAGGTGCAGCGACAGGCGGTCGGCCACGCCATTGTTGCCAGCGTTCTCTTTGCTGGCAATCAGGGCCTGAGGATCGATATCCGTGCCCACCGCCTGTTCTGCACCCAGAAGCAGGGCGGCGATGGCCAGTACACCGGAGCCACAACCAAAGTCGAGTACGGTTTTGCCGCTCAGGTCGGCATGGTCCAGCCACTCCAGACACAGGGCCGTGGTTTCATGGGTGCCGGTGCCAAAGGCCAGGCCAGGATCCAGCTTCAGGTTCACCCCGTTGGTGTCCGGTGCCTCGCTCCAGCTGGGTACGATCCATAGCCGCTCACCAAACTGCATGGGCGCGAAATCGTCCATCCAGGCCCGCTCCCAGGCCTGATCCTCAAGCATTTCATGGTGCATGGCATCTGCATTGAGGCCCTGCATATCCAGTGCGGCCTTGATCAGGGCCGGATCATGATCGGCATCGAACAGGGCGGTTACCACGGTGTTCTGCCACAGCGGGCGAGTCCCCGGCGGCGGCTCAAAAACGGGCTGGTCGGCACCATCGGTGAGGCTCACCGCACTGGCCCCCAGATTCTCCAGCGCTGCCTGGAAGGCATCCGCATGCTTTTCGTCGGTGGCAAGATGAAGTTGCAGCCAGGCCATTTTCGCTTCGCTCTAGTGAATAGTTAACAGTGAATAGTGAACAGTTGCGCGGGAGAGCGGGGAGGAAACTCAAACCACGGATGCCGCGCACACACGCCGGGTGCGATCCGGGGAGAATGATAGCAGCTAAGGTGCACAGTATGGCGATGACAGCGATTTTTCTGGTTCTTGTAAATGCACGAAGCCGCGCACAGAGACTGTGCGCGGCTTCGTGGGTGAAGCTCGGGACAGGCTAAAACCGCGAACTGTTAACTATTCACTGTTAACTGTTCACTGCCTCAATGACCGCCCAGCTTCTTCTCCAGATGGTGAATGTCCACGCCGCCTTCCAGGAAGGCTTGATCCCGGAAGATCTTTTCTCGGTGCAGGTCCACGTTGGTCTTGATGCCTTCCACCACGATTTCGTCCAGGGCGTTGCGCATGCGGGCCATGGCGATGTCGCGGCTTTCCCCCCAGGTGATCAGTTTGCCGATCAGGGAGTCGTAGTAGGGAGGTACGCTGTAGCCGCTGTAGATATGGGAGTCTACGCGGATGCCGTTGCCGCCGGGGGCATGGAAGTAGGTGACCTTGCCTGGAGACGGGGTAAAGCGAACCGGATCTTCGGCATTGACCCGCACTTCGATGGCGTGGCCCTGGAACGTCACGTCTTCTTGCTGGATCTGCAGGCCTTCTCCGCCGGCGATGCGCAGCTGTTCCTTGACGATGTCCACACCGGTGATCATTTCGGTGACCGGGTGTTCTACCTGGACGCGGGTGTTCATCTCAATGAAGTAGAAGCCTTCGTTCTCATACAGGAACTCGAAGGTGCCCGCACCGCGGTAGTTGATTTCCTTGCACGCGTTGACGCAGCGCATGGCCACTTCGTCTTTCAGGTGCTGGGGGATCTGCGGGGCGGGTGCTTCTTCCACCACCTTCTGGTGACGACGCTGCAGGGAGCAATCCCGGTCGCCCAGATGGATGGCATGGCCAGCGCCGTCGGCCAGTACCTGCACTTCCACGTGACGGGGTTTCTGCAGGAACTTTTCCATGTACACGGTGGCGTCCCCGAAGGCGTTCTTGGCTTCGGAGCGGGTCAGGGTGATGGCGTTGAGCAGGGTGCGCTCTTCTTCCACCACGCGCATGCCGCGACCACCACCGCCGGCGGCGGCCTTGATGATTACCGGGTAACCGATGTCGCGAGCCATCTGCAGGGCGGCTTGGTCATCGTCACCCACCGGGCCGTTGGAGCCGGGTACGGTGGGCACGCCGGCCTTCTTCATGGCCTCAATGGCGGCCACCTTGTTGCCCATCAGGCGAATAGTGTCTGCCTTTGGCCCGATGAAGATAAAGCCGGAACGTTCCACGCTCTCGGCAAAATCCGCATTTTCTGCCAGGAAACCGTAGCCGGGATGAATGGCGTCGGCGTCGGTGACTTCGGCGGCACTGATGATGGCAGGAATGTTCAGGTAGGAGTCCACGGAAGGTGCGGGACCGATGCAGACCGCTTCGTCAGCCAGACGAACGTGCATCAGGTCGCGGTCGGCCTTGGAGTAGACGGCGACGGTGCGTATGCCCAGTTCCTTGCAGGCGCGCAGGATACGCAGGGCGATTTCGCCACGGTTGGCAATGACAACCTTTTCCAGCATGAGAGATGCCTCCCTTAAACGATGGAGAAGAGAGGCTGATCAAACTCAACCGGTTCGCCGTCTTCGACCAGGATGGCATCGATGGTGCCGGACTTGTCCGCTTCGATCTGGTTCATCATCTTCATGGCTTCCACGATGCACAGGACATCGCCGGCCTGAACCTTCTTGCCCACTTCAGCGAACATGGGGGCGCCCGGTGCCGGGGAACGGTAGAAAGTGCCGACCATGGGGGAGCGAACCATGTGACCGCTAGGGGTGTCAGCTGCCGGAGCGGCTGCCTCTGCGGCGGGAGCCGGGGCTGGCGCCGGTGCTGCAGGAGCGGCCTGCGGAGCGGCAACATACTGGGTCGGAGCAGCGGCGACCTTGTTGCCGCCACGGCTGATGCGTACAGACTCTTCGCCTTCGCAGATTTCCAGCTCTTCAATGCCGGACTCTTCCAGCAGCTCAATCAGTTTCTTGATCTTGCGAATATCCATGTCTCTAAACCATCCAGTTATTCGGGGGGCAGTTGTTCAAGGGCGGCGGTCAGCGCCAGCTGGTAGCCAATGGCACCCAGCCCGCAGATCACGCCGCGCGCGATATCGGAGAAATAAGAGTGGTGGCGGAACGTTTCCCGGGTATGCACGTTGGACAGGTGCACTTCAATGAAGGGAATGGCCACGGCCAACAGGGCATCACGCAGGGCGACACTGGTATGCGTGAAGGCTGCCGGGTTGATGATGATGAAGTCGATGCCTTCGGTGCGGGCATCGTGAATCCGCTCAATCAGCTCGTATTCCGCGTTGCTTTGCAGATGCTGCAGGTGATGGCCGGCCTGGCTGGCCTGGTCCTGCAGTTGCTGATTGATGTCGGCCAGGGTGGTGCGCCCATACTTGTCCGGCTCGCGGGTGCCAAGCAGGTTCAGATTGGGGCCATGTAAGACCAGAATGGAAGCCAAAACGGGTCTCCCTGGGAGAATGTGTCGTTATTTGTCGTGAACGTGCAGGAAAAGCACGGATAAGCCGAGGCTTTCTTGCACTCATGCAATACTAGGGTGAAACAGGGGTAGATAAAAGGGGTTTACAACATTCGTTACAAGTTGCCGGGAGATACTGGTAAATCGGTACTATTTCACGTTTTTTGTTTAGGGGGAGGCGCTGCAAGCGACAAGGCGCGGGATGGGGTGACACTGCTCGCGCGTCTACGGAGCTACTGTAGGCGTTCCCTTCCAGGGGATGAACCATGCGAAGCATGGAATCGCCCGCAGGGTGATCAGGGATCGAAAGGCATAACCCGACCATCCTGCGCCGTTCCTGGGTTTTGCCTTTCGCAACTCGACACCCGTTACCCGCTTCTGCTTTTTAGAGGTGCGGCATGACCCTGGCGTTGAGGTGCTCGATAAAGCGTTCCGGCCCCATCTCGCCCAGTACCCGGGACTTAGGGATCTCGGTGCTGGCGGGGGTGAAGAACACCAGGGCCGGCAGGCCGAGGATGTTGTACTGCTCCATAATGGCCTGACTGTCCGCGTTGATCTCGGTGATATCCACCCGGTAGAGGTCAAAGCCCTGCATTTCGGCAAGTACCGCCTCATTGCTGAGGGTGGTTTCTTCCAGCACCTTGCAGGCTACGCACCACTCGGCAAAGAAATCCACCAGCACCGGTTTGCCAGCCTGGCGGGAAGCGGCCAGGGCCTGTTCCAGTGACGCCTTGCCGACCACTGTTTGCCATGGGCCGTGATCCTGTTCCGCCGGCTGGGTGGTCTGCTGCGTCGCTACCGGTTGCTGCGTCAGTGGCTGGAGTGGCTGCAAAGGATCGCTGCCGCCGCTCAGGGCACCCACTATCATTACCGAACCGTAAAGGGCCAACACCAGTGCCACGCCTCGCTTGAGACGGGCAAGGCCTTCCCCGGCGGCGTCCAGTGCGCCCAGTTGAACCCCATAGATGGCCAGCAACAGGCCGTACAGGCCCAGGGTGATGGTGCCGCTGATGATGCGGTCCAGCAGCCAGATGGCCACGCCCAGCATCACTACACCGAAGAAACGCTTGATCTCATCCATCCAGTGCCCGGCTCTGGGCAGCAGGCTGGCGCCGCCGGTGCCGGCAATAATGAGAGGAATGCCCATGCCGATGGACAGGGCGAACAGAGAGGCGGCCCCGGTCACGGCATCGCCGCTGGCGGCCACATAAATCAGGGCGCCGGCGAGAATCGGGGTTACACAGGGAGACACCACCAGCGCGGAAATGGCCCCCATGAGGGCGGCGCCAAACAGGCTGCCACGTTTTTCGGCGCCGGGTTGATGCAGTTTGTCGCGCAGGAAGTGGGGCAGCTGCAGTTCATAGAGTCCGAACATGGACAGGGCCAGCAGCACAAAGATGACCGCGGAGGTAATAATGGCCGCGGGTTGCTGCAGCAGGAATTGCAGGTTGAGGCCGGCACCAAACAGCGCCACCAATAACCCGGCCAGGGTGTAGGGTACGGCGACACCCAGGACATAGGCGCTGCTCAACACAAAGCCACGGCTGGCGCTGGGGTTGTCCTCGCCGGCAATGATGCCGGACAGGATAGGCACCATGGGGAAAACACAGGGTGTGAAGGCGAGCAATAGTCCGCCAACGAAAAACAGGCCCACGATCAGGCCAATGGACTGGCTCTCCATCCATTCGTTGAAGGCGTTGGCATCATCGGATTGCAGGGTATTGAGAAAGCTGCCGCTGTCATTGTCGGAGGGGGCCGCCGTGGCGGCCGGCGACTTTTTTGTGGGCGTGGGGCTGCTGAACTCAAAGGTCTTGCGGGTGGGGGGGTAACACAGGGTGTCCTCGATACAGCCCTGGTAGCGAACCTCCAGCACGGTATCCACCAGTGGGACACTCTGCAGGGGCAAGGTCAGGCCCACGCGGTGAAAATAGACGATGACATCGCCAAAAATCTCGTCGGTCTTGGCTTTGCCCTCCGGCAAGGTAAGGCCTTCAAAGCTGTCCAGCACATTGCCGTTGGTGTCTTTCAGGGTGAAGCCGAAGCGATGCTGGTACAGATACACATCATCAATCAGCTCAAAGTCAAGCAGCAGTTGCTGGTTGTCCCAGTCGGCATCGGTGACCAGCTGGATGGCCTCATCGACGGTGGGCAGGCGCTCCTCACCAAACAGGCCCTGTGCCACAGATGTGGACCATGCCAGCAGCAGTACCAGAGCGGTCCCCAGTCGTTGCCAGGTTAGTTGCATTACTTTCTCCTCAATCCCCGAAGCCGAAACAGTGGCATCCCTTTGATGCCGGTATGGCAAATAAGTTTCAGGGCGGAATCTTAACGGTCCCTTATGAGACCTGAAAAACGTCAAGGGGAACAATCATCAAGCGCCTTAAGGTTGCTTTAAGGCGCCCATAGGAAGCTGTGGTCTCAACATAAGGAGAACCTCATGCGCTTCCTTCGGGTGCTTGTCCTGCTGGCCATTCCCTGGCTGGCTCACGCTGAATCCCTGCCATTTTCCCAAGAGCTGGTGGCAGACGCAAAAGTGATTTACGTCGATTTCTGGGCCAGCTGGTGTGGCCCTTGCCGTCGTTCCTTTCCCTGGCTCAATCATATGCAGGCCAAATATGGCGACAAGGGCTTCACCGTGATCGGGGTGAACGTGGATCCCGAGCGGGATGATGCCCAACGGTTTCTGCATAAATACCCTGCCACCTTCCCGCTGGTCTATGACCCTGACGGGGAGCTTGCCACCCGCTACGCCCTGCAGGGTATGCCCAGTTCGGTTCTGCTCAATGCGGATGGTAAAGAGCTGTCCCGGCACATCGGGTTTTCCGGAAAACACAAAGGTGAATACGAACAGGAAATCGTTCAGCTATTGGAGGCAGAGCAATGAAAAATGTATTGGGCCTGGTGGCCGTGATGGCGGTCCTTGGCGCTCTTGCCGGGTGCCAGAGCCTGGGGGTGCAGCCGTGGGAACGCGATCTATTGGCCAAACCGGTCATGACACCGGGGGCGGCTGACGGTCTCGATGATGCGCTGGATGACCACATTTATTTCAGTAAGGAAGCGTCCAGTGGTGGGCGTGGATTTGGCGGCGGTGGCTGCGGCTGTAACTGAGGAACGAACCATGAAAAGAATGCTGGATGGAAAGAAGATTGGTGCGGGCCTCGCAGCAGCTACCTGTTCCCTGCTGGGGCAACCCGCTATGGCGCAGGATACGGCAGATGCATGGCAATTTGATTCTGCAGTGCTTTACTACAGTGAGCAGGACCGTGTGACAGCCGTGGAGCCGGTGGTGCGTGGAAAAAAGCAGTTTCAGGATGAAAGTGAGCTTGAGCTCAAACTGACTCTGGATAGCCTCACCGGTGCTTCGCATAATGGTGCGATAACGTCTGACAAGCCGCAGACCTTTACATCCCCTTCCGGGGCCAGCACCTATCAGGTGACCAATGAGGTGCCGCTGGATGATGCCTTCAAGGACACCCGGGTCGCCGCCAATCTGCAGTACACCCGTCCCTTCACCCGCACCTTGCGCTGGACCGGTGGGCTGAACTTCTCCAACGAATATGACTTCACCTCTGTGGGGCTCAATGCCGGGTTGCTGTGGGATTTGAATAGCAAGAACACGACCCTGACCTTCGGCCTGGCTCATGAGGCCGATACCATTGATCCGGTGGGCGGTTCTCCGGTAGGGCTGACTTTCCAGAGTGATGATGACAAGACCGACGGCAGTGAAGACAAGTCCATCAATGATGTCCTGATCGGCCTGACCCAGGTCATCAATCGCCGCTGGATCATGCAGCTGAATTACAACCTGTCCATGTCCGACGGCTATCACACCGATCCCTACAAGGTGGTCACGGTGGTGGATGCCAATGGTGATCCGCTGGAGGCGGAAAGCTTCGGCGGCACCGATATCGGTGCCGGTGACGCGCAGATATTCGAGCTGCGTCCGGATTCGCGCACCAAGAATACGCTGTACTGGGAAAACCGTTATCACTTCAGTCGTGACGTGCTGGCGGTGGGTTACCGTTTCATGTCTGACGACTGGGGCATTACCTCCCATACCCTGGATGTGAAGTACCGTTTCCAGTTCGACAATGGCTGGTACCTGCAACCGCATGTTCGCTGGTATGACCAGAGCGAGGCGGATTTCTACCAGGAATCCATTACCGCTGACGAGCTCACTACCCTGCAGAACAGCAACTCTGACGTATCGGCGGATTACCGGTTGGGCAGCCTCACCGATACCACCTACGGTTTCAAGGTGGGTAAGGAGTGGGCCAACAACCAGCAGCTCAGCCTGCGGGTGGAAAGCTTTACCCAGAGTGGCGACAGCGATGCCTCGGAACTGGATGCGTTGATCACTCAGGTCGGGTATACCTTCTATTGGTGACCGGTGTGACTGTGATGGAGCCCGCATGAAACAGGGCAAAAAGAAACAGGGCAAGCATGTCGTCCTGGAACAGGATGGCCCCCTCTGGCGGGGCCGTTTTGCTGCCATGGCCAGCCCCTGTGAGTGCCTGATTCGCGGAGGCAGTGAACGAGAAGCCCGGCAGCTGGCAGAGACGGTCGCGGCTGAGGCCTGGCGGATCGAGCACAAGTATTCGCGCTATCGTGACGACAATCTGATGGCGGCGATCAATGCCGGTGACGAGCAGTGGGTGAGACTCGATGACGAGACTGTCCGCTTGCTGGATTTTGCCGATCAGTGCTGGCAGCTGAGTGAGGGCGCCTTCGATATCACTTCTGGCGTATTACGCCGAGTCTGGCGATTCGATGGTTCCGACCGGATTCCCGAATCGGAACAGGTGGAGCTGTTGTTGCCTTTGGTGGGCTGGGAGAAGGTAGAGCGCCGCGATGACGCCATTCGTCTGCACCGAGGAATGGAGCTGGATCTGGGCGGGATCGGCAAGGAGTATGCGGTGGACAGTGCCTTTCAGCTGGCCGGCAGCCTCACCGATGCAGACCTGCTGGTGAATTTTGGCGGCGATCTGGTGGCACGCTCTGCCGGTGCGCCCTGGAAGGTCGGCATGGAGGGTACGGCTCGTCCCATGGAGGGGCAGCTCACGTTCACCACGGGCGCTCTGGCGACCAGTGGCGACAGCCGACGCTATCTGTTGCGTGATGGGATTCGCTACAGTCACGTGCTGGATCCCCGCAGAGGCTGGCCGGTGGCCGATGCGCCACGTGCTGTTACGGTCTTTGGTCAGCTGTGTACCCAGGCGGGCCTGCTTTCCACTCTGGCCCTGTTGCAGGGGCAGGATGCGGAAACCCTGCTCGAGGAGGCCGGTGTGCAGTACTGGATTCAATGGGGGAATGATGCGCCTGTTACTGGTTGAAGATGACAAGTTGCTGGCAGATGGCCTGCAGCGAGCGCTGCGTGCTGAAGGGTATACGGTGGATCACATCGACCGTGGAGATCTCTTGGTCCCCGCCCTGGAGGCGGGTGCTTTTGAGCTGGTGCTGTTGGACCTGGGTCTGCCGGGAATGGATGGCATGGCTGCATTACGCACCTTGCGTCAGCATGATAAAAAAATTCCCGTTATCATTATCAGCGCGCGTGATGCGATTGATGATCGCATCAACGGTTTGGATGACGGCGCTGACGATTATCTGGTCAAGCCGTTTTCTGCCATTGAGCTGGTTGCCCGTATTCGTGCTCGCTTGCGTCGTCGCGAGGCGCCTGGCAATGAAATCCTGCATGTGGGGGATCTGGACGTCGATCCGGAACGTTTTTCCGTCACCCGCAATGGTGAGGCCGTCAATCTGTCCCGCCGTGAGATGAGTGTGCTGTTGCAACTGGTGCGCCACCGCGGGCGCGTACTTACCCGCGACCAGCTGGAGCAGGGGTTGTATGGCTGGAACGAGGATGTAGAAAGCAATGCGCTGGAAGTCCACATCCATCATTTGCGTAAAAAGCTGGGCAGTAGCCTGATTCGTACCGTAAGGGGAGTGGGTTATAGTCTTGGTGAGGGCAGCGAATGAGATTATCCATTCGCCGGTTTCTGATAGCTTCCCTGTTGATGGTGATCCTGGGTGGAGGCGTGTTGCTCGCATTCCTGACCTATCGCACCATTTATCACGAACTGGATGAGCAGTACGATGCGGAGCTGGTACAGAGTGCCCACCTGCTGGCGGGGTTCTGGCAGGACGGTCATCCTCCTGATGCGTCACTGTCGGCCCTGGATCGCCAGGAATCTCGTTATCTCCGCTATTTTATATACCAGTTATGGCAGGGTGGAAAACTGGTGTCGGCCAGTGAAGGGTATCCTGAAACGCCATTGGTGCCCCTGCAAAAGAAGCCTCTCTATACAGAAACCAAAGGTTGGCATGCGTACTCATTGCCTCTGACCAACGAGCGTTGGTTGATCCTGGCTGAGAGTGATTATGCCCGCCACTCCATGGTGAAAAATGTGGCGGCATCCTTGTTGATGCCCTACATCATCAGTGTCCCCTTCGTGATCCTGCTTGTTTGGCTTGCCATTCGTCTTGGGTTGTCTCCGATCTCTGATCTGGCTCGATCGGTCAGTCGTCGTTCACCGGATAATCTCAGTCCTCTCTCTGACAGCAGAAGGGTGCGTGAACTGGAGCCGGTCAAGGAGGCCATCAATGCGCTTCTGCTGCGCCTAAAGGCAGGTATCGAGCGGGAAAAACGCTTTACTGCCGATGCGGCCCATGAGCTTAGAACTTTGTTGATGGTCTTGCAGCTACATGCCGACAACGCCCGTTCCCTGTCCGACTCCGAACAGCGTGAAGCATCCTTGCAAAAACTGCAGGAAGCGGTGGGTCGAGCTGAAAGAATGCTGGAACAGCTTCTGGTGTTGGCTCGACTGGATCCTGCCCATGGCAGTCCAGAGCACGGTGCCAGCGCTGACATCTTGCGTGTGGCAAGAGACACCCTGGCATCCCTGGTACCTTTGGGCGATCGCTTTCAGCAACAGCTGGAATTGTCTCTGGAAACGTCTCTGTGGGCGAAGATTCCGGAAGAGGCGCTGCAGTTGGTGCTCCGGAACCTGGTGGATAATGCCTGCCGCTATGCTGCCCCCGGGCTGGTGCGGCTGAGTGCAGAGCAGCAGGGCGATCGAATCATTATCGAAGTGACTGACAGTGGCGAAGGGCTCAGTGAAGGACAGTGGCACCGTTTCGGGGAGAGATTCAGTCGTGGTCATTCCGATTCGGAGGGGGCCGGTTTGGGGCTCTCTATCGTCAATGGGCTGCTGTCCCTGTATGGCGGTAGCTTGAGCTATCGCAAACGGTGTGCGCAGTCGCCCGCAGCTGCTATCGTGGTACTCCCTGCCGTAAACCATAAGCCTGGGTTATAGTGGCAGCTCGTCGATCTTGGGAGTGATCATGACAAACGATAAATTCAGCGAACGGGTCGGTGACGCCATGCTGGACCCGCGCAACAACCGTATCTGGAAAGGGTTTCTCTGGCTGCTGGTGTTGCTGTTGGTGGTGGATGTGTTGTTCAGCTGGTACTGGAGTCAGGAGCCGGACCTGAGGGACGTGACTGTGCGGCCGGATGCCGTGACAGGAGAGACCACCACACGTGAGCTGATCCATGTGGCGGATACCCTGCTGAGCAAGCCGGGCGGCTACCTGAGTAATGACGTGCTCCCGCACCGCTTGTGGATGGATAACATGCCTAGCTGGGAATATGGCGTGCTGGTGCAGGTCCGTGATTTTTCCCGGGTGTTGCGACGGGACATGAGTCGTTCCCAGTCCCAGAGTCAGGAAGACCGCGACCTGGCCATTGCCGAGCCACAATTCAACTTTGATGCCAAAAGCTGGGCCATGCCCGCCACCGAGAGTGAGTACCGCCGTGGCATTCAGGCTCTGGAGCGTTATCTGGATCGTCTTACCGATGCCAACGAGAACGACGGCCAGTTCTACGCCCGTGCCGATAACCTTAACTACTGGCTCAACGAAGTGCAGAACCGGCTGGGCTCCCTGAGCCTCAAACTCAGCCAGAGTGTCGGGCGTAGCCAGCTGAATGTGGACAGGGATGGTGCTCTTGCCGTTGCCAAGGCCAGCGAAGATGAAGAATTTGTCAAAACCCCCTGGCTGAAGATCGATGATGCTTTCTATGAAGCCCGCGGTGCTACCTGGGCGCTGGCGCAGTTGATGCGCGCCGCCGAAGTGGACTTCGCCGAAGTGCTGCGCAAGAAAAACGCCACCGTCAGTTTCCGCCAGATGGTCAGGGAACTGGAAGCCACCCAGGAAACCGTATGGAGCCCGATGATCCTCAACGGCGACGGCTTCGGCATGCTCGCCAACCATTCCCTGGTGATGGCCAACTATGTTTCGAGAGCCAACGCGGCGCTTATCGATCTGCGCAAGCTGTTGGTTGAAGGATAAGACTTCAGTTAACAGTTAACAGTGAATAGTGAACAGTTGCGCGTGCAGCGCCTGCTGTTTTCCAAAACGAAGAGGCCGCGCCCAACCTTTGGGCGCGGCCTCTTGCGTTTAAGACCTTGAAAGACCTGGGCCGCGACGCTGTTCACTATTCACTATTCACTATTCACTATTCACTGTTCACTAAACTCACGCCGCGTTCTTCCCCTTCGGCTTCGGCAAACTCGAACGCCATTCCTCGATCAGCGCACTATTGTCGTCGTCCCAGGGGTGGAAGCCGGGTTTCAGGTAGGTGAACCAGGCGGGGATGATGCTGCTGATTACGCCTCTGTAGCCGAAGCCTTTCCACAGGCCTTTGGCCAGGGTCAGGGGCTTCTTGTGCACGTTGTCGCGCTTGAGCATCTGCCAGGTGAAGTAGCTGGAGAAACCAATCAGGTAGGCGGTGCTGGACAGAAAGAGTCGCTGGCGTTCCAGATAATTACCGTTTACGTCCTTGTAGAGATCGTAGGCCACGGCCTTGTGTTCGGTTTCCTCGATGGCGTGCCATACCCACAGATCACGGACGGCCGGATCCATCTTTTTGACCCTATCCGGGCGGCGCAGGATGGCGTCGGCGAGGATGGCGGTGAAATGTTCCAGGCCCGCAGTGGCTGCCAGTTGCTGACGCTTGCTCATGTACTTGCGCGCGCCGGCCAGCAGCTTGTTGGTCACCGCCAGCGCATGTTCGACGATGTCATCATACTTGCCCTCGGCAATCAGGTCATTGAAGGCCTGGTGCTCCAGGGAGTGCATGGCTTCCTGGCCGATAAAGCCGGAAATATCCTTTTGTCGTTCCTTGTCGTCCACCTGATCGCGCAGGGCGCGCACGGAATCCACGAAAAAGCGTTCGCCGTCCGGAAAGGTGAGCGACAGGATGTTCAGCAAATGCGTAAGTACCGGGTCGTTGTCGAACCAGTAGTCGTCGTGCTGGATTCCCTCGAAGGAAAAGCCCATGCGGCGGGGGGTAATCGGTACTGAGGGATGTTTGTTCTTCTTCACCAGAGAAAGCTTCATTTTTTAAACTCCGGGCAATATGCCGTTGATGACATTGCTCAATGCAAGGAGCCTCTAAATGACTCCTTGTGTACTCAGCGTGACCTGAAGCGTTCAGCTGTTGTGTCTTGTCTCGCTGGTCAGGGTGGTGTCCTTTCCGAGAGGCAAGACGCAGCAGATGTGCGCTTCAGGTCTCGCCCTCCGGGTCTTCCAGGCTGGCCCGCACTCGTTGTTGCACTTTCTCGACAGGCAACCAGCATGCCTTCAAAAATGCGCCTAGATTGCGAGCCAGCCTGAAAGACTGAGCACGCAAGGAGTCATTTAGAGGCTCCTGAGCTACTATGCGATGTCATGCAGTTAAAGGTCTTGTCGCGGAGGGCCAACAAATGGTGAGTTCGGGCCGTCCCTGGGGAAATGCCGGTGTGCCGGGGATCTATGTGGTGCTGCTTTACGATCTGCTGGTGGCCCTTGAGCTGGACGCCCCGGCCCTGTTGGCGGGGCTGGGGGTGAGCCGTGACGAACTGCTGGCGCCGGATCGGCGGGTGTCCATGTCTTTGGCCCAGACAGTCGCAGAGCGGGGGGTGGCCATGGTGGGCGAGCGCGGGCTGGGTTTCCGCTATGCGCGGGCCATGAGCATCACCCTGCACGGGCCCGTGGGGTTGCTGGCGCTATCCAGCGCCAGTGCCCAGGATGCGTTGGAAGCGGCGTGCCGCTTTCTGGGGCTGCGTGCCCCGTTTCTACAGATCGATCAGGTTCGCCACGGCGAGATGGCCTACTTGAAACTGCGCAGCACTGCACAGCTGGGCGTTGCCCATGATTTCGTCATTGAAGCCATGCTGGTAGGGCTGGCTTTCATGGTTGAACAGCTGTTGGAAACGCTGCCGGAAGGGGTGGAGATCCATCGACAGGGGGCGGCGCCGCCGTATCAGGCGGTCCTGAAACGGGATGTGGGTGTGGCTGTGAAGTTTGATCAGGCCGAGGATGCCCTGGTATTCCCGGTGTCTGCACTTGCCGCCAGGCCTCGACTGGCCGATCCGCAGGTGGCGGCCATTGCCCGCGAGCAATGCGAGATGCAATTTCGCCAGTGGCGTACCGAGGAGGAGGGAGTCATGGCCGAGCGCATCCGCGCCGCCTTGCAGGACCGTCCGGCCCCGTTGCCCTCCCTGGAGGCCATGGCGGACAAGTTGGCTGTATCTGCCCGTACCCTGAAGCGGCATCTGCAGCAAGCGGGCTTGAGTTATCGGCAGCTGCAGGATGAGGAGCGCTATCGGCAGGCCCAACGATTGCTGGCCAACCCGGAAAACAGCATCAGCGAAGTGGCTTATTCCCTGGGCTACAGCGATGTGGCCAATTTCTCCAAGGCCTTCAAACGGTGGAGCGGCCTGACGCCGAAGGGGTATCGGGACCAGCGTTGATCAGCTATCAGCTATCAGCTATCAGCTATGAGCTATGAGCTATGAGCTATGAGCTATGAGCTATGAGCTATGAGCTATGAGCTATGAGCTATGAGCTATGCTCGATTGGAACGGAAAACCCAAAATAGTTCCCGGGTTTTTAGAAGAACGGAAATGATGTTCAGATCGTAGAGTTCGGCGGCTTGGGAACCTGATAAGCCGTTGTAGGAGCGGTCGTTCGACCGCGATCCGAGCCTAAGCGAGGTAAGGATTCCAGAAACGTACTTCGAATTGCAGAAAGAATGGTCTCCCTTCGGTCGCCTCGCTGCGCTCGGTTCGTCCCCTGGAAGGGAACTCCTACAAGGCTAGCCCCGCCTCCAGAGAGGGGGGAGGTGGTGTGGATAGCTGGCCCTCGCGTTTTTGTCGTTGGCATGTTGCGTGATGCCTGATGCGTGTTGCAGCCGCAGAGCGGCCCAATAAAAAACCGCACCCATGGGTGCGGTTTTTTATTGGCTGGCAGCGCGGGGCAAGATGCCCGAATTCGGTATGACCTGGACCCGCGTTGCAGCTTGTAGCTTGTATCTGCCTTTCGCTTACTTGTTCTCGAAGGCTTCAACAGACTTCAGGATCTCGGCCTTGGCGGCTTCAACGCCGTCCCAGCCATCGACCTTCACCCATTTGCCCGCTTCGAGATCCTTGTAGTTCTCGAAGAAGTGCTTGATCTGGGCCAGCAGCAGCTCGGGCAGGTCGTTCACGTCCTGCACGTTGTCGTAGGACTTGGTCAGCTTGGTGTGCGGTACTGCTACCAGCTTGGCATCCTTACCGGCTTCGTCGGTCATGTTCAGGATGCCCACCGGGCGACAACGGATCACGGAACCGGGTACCACCGGGTAGGGGGTCACAACCAGTACGTCCAGCGGGTCGCCGTCTTCGGACAGGGTGTTGGGGATGTAGCCGTAGTTGGCCGGATAGAACATGGGGGTCGCCATGAAGCGGTCCACGAATACGGCGTGGCTGTCCTTGTCGATTTCGTACTTGATCGGATCAGCGTTGGCCGGGATCTCGATGGCCACGTAGATATCGTTAGGGACGTCTTTCCCGGCGGGAACCTTATCAAAATCCATGGTCTGTCCTTCTCAACAGGGTTGGTGGTGGGCGCGGATTATAGCAACGGCAGGGCCTCGCGGCTAATGGGCGAAGGTCGTAGCGGCTTAATGAATGGAAATAAGCTTATTCTGGGGGCGGGAAATGGCTCTGGAGTAGGAAAATAGGCTTATTGAGGGAGGTCAGACGTCGGAAGTCGGACGTCAGAGGCACAACCAAGAGGAGCTGGTGCTTCCGCTCCCCCTGGGTAATAAAGGCAATCCTGGCCCGGGACGGGTCTGTTGCCTTTGGCTTCAGACCTCCGACGTCAGACGTCCGAAACAAGGTTTCAGACATCCAACTCACAACGCGCGTTCTATTGGGCTGCTTTCCAGCCCGGGTAGTTGCCTTCCAGCAGCTTCACGTTCTTGAAGCCGGCGTTTTCCAGTGCGGTGGCAGCGGCACTGGCGCGGCGGCCGGACACGCAGTACAGGACGATTTGATCCTTCTTGTACTGCTCAAGCATGTCCAGATGATGTTCCATGTTCTTGGCCGGAACCATGATGGCGCCCGGGATATGCCCGGCCAGGTACTCATCCTCATCCCGGACATCAATAATGATTGGGCTCTTGCCCTCAGCCATTTCCTGCTTCAGCTGCGTCACGGAGATACTGTCTGCTGCCCAAAGCGGGGTACTCAGGCTGGCAAGCAGCAACGCCACCGCGGTGATAAGTGCTTTCATGGTTGTGACTCCCTTCTTGTGTTTTCCCATTCCTCAAGTTCATCCCACAACTTGTCGGCATCCCTCACCATGCTGGCAATGGACGGCTTCGCCGCAGGGTTGGAGAAGCTGGCGGCCAGTGCTCGGCTGGCACACTCATATACAAACTCTTTTCGAGTCATTTCGGCAAGGGGTTTGCTCACGGTTTCTCCTTGTTATCTCTGCCTCGACGTTAGCACCCTCCTGTTGTGCAGAACAGACGAAGCGTCCGGCGAGTGACTTTAGTATGCTAACGGACACAATCAGGGCCGTTGCCCGTGCTGTCTGTCTGTAAGGAGACCCGTCATGTCGGTTCATGAAGTCCGCCACCCTCTTGTGAAACACAAGCTGGGCCTGTTGCGCCAGCAAAGCCTGAGTACCCGCAGCTTCCGTCAGTTGACGGCGGAAATCGGCAGCCTGCTTACCTATGAGGCCACAGGCGATCTGGAGCTGGAGGATTATCAGGTGGACACCTGGATGGGCCCGGCCCCGGCACAGCGGATCAAGGGCAAGAAGGTGACGGTGGTGCCGATCCTGCGCGCCGGGCTGGGTATGCTGGACGGTGTGCTGGAGTTGATTCCCAGTGCCAAGGTGAGTGTGGTGGGGGTCTACCGGGATGAGGAGACACTGGAGCCCGTTGCCTACTTTGAAAAGCTGGCCCATGACATTGATGAGCGTGTGGCACTGGTGATTGATCCCATGCTGGCTACCGGTGGCTCTCTGGTGGCCTGTATCGACATGCTCAAGAAGGCTGGCTGCACACAGATCCGTGCACTGGTGCTGGTGGCCGCTCCGGAGGGGATCGAGAAGGTGAAGGCTGCCCATCCTGACGTGGACATCTATACCGCGTCGGTGGATCAGGGGCTGAATGACGAGGGTTACATCATGCCGGGTCTGGGTGATGCCGGTGACAAGATTTTTGGTACCCGCTAAAGGGAGCGCTGCATGAGCCAGCCCGGATTCTGGAACTGGAAAATCGTCCTGATTGGGGCGCAAATGTTGTTTGTGGCCTTCGGGGCCATGGTGTTGATGCCTTTACTCACCGGGCTGGACCCCAGTGTGGCCCTGTTCACCGCGGGGCTGGGGACGCTGCTGTTTCAGTGGATCACCCGTCGTTCCATCCCCGTGTTTCTTGCCTCTTCATTTGTATTTGTGGCGCCCATTTCCCATGGGGTGGAACAGTGGGGCGTGCCCGCCACCATGGGGGCGCTGTTCTGCACCGCCATTGTCTATGTGATTCTGGGCGGGCTGGTGAAGTGGCGCGGCCCCGGCTTCCTGCACAGATTGATGCCGCCGGTGGTCACCGGGCCGATCATCATGGTGATTGGTTTGAGTCTGGCGCCCACTGCGGTGAACTTCGCCATGGGCCTGGGCGGCAATGGTGAGGTGCGCCTGTTCCCGTATGGCGAAGCCCTGTTTGTCTCCATGGTGGCGATGTTGACCACCTTGCTGGTCGCCACGCTGGGGCATGGCCTGTTGCGCCTGTTGCCCATTCTCTGCGGTGTACTGGTGGGCTATCTGACGGCACTGGCCATGGGTATGGTGGATTTCACCTCGGTGAACCAGTCCAGCTGGCTGGAAGTGCCTGCCTTTATTGCGCCGACTTTTTACTGGCCGGCCATTCTGTTCATGGTGCCGGTGGCGTTGGCGCCTGCCATTGAACATGTGGGGGATGTGCTGGCCATTAGCAACGTCACCGGCAAGGATTACATTCGCAAGCCCGGTCTGCACCGTACCCTTACCGGCGACGGGGTGGCGAGCATGGTGGCAGCCCTGTTCGGCGGCCCGCCCAATACCACTTATTCGGAGGTCACCGGGGCGGTGATGCTGACCCGTGTGTTCAATCCGGTGGTGATGACCTGGACGGCGATCTTCGCTATCGGTCTGGCATTCATCGGCAAGTTTGGCCAGCTTTTACAGAGTATCCCGACCCCTGTGATGGGCGGCATTCTGATTCTCATGTTCGGCTCCATCGCCAGCGTGGGCATGAACACCTTGATCAAGGCGCAGGTAGACCTGCATGCCCAGCGCAATCTGGTGATTGTGGCGGTGACGCTGATTTTCGGGATTGGCGGTATGGTGCTGGGCAATGGTGATTTCACCCTGCAGGGCATCAGTCTGTGTGGTCTGGTGGCGGTGATCCTCAACCAGGTGCTCCCCGCGGCCCCGGAGCAGGCCGATGATCTTCATGAAGAAGCCGCTTTTGTGGACGACTTGCTGGAGCATGCGCGTGAGCCGTCGCAACGCGATCGTGACTGATGGGCGCGCGCCTGGATTGTTGATTGCGCCAAAAGCGAAATGGGTTATGCGCCCGGATCTGGCGTTGCAGTACAATGGCCAGCTTGTATGTAGCTGGCCTGATTGAACGCTGAATGACCCTCTCAAATCCCATCGGTATTTTTGACTCCGGCATCGGCGGCCTTTCCGTGGCCAGGGCAGTACGTGAGCATTTGCCAGGAGAAAACCTTCTCTATGTGGCGGACTCCGTCCATGCGCCCTACGGTGACAAGATGGATGACTTCATCCGTGAGCGCATGCATGCCATTACCGGGATGCTGCTGGAGCGCGGCGCCAAGGTGGTCGTGGTGGCCTGTAATACCGCCACCACCGCTGCCATCGCGCAGCTGCGCGACAGTTATTCGGTGCCCATCATCGGTGTCGAGCCGGGGGTAAAACCCGCGGTACTGGCAACCCGAAGCGGGGTAGTGGGCGTGCTGGCCACACCGCGCACCCTGCAAACCCATTCCTTTGAAAGCCTGGCCGCGCGCTTCAGCAGCAATGTGAAACTGCTGGTTCAACCTTGCCCCCGTCTGGTTCACCAGATCGAAGCGCTGGATTTCGATAGCGCCATGACCCGTGATCTGCTGGAGGAATATGTCTCTCCGTTGTTGGCCGAGGGGGCGGATACCATTGTGCTGGGCTGCACCCACTATCATTTTCTGGCCGAGCAGATTGCCGCCGTGGCGGGACCGGATGTGACCATCATCAGCACCCAGCAGGCGGTGGCCCGGGAAGTGGCGCGGCGGCTGGAGCAGCACGGGTTGCTGGCGGCAGGTAACAGGGAAGGGCAATCGGGCTTTGTTTCCACCGGCAACCAGACTCGCTTCAGGACACAGCTCGATACCCTGTGGGGTGAGGGTGGAATGATTTACCCCTTCCCGTAAATCAAACCCTCTGGCGACGAAGCCGCTGTGGGAGGTGTTTGGCCTCTGGTGTCCAGCCAGTCTGCGTAGGTCGGAAATGGGCGTAAGCCCATCTCCGGCAGGATGGTGTGGTCTTATCGGGTTGCGGTGTCACGGCGGAGATCGGCTGGCGCCGATTTCCGCCCTACGTTTAGGTTTTAAGTGGTTTGGCGTGTTGCCTGTTGCGTGAAGCGTCAGGCGGCCGCGGAGCGGCAAAAAAACGCCCTGCAGTGCAGGGCGTTTTTTTTGTCCGCTTTAAGGCTAAACCTCGAAGTGGTCGTTCAGTTTCTTCGCCACCGGCGCCAGCTTGAGTTTGGCGAACTGGGGCAGGCCGTTCTTGTAGGGCGGGTAGGATTCACCACCGATCAGCGGGGCCAGATACTCGCGGGCAGAAGGGGTAATGCCGAACCCATCCTTGCTGATGAATTTTCGCGGCATGGCCTTTTCCACATTGGCCACTTTCTTCAGCGGCGCTTCGCCGATGGTCCAGCTGTATTTCTTGGTCTTCTTGCGCTCGATGGTGGGCATCACGGCGTTTTTGCCGGCTACGGCGAATTCCACGGCAGCGCGGCCAACCGCATAGGCCTGCTCCATGTCGGTGGCAGAACCGATATGGCGAGCAGCACGCTGCAGGTAATCGCTTACCGCCCAGTGATATTTGTAGCCCAGCTCGTCTCTCACCATTTGGGCGATCACCGGCGCCACGCCGCCCAGTTGTTTGTGACCAAAGGCGTCTGTGCTGCCCGCATCGGCAAGGAAGGTGCCGTCTTCATAGCGGGCACCCTCGGAGACCACGATCACGCAGTAACCGACTTTCTTCACGGTAGCATCCACCTTCTTCATGAAAGCGGCTTTGTCGAAAGCGATCTCCGGGAACAGGATCAGATGCGGAGCATCATCATTCTCTTCCTTGGCCAGACCCGCGGCGGCAGCAATCCAGCCGGCGTGACGGCCCATGACTTCCATCACGAACACCTTGGTGGAGGTGGCGCACATGCTGGCTACGTCCAGTGCGGCTTCACGACAGCTCACCGCGGTGTACTTGGCCACAGAACCGAAGCCCGGGGACACATCGGTGAAAGGCAGGTCGTTGTCCACAGTCTTGGGCACATGAATGGCCTGGATCGGATAGCCCATCTTTTCTGACAGCTGGGACACCTTCAGACAGGTGTCAGCGGAATCGCCACCACCGTTGTAGAAGAAGTAGCCGATGTTGTGGGCCTTGAACACCTCGATCAGGCGCTCGTATTCGCGTTGGGAGGTTTTCAGGTCCTTGAGCTTGTAACGGCAGGAACCAAAGGCGCCGCCCGGGGTGTACTTGAGCGCTTCGATGGCGCTTTTGCTTTCCTTGCTGGTGTCGATCAGTTCTTCGGTGAGAGCACCGATAATGCCGTTACGACCGGCGTAGACCTTGCCGATCACATCCTTGTTTTCGCGGGCGGCTTCAATAACACCGGCTGCGGAAGCATTGATGACAGCGGTAACACCGCCGGACTGAGCGTAGAAAGCATTTTTACGCGCCATGTGACAGACCCCTTGATTCGATTTGTGGGCATTCTAGCGAAGGCGGGGCGGAAACACACCCGATGTTGTCGGACGAAGGCGGAGTTGAAAGTTGAAAGTTGAAAGTTGAAAGTTGAAACGCGAGCTGGAGCGGTCTGTTCTGCCAGGCCTTGCCCGCGATTACCGGTAATGGCGCGGGTATGGACGATCAGAACCCTCAATCCCTCCCCGCGCTTTTAAACTTTGAACTTTCAACTTTAAACTGCTCCCCGTGCGCTTGCCTTTCCCTCCCGCTCTGGAAGAATAGCCCCCCATGAAAGCATTGATGACCTTGTTCTGGCGGCTGGCGATTTTTCGGGCCGGGCCGGAAGACACCCCTTATTCGCCGTCCATTCTGGCGGTGGTGTTGATGATCTGGACCGGCTTGCAGCTGACGGTTGGCCTGGCGCAGAGCAATGTGCCTGCGGCCCTGTTGCTGGGCAGTCAGTGGTTGGCACTGACTATCCTGCTGGTGGGCACCTTGGTGCTGCTGTCCTTCAAGGGCCTCACTGGCCGCTGGCTGCAGACCGCCACGGCACTGGTGGGAGTGGATGTGGTGTTGTCCATCGTCAATGTGCCGTTGCTGCTGGTGGGGATGCTGCTCGGCGGCGCCACCGGTGGGCTGGAAGTCTTCTACTTGCTGCTGGTCAGCTGGCAGCTGGCGGCCCAGGCCTTTATCTTCCACCGCGCCCTCAATGTGGGGCCCTTCCTCGGGTTGGCGATTTCCATGATGTTGCTGGTGGTCAGCTACGGCACCATTGCCACGGTGTTACCCGAAGTGATCGTCCCGGCGGGGTAGCGGCCTGGTGACGAGTTCCTGCTGAGGTTGCCTTTTGTGGCTATGGGCTGAGGTGGGGTGAGTTGAAAGTTCAAAGTTGAAAGTTTAAAAGCGCGAGACAGCTTCCTGGGTTCTGAAAGTCTGTACCCGCGCCATTACCAGTAACCGCGGGAAAGGCCAGGCAGAACAGACCGCCCCGGCTCGCGTTTCAACTTTGAACTTTAAACTTTCAACTGCTTTTCAATACCGCGTCAGATACTGGATCACCATCGCCGCCGCGGCGGTGCGGTTTTCAACTCCCAGCTTGCGGAAGATCTGTTCCAGATGCTTGTTCACCGTACGCGGGCTCAGTTCCAGAATCTGGGCAATTTCACGGTTGGTCTTGCCGTGAGCAATCCAGACCAGCACCTGGGCCTCGCGCTGGGTTACGTGCAGGGAATTCTTGAGAAGCTCCAGTTCCGCATCACTGTCGATATGCAGAAGCCTGAACAGGTGTTCGCCGGCTTCTGACTGGCCAAGGTAGCGAAGCTGCAGATTACCGGGCAGTTGATTGAGCTGCTGGCCGGGTTCCGGGCGATGGCGCAACCACTGGCTTACCTGATCCACCAACTGCGTCCGTTGTACGGCGGTCTTGTCCAGTAACTGGTCTACCTGGGGCGTGCCCCAGCGCCACTGCCCCTCGCTATCCGTGGAAAAACTGCTCTGCCCCAACCTGTCGAGGGCGGTGTGCGCGCTTTGGGTCATGCGTGCGTTATTCAGGTGCACGCGGATGCGGGCAATCAATTCGGTGGGTCTGACTGGTTTGGTGACATAGTCCACGCCGCCGGCTTCCAGTCCGCGCACTACATCGGTGCTTTCGGTGAGGCCGGTCATGAAGATCACCGGCACGGAGGAGAGTACCGGGTTCTGTTTCAGGCGACGGCAGGTTTCGAAACCGTCCAGGTTAGGCATGATGGCATCCATGAGGATCAGGTCCGGAGTCATCTTTTCGGCGATGCCCAGGGCCTGCTCGCCTTCCAGTGCCACCAGTGCAGTGATGCCGGCCTGGTCCAGCGCCTGATGAATCATGCCCAGAGAGTCCGGTGAATCATCCACTACCAGGATAAGGTCCTTGCGTTGTACGGCATTCATGAGGCGTTCTCCAGCAGGCGTATTACCGCCTGAAAATCAAACAGGGTCAGTCGGGAATCCAGATCCCGGGCCAGAGAATCCGGCAGTGTGCCCTGGTCTCTTGCGGTGTCCAGGCGTTCACGCAGTGCGCTGAGATGACCGATTTCGGCCAGTGCCAGTAGTTCATCGCGCAGTGCCGGGCTCAGGGCGATGTCCGGTTCAGCCACGACAGGTATACGCTGTTGTGGCGCGCTGCTCTGATGCAGCCAGTTGAGCCCGAGCTGGCGGGCGAGGCAGTCCACCAGCGCATTCAGCTTGAAGGGTTTGGTGAGATAATCGTTGTGCAACCCATCGGGGATGTCGGGCTGGTTTTCCCGGGCGTTGCCGGACAGCATCACCAGGGGGCCTCGATAGCCCTGGCGACGAATATGCTGGGCGGTTTCCCAGCCATTCATACCGGGCATGGAAATATCCATGAGGATCAGGTCCGGGGCAAAATGCCTGGCCAGTTGCATGCCGGTTTCCCCATCCGGGGCTTCGGTGACGATGAAACCCAGTGGGCTGAGCAGATCGCTGATCAAGCCGCGATGGGAGGGGTCGTCGTCCACCACAAGAATGCTTTTACGCTCGCCGGTATAACCAATCACCGGGCTTCGTTCCGGGGCCACCGGGTCCGGACCGTTGAGCCGCGAGAGCATCACTGACAGGCGGAACTCACTGCCCTGGCCGGGGATGCTGCTCACCTGGATGTCTCCCCCCATGATATCGGCCAGCAGCTTGGTGATGGTAAGGCCGAGTCCGGTGCCGTGGACACTGGGCATACCGGGTTTTCTCACCCGTTCAAAGGGCCGGAAAATCCGTTGCAGGTCTTCCTCATCAATGCCGACCCCAGTATCGGTGATGCTGAATTCTGCCACCTGGTTGCGGTAGCGGAAGGTGAGGGTGACCTGCCCTTCACGGGTAAACTTGATGGCGTTGGAGAGCAGGTTGATGAGAATCTGCCGCAACCGTTTTTCATCGGTAGTTACCCAGTTGGGAATCGGGCTCTTGCTGCGAAATTCAAATCCGATGCCTTTCTCTGCTGCCTGTAGCTGGAACATGGTGACCAGCTCATCAATCAGTTCCGGTACACAGACCTGATTGCGGTATAGCTCCAGCCGGCCCGCTTCAATCTTGGAAATTTCCAGCAGTCCCTCGATCAGGTCAGAGAGGTGTTCGGTGCTGCGGCGAATGGCGCCGATGGCATCACGGCGGTTGTCAGGGATGGTCGGGTCCTGTTCCAGCAACTGGGCGTAACCGAAGGCGGCATTCAGCGGCGATCGCAGCTCGTGGCTGAGCCCCGTGAGATAGCGGCTCTTGGCCTGGTTGGCGGCTTCCGCCTGTTCCTTGGCTTTCTGTAGCTCCCGGTCGGTCTTGTCGTGGGCCTTGATTTCTTCCATCAGCATACGGGTCTGCCGGCGACTTTCTTCCTGGGCCACTACCCGGCTTTCATGGGCCAGTACGAACAGCCAGGCTATCACTCCACTGATAATGATCAGGATGGCGAATACCTTTGTCAGGGTGTCAGCCATCAGGCTTTGTACCAGTGGATCACTGACCGGGATCTGGTAATACACCAGGGCCAGGAAGCCGCTCATGATCAGGGTGATGGTGATCAGCAGACCCAGGAAGTGACCCAGTCGTGAGCGCAGTTGATTGATGAGCGGGGCGGGAAGCAGTCCGCCCACCCACACCATCATCTGTTCGGAGACGCGTGCATGCTCCTTGCAGCTGTCATTGCAGCGTGCATCCAGCGAACAGCACAGCGAGCAGATCGGGCCGTTATAGGCGGGACAGAAGGCCATGTCTTCCCGGTCGAAGGTGTGCTCACAGATACAACAGGCGTGGCCTTCCAGTTCCCGGCTGGAGTCCGGGGTGCGGGCAATGTAATAACGGCTGCGGGTAAGCACGGCCAGCAGGGGAGTGGTGATGAAGGTGCTGGCCAGGGCAATGAAAGACGCAAGTGCATGGACCGTTTCCCCCCACAGTCCGGTCATGGCCACCAGGCCGATGCCGGTAGCAATCAGCATGGAGCCGAAGCCCACCGGATTCAGGTCGTAGAGATAGGCGCGCTTGAACTCGATGTGTTTGGGGCTTAGCCCCAGTGGCTTGTTGATCACCAGGTCTGCTACCAGTGCCCCCATCCAGCCAACGGCGACCATGGCGTAGCTGCCAAGGATGGATTCGAACGCCCGGTAGATCCCGATTTCCATCAGCACCAGGGCAATCACCACATTGAACACCAGCCATACCACCCGGCCGGGGTGACTGTGGGTCAACCGGGAGAAGAAGTTGGACCAGGCAATGGAGCCGGCGTAGGCATTGGTCACGTTGATCTTCAGTTGGGACAGGATCACGAAGATCCCGGCCAGCGCCAGTAGCAGGGTGGGATTGGTGGTCACGTGACTGAACGCCACCAGATACATGTGCATGGGTTCCTGGGCTTGCTCGAAGGGCAGGCCGTGGTAGAACGCGAGCACGGCAAGAAATGAACCGGCCAGCAGTTTGAGCACTCCGACGATGGTCCAGCCAGGGCCACCACTCAACAGTGCCAGCCACCAACGGATGCGCTTGCCCTTGCTGGCTTCCGGCATGAAGCGCAGGAAATCCACCTGCTCACCGATCTGGGCCACCAGCGAGAACAGCACCGTGGCCCCGGCACCAAACATGACCAGGTTGAAGCCGCCGGAGGCGTTATTGAGACCGTCAAAGGCTGCCCAGCGAGGCAGGGTGGAGGGGTCCTGGAGCAGAATAAAAACGAACGGCAGCAGTTGCAGAAACACCCAGGCTGGCTGGGTCCAAAGCTGGAAGCGGGTGAGGGTGGTGATGCCGTGAATCACCAGTGGAATGGCCACCAGCGAACTGACCAGATAACCAATGGTGGGGGGAATATCGAACAGGATCTCCAGCGCCATGGCCATGATGGCCGCTTCCAGGGCAAAGAAGATGAAGGTGAACGAGGCATAGATCAGGGAGGTGAGGGTAGAGCCCAGGTAGCCAAAACCGGCACCACGGGTAAGCAGATCGATGTCCACGCCGTAGCGCGCGGCGTAGTAACTCACCGGCAGGCCGAGCAGGAAGATGACTGCCATGACAGCGACACAGGCAGCCACCGCATTGGTGAACCCATAGTTGAGGGTAATGGCGCCACCGATGGCTTCCAGTGCCAGGAAGGTGACAGCCCCGATGGCCGTGCCCGCCACCCGGCCCGCGGACCAGCGTCGCGCACCCTTGCCGGTAAAACGCAGGGCGAAATCTTCCAGGGTCTGGTTGGCGACCCATTGGTTGTAACTCCGGCGTACCCGGAAGATGCGCTGCTCAATGGCCATGTCTGTACCGTTGTCGGCAGCGGAGGTCCGTTTCGCAGATGCCGTGGAGGGTGCCCCCCGGGCCGCCATGCCCGGTGGAAGGGGGTAAATCGTGAACAGGATTCGTCCTGAATGGGCTATGCATAGATCGTGCCTGCGTGTATACGCGCATTACGTTAGGCCGATTCCGGGGTACGGGGTATGCGTCAAATGACGTAGTGCGATGGCGCAATCACCGAATGGGCGCCGGGGGGGCAGATTTCCATACTCGTTGGCGAGGGACACGACGTGCTTCCCGTGAATTTCGCTGATGAGGGGTAAACCATGAAATTGAGCAAAACCCAAACGTCCACCCGTCGGTCGTCCTGGACGCGCCGGCACCTGCTGGGGGGCTTGATGGCGCTACCTGCGCTGTTCGCCCTGTCCAATACCGCGCTGGCCAGTGATGTGAACACCACTGGACTGGCAGTGACCGATGACACCGTGAAGGTAGGTATCCTGCACTCCATCACCGGCACCATGGCCATCAGTGAGACCGGCTCGGTACAGGCCGAGAAGCTGGCCATTGAACAGATCAACGCCTCCGGCGGTGTGCTGGGTCGCCAGATCGAATACATCCAGGAAGATGGCGCCAGTGACTGGCCCACCTTCGCTGAGAAATCCCGCAAGCTGTTGGTGAACGACAAGGTGGCCGCGGTATTTGGCTGCTGGACGTCCGCTTCCCGTAAAGCGGTACTGCCGGTGTTCGAGCAGTACAACGGCATGCTCTATTACCCGACCTTCTATGAAGGCCTGGAACAGTCTCCCAACGTGATCTATACCGGTCAGGAAGCCACCCAGCAGATTCTGGCCAGCATCGACTGGCTGAAAAAAGAGAAGGGCGCCAAGACCTTCTACCTGCTCGGCTCTGACTACATCTGGCCACGTACCTCCAACAAGATTGCCCGCAAGCACATCGACAAGCTGGGCCTGAAAGTGGTGGGCGAAGAGTACTACCCGCTGGGCCATACCCAGTTCAACTCGGTGATCAACAAGATCAAGCTGAAGAAGCCTGATGTGATCTTCGCTTCCGTAGTGGGCGGTTCCAACGTGGCCTTCTACAAGCAAATGAAGGCTGCCGGTATTGACCTGACCAAAGAGAAGCCGCTGCTGCTGACCATCTCCGTGACCGAGGATGAAATCCTGGGTATTGGCGGTGAGAACGTGGAGGGCGCCTACGCTTCCATGAAGTACTTCCAGAGTCTGACCAACGACAACAACCAGGCGTTCGTGAAAGCGTTCAAGGAACGCTGGGGTGAGGACATCGTGATCGGTGACGTGACCCAGGCTGCCTACCTCGGCCCCTGGCTGTGGAAAGCGGCTGTCGAGAAAGCCGGTTCTTTCGATATCGAAAAGGTTCAGGCCGCGTCTCCGGGCATCGAGCTGACCACTGCGCCTGAAGGCTATGTACGCATCCACGAGAACCATCACCTGTGGTCCAAGGCACGTATCGGCCAGGCTCAGACCGATGGTCAGTACAAAGTGGTTTATGAAACTGAAGAGCTGATGGAACCGGACCCGTTCCCGGAAGGCTACCAGTAAGCACTTGCGTTAACCGACGCCCAGAACATCGGGCGTCGGCTTTTCCTTCAACGAATTTTTTCCTGTCTTGCCGACTTTCCTGATCGCAGTAAGCCAATCACTGTTTGGGAGTACCTGCCATGTTCGCTGACTATTCCATGACGGAGCTGATGTCCATCTTCGCCATGCAGGGGTTTGCCGGCCTGTCGCTGTTTTCCATCTTCGTACTGATGGCGCTGGGGCTGGCGATTATTTTTGGGCAAATGGGCGTGATCAACATGGCCCATGGTGAGTTCATGATTCTGGGTGCCTACACCACGTATCTGACTGCCCAGGTATTTGAAAGTGTCATGCCCGGTTTATACGGGGGTTATTTCTTTGTGGCCATGTTATTGGCCTTTGTTGTCACCTTTGCGCTGGGGGCATTGGTGGAATGGCTGATGATACGACATCTCTATCATCGACCGCTGGATACCTTGCTGGCCACCTGGGGCCTGAGCCTGATTCTGCAACAGACCTACCGTAGCGTGTTCGGTGCCCGTGAAGTGGGGGTCAGCCTGCCTGACTGGATGATGGGCTCCATTGCGGTGACCGACCTGGTGGAAATTCCCATCAACGGTCTGTTCGTGATGGTGCTTTCACTGCTGATTGCCTTTGCCGTTTATCTGCTGATGTTTCGTTCCGGTTGGGGCCGCCAGGTCCGTGCTGTGGTGCAGAATCGCCCCATGGCAGAAGCGGTGGGCATCGACAGTGGCCGGGTTGACCGGGTCACCTTCGCACTGGGTTGTGGTATCGCCGGTATTGCTGGTAGCGCCTTCACCATGATCGGTTCCACCGGCCCGACGTCCGGTCAGCTTTATATCGTGGATACCTTCCTGGTGGTGGTCTTCGGTGGCGCACAGAGTCTGCTTGGCACCATTGCCTCTGCCTTCACTATCTCCCAGGCCCAGTCCACCATGGAGTTCTTCCTGAGTGGTTCCATGGCCAAGGTACTTACCCTGCTGTTTGTGGTCGGCATTCTGATGCTGCGCCCGCAAGGTTTGTTTGCCCTGAAAGTGCGTCGCTAGGAGGCTGCCATGAAAGCGAATCTTTTCATCGAATGGTTGAAGTCCCGCGAGGGCATCTATTACGTGCTGCTGGCCGTCCTGCTGGTAGTGATTTTCCCGCTGGCGCTGGATTCATTCCGCCTCAATATGGTGGGTAAATACCTGACCTATGCCTTCGCGGCACTGGGGCTGGTGTTGTGCTGGGGACGCAGCGGTATTCTCAGTCTGGGGCAGGGGATCTTCTTCGGTCTGGGCGGTTATTGCATGGCCATGTTCCTCAAGCTGGAAGCGTCCAGCCCGGAGAATACGGCGATTCAGTCCACCCCGGGGATTCCCGACTTCATGGACTGGAACCAGCTCACCGCGCTGCCGTGGTTCTGGGAACCCTTCCACAGCTTCTCCTTCACCCTGATTGCGGTGCTGGCAGTGCCGGCGTTGCTGGCCTTGATCATCGGCGTAGCCATGTTCAAGCGACGTGTGGGTGGCGTGTACTTCGCCATCATTACCCAGGCCATTGCCGCCATCCTGACCATTCTCATCATCGGTCAGCAGGGCTTCACCGGGGGCGTTAACGGGATTACCGATCTGCGTACCCTGATGGGCTGGGATATCCGTACCGACGAAGCCAAGACGCTGCTCTACTTTGTCTGTGTGGGCATGTTGTTTGTCTGCCTGATCGTGGGTGCCTGGGTAATGCGCAGCAAGCTCGGTCGCATTCTTCTGGCCATGCGTGATCAGGAAGACCGGGTGCGTTTCTCCGGCTACGACGTGGCTTCCTTCAAGATCTTCGTGTTCTGCCTGGCCGCCATGTTCGCCGGTATCGGTGGCGCCATGTTCACTCTGCAGGTGGGCTTCATGTCCCCCTCGTTTGTGGGCATCGTGCCTTCCATCGAGATGGTGATCCTGTGCGCAGTGGGTGGCCGGAATTCCCTGCTGGGCGCGATCTATGGTGCGCTGATCGTGAATGCGGCCAAGACCTTCTTCTCCGAATCCTTCCCGGAGTTGTGGTTGTACGGTCTGGGTGTGCTGTTCATTGCTGTGGTGCTGGCCTTCCCGGATGGCCTGGCGGGGCTCTACCGCCGTTATGTGATGCCGCTGGAAAGCAAGTTGCCCTCGTTGCTTCGTCGTGACAGCGACAAAGCGCAAGACCTGCCTGTGGAGGAAGCCAAATGAGCCCGAGCAATAACGATTTCATCCTTGCCGTGGAAGGTCTGACCGTGTCCTTCGATGGTTTCAAGGCGGTGAATGATCTGTCGCTTTATCTGGAACCGAAAGAAATCCGCGTGATCATCGGCCCCAACGGGGCCGGCAAGACCACGGTGCTGGACCTGATTTGTGGCAAGACCAAGGCCACTGAGGGTTCCATCAAGTTCCAGGGAAAAGAGCTGACCAAAATGAGCGAGCACAACATTGTGCGCGCCGGTGTCGGTCGAAAGTTTCAGAACCCGTCCATCTATGAAGACCTTACCGTGTTTGAAAATCTGGAAGTGTCCTATCCCGCCGGGCGCTCGGTGGTGGGGGCGCTGGCATTCAAGCGTGATGCACAAGTGGTCGAGGCCGTCGAAGAAGTGGCGGAAACCATTTTTCTCACCGACATGCTCCACCAGGAAGCCGCCCTGTTGAGCCATGGTCAGAAACAGTGGCTGGAAATCGGCATGTTGCTGATTCAGAAACCGGATCTTCTGATGCTGGATGAGCCGGTGGCTGGCATGTCCGTGGCGGAGCGAAAAAAGACTGCGGAGTTACTGCGGGTGATTACCGAAAACCACACCGTGCTGGTGATTGAGCATGACATGCAGTTTGTGGGTGATATCGCCGACCGGGTGACGGTGATGCATCAGGGCAAGGTGTTGTCCGAAGGCTCCATTGATCACGTCAAGCAGGATCCAAAAGTCATCGAAGTCTATCTGGGACACTGACGCTTACGCGAGGTACGGACTATGTTGAATGTATCAAATCTGCAGGTGGCTTACGGGCAGAGCACCATCATCAGCGACATGAACCTGAACATCGCGGAGAACGAAATTGTCGCGGTGGTCGGGCGAAACGGCATGGGCAAGACCACGCTGATGAAGTCCCTGATCGGGATGGAAAAAATGCGTGGCGGCAAGACCGAGCTGGATGGCCAGGATCTTTCCTCCCTGAAAAGTTTTCAGCGCGTTAAGGCAGGACTGGGTTTTGTGCCCCAGGGGAGAATGATTTTCCCGACCCTCACCGTCAAAGAAAATATCGAAACTGGCTTGGCCGCCGTCGGTGAAAAAAAAGTGCCGGAAGATCTCTATGAGTTGTTCCCGGTATTGAAGGAAATGCAGAACCGCCGCGGCGGCAACCTCTCGGGCGGCCAGCAACAGCAGCTGGCTATCGCCCGCGCCCTGGCTACCCGCCCCAAGGTACTGCTGTTGGATGAACCCACCGAAGGCATTCAGCCCTCGATCATCAAGGACATGGCCAAGACCCTGAAACGCATCCGTGACGAGCGCGGGTTATCCATCGTGGTATCTGAGCAGGTGCTGAGTTTCGTGATGGATGTGGCCGACCGGATTCTGGTGATCGAGAAAGGCAAGATTGTCCACGAGGAAAGCGGCGACGATGTGAATCAGGAAAAAATTGCGGCCTACCTGGCGGTGTAACACCGCCAGCGTTTTCCAGGGAGCCTCTGAGCGCGCAAGGAGTTGATCAGAGCTCCCCTAACGTATTCAGGAGAGAGAGATGCGACACGGGGATATTTCCAGCAGTAACGATACCGTTGGCGTGGCGGTGGTGAACTACAAGATGCCGCGTCTGCATACCAAGGCAGAAGTCCTGGACAATGCCCGCAAGATTGCCGACATGATCAAGGGCATGAAGCAGGGGCTGCCGGGGATGGATCTGGTGGTGTTTCCGGAATACAGCACCATGGGCATCATGTACGACCCGGATGAAATGATGGAGACCGCCGCCACGGTGCCCGGGGATGAAACCGCCATCTTTTCGGCAGCTTGCCGGGAGGCCAACACCTGGGGGGTGTTCTCCCTCACCGGTGAGCGGCATGAGGAGCATCCCGCCAAGGCGCCCTACAACACCCTGGTGCTGATCAACAATGAAGGCGAGGTCGTCCAGAAATACCGCAAGTGTATTCCCTGGTGTCCCATTGAAGGCTGGTACCCAGGTGATACCACCTACGTTACCGAAGGCCCCAAGGGCATGAAGATCAGCCTGATCATCTGTGATGACGGTAATTACCCGGAGATCTGGCGTGACTGTGCCATGAAGGGCGCTGAGCTGATTGTCCGTTGCCAGGGCTACATGTACCCGGCCAAGGAGCAGCAGGTGATGATGGCCAAGTCCATGGCCTGGGCCAATAACTGCTATGTGGCGGTGGCCAACGCCAGTGGTTTTGACGGCGTCTATTCCTACTTTGGTCACTCCGCAATTATCGGCTTCGATGGCCGTACGCTTGGGGAATGCGGCGAGGAAGATATGGGTATTCAGTATGCCCAGTTATCCGTCAGCCAGATCCGGGATGCCCGCGCCAACGACCAGTCCCAGAATCATCTGTTCAAGTTGCTGCACCGTGGCTACACCGGTATGCATGCCTCCGGTGATGGCGACAAGGGCGTGGCCGACTGTCCGTTCGACTTCTATCGCACCTGGGTGATGGATGCGCAGAAGGCCCAGGAAAATGTGGAGGCCATGACACGCTCCACCGTCGGTGTGGCGGAATGTCCGGTGGGTGAGTTGCCCGTTGATGGGAAAGAGAAAACGGCGGGTGGTTGATGCCCTTCATCAATGAGCAACTGACTGCCAATCAGGAGGCGGCAGACCGGCAGCGCTGGTCTGTCGATCCCGGTCGCCAAAGCCGCTTTGTGTTCGACCCGGCTGATGTAATGGCTCGCCTGCGGGCGCGCATCGTCGGCCAGGCGCACGTGCTGGATAGCATCGACAACATGCTGCAGGTGCTCAAGGCGGATATCAGTGCAGCGGATCGGCCGTTGACTGTGCAGCTGTTTGTCGGGCCTACCGGTGTTGGCAAGACAGAAACCGTCAGACTGCTGGCTGAGGCAATACATGGCAGTGTTGATGCGGTCTGTCGCATCGATATGAGTACCCTGGCCCAGGAGCACTACGCAGCCTCACTGACAGGCGCACCACCAGGTTATGTGGGTAGCAAGGAAGGGCAGACCTTGTTTGATGTGGATGCCATTGCCGGCAGTTTCAGCAAACCGGGTATCGTGCTGTTCGATGAACTGGAGAAGGCCAGCCCGGAGGTGGTGCGGGCCCTGTTGAATGTGCTTGAACGAGGACGTTTGAGATTAAGTGCGGGCAACCGGGAAATTGATTTCCGCAACAGCCTGATCTTTATGACCAGCAATGTGGGTGCCGCTCAAGTGTCCCGGTTGAGTCGGCAGCAGCAGAAACGCTGGTGGAGCTGGGGCAACGCCCGACAGCAGATCCACGATGTGGTAGATCAGGCCCTGCACCAACGCTTTGATCCCGAGTTCCTCAACCGTATCGATAACATTATTACCTTCAATCCCCTCGACAAGGATCTCAGTGAGCAGCTGCTGGATATCGAGCTGGATCGTCTCAATCGTCTTTTGCAAAAGCGGAAGGTGGTGTTGAGTCTGGGGGAGGGCGCCCGACGGCATCTTTGTCGTTCCCTGGATGCCCGCTTTGGTGCCCGGGAAATGGCCCGCCGGGTCCGCAATGAACTCTCCCCGCCGCTGGCCCGGGTGATGCTGGATTACCCCCAGGCAGATACCTTTGAGGCACGACTGGAGGGCGGGGCACTGATCGTGATTCCGGTGTAGGGACGCTGGACGCAGGATGCCTGATGCATAAAAAGCCCGTCCGGTAACCCGGGCGGGCTTTTTATGCATCGGTCAAACATTCGCTATACCCCGCTGTAGCAGCGAGCCTGCTCGCGATCCGAGCCCAAGCGGGGTAAGGATTCCAGAATCATATCTCGAAGATCAAAACCCAAACCGCATTCCATGCTTCAGTTCTGCCTTTCGAAACTCGCTTCTCGTTACTCGAAACTCATTACCTCGCTTAGGCTCGGATCGCTTGCAGGCAAGCTCCCACATTGTTCCTCTGTCGCCCCTTCTTTCGCGTGTTGCATGTTGCGTGATGCAGCCGCAGCGCGGCCTTCAATACGTCAAATGACGTAGCCCGAGTGGGACATGGGCGAATGGTGGGTGTGTAAGGAATTGCCGATAGTGATTCAGCAACGTCGGGGTCTCCTGCAACGACAGCAGGCCCCCTTGGTTAAACCGGAGGAGAGCTGACCATGGCTGAAACGATTATCAAGATCGATCTGAACCAATCGCCTTACGAAAACGAGAACATCCACAACCGCTGGCACCCGGATATTCCCATGGCCAAGATGGTCAAACCGGGTGACGATTTTATCCTCGAATGCCATGACTGGACCGGTGGCCAGATCAAGAATGATGACAGCGCCGATGACGTGCGTGATGTGGATCTCACCCAGGTACACTTCCTCACCGGTCCGGTGGGCGTGGAAGGGGCCGAGCCCGGTGACCTGTTGGTAGTAGACATCCTTGATATCGGTACCTTTGAAGAAAGCCAGTGGGGCTTTAACGGTTTCTTTTCCAAGCAGAACGGCGGTGGCTTCCTCACCGAGCACTTCCCGGAGGCGCAGAAGTCCATCTGGGATTTCAACGGCATGTTCACCAAGTCCCGACATATTCCCAATGTGGAATTCGCCGGCCTGATCCACCCCGGCCTGATCGGTTGTCTGCCCTCCAAGGAAATGCTGGACGAGTGGAACACTCGCGAGAAAGAACTCTATGACACGGAACCGGATCGTGTGCCAGGCCTGGCCAATCTGCCCTATGCCGACACCGCCCACATGGGCAAGCTGTCAGGCGATGCCAAGGCCAAGGCGGCCGCTGAAGGCGCCCGCACCGTGCCGCCCCGTGAGCATGGCGGTAACTGTGATATCAAGGATCTGTCCCGGGGTTCCCAGGTGTATTTCCCGGTCTACGTGAAAGATGCCGGTCTGTCCGTGGGCGACCTGCACTTCAGTCAGGGCGACGGTGAAATTACCTTCTGTGGTGCCATCGAAATGGCAGGGTGGATTCACCTGCGCGTGAACATCATCAAGGGCGGCATGGAGAAGTACGGCATCAAGAACCCGATCTTCAAACCCAGCCCCATGGCGCCCAAGTATGACGACTACCTGATCTTCGAAGGTATCTCCGTGGATGAGGAAGGCAAGCAGCATTATCTGGACGTGCATGTGGCCTACCGTCAGGCCTGTCTGAATGCTATCGAGTATCTGAAGAAATTCGGTTACACCGGGGCCCAGGCCTATGCGTTGCTCGGCTGTGCACCGGTACAGGGGCATATCAGTGGCGTCGTGGATGTGCCCAATGCCTGTGCCACCCTGTGGTTGCCCACGGACATCTTCGACTTCGATATCAAGCCGGGGATGGACGGGCCACAGCACAGTGTTGCCGGCAGCACCGACGTGCCGCTATCCAAAGACAAGTAACGGATAAGGGAGCTGATCATGCCGCTTTATGACTACAAGTGTGCCGAGCACGGCCTGTTCCACGACCTGGTGCCCATGCAGGCCTCCGGTGAATGCGCCCCCTGTCCCACCTGTGGTGCGCTCTCCGCACGGGTGATCATGGTGGCGCCGGAAGTGCTGGACATGGCCCCGGAACGTCGCCAGGCCTTCGAACGCAATGAAAAGGCAGCCCATGAGCCTCGTCATGGCAACGAGCACTCGGAGAAAGAGCAGGGCTGCTGTCATCACAAGCGCAAATCCAAGCTGTTCTACACGGCGGAGGGCAACAAGATGTTCCCGTCAGCACGGCCCTGGATGATCAGCCATTGATTGCTATTGATCTACGGCAGTAAGGCGCCAACGGCGGTTAACCTTCCCTTGCGGGCAACTGGATGTTGCCCGTTTTTTTTGCCGCTCTGTGGCTGCTGCCGCAAGGCCTTCAAACCGTGAATCCCGCTTTAGGAGCTATTCGTTCGGCAAGCCGAATCTCCCACAAGGATACGCAGCCCGTATCAGGTAAATCACTAACCCCGTGGGAAGTTCAGCTTGCTGAACGAAAGCGACACCTGACTAGAGCGTCTTTCCTCAGAAGCTCCCCACCGGCTTCACGCTTTTCGCAACTCATGACTCGAAACCCGCCTCTTTCCCTGCCAAACCCGAACCCGGGTCTTCACCTGACGCGGGGGAGCCGTTAAGGTTCAGGGATTCACAGACAGGCGCGATCTCCATGCATATTCATATTCTCGGTATCTGCGGTACTTTTATGGGCTCTCTGGCCCAGCTGGCCAAGGCCCAGGGCCATCGGGTTACCGGCAGCGACCAGAACGTTTATCCGCCCATGAGTGACCAGCTGGAAGCGGCAGGTATCGAGCTGATTCAGGGTTATGACCCGGCCCAGCTGGACCCGGCACCGGATCTGGTGGTGGTCGGTAATGCCCTGAGTCGTGGCAATCCGGCGGTAGAGGCAGTGCTGGACAAGGGACTGCCCTATACCTCGGGTGCCCAGCTGCTGGAAGAAGTGGTGCTGCCTGGTCGTTGGGTGTTGGCCGTGGCGGGCACCCATGGCAAGACCACCACCAGCTCCATGCTGGCCTGGGTGCTTGAACATGCTGGGCTCAGCCCGGGTTACCTGATTGGCGGTGTGCCCGGTAACTTTGGTGTGTCCGCGCGGCTGGGCGAGACGCCATTCTTTGTGGTGGAAGCGGACGAATACGACACCGCCTTCTTCGACAAGCGCAGCAAGTTTGTTCACTACCGCCCGCGCACCGTGATTTTGAATAATCTGGAATTCGACCACGCGGATATCTTTGCCGACCTGGCCGCCATCCAGACCCAGTTCCATCACCTTATCCGCACCATCCCCTCCACCGGGCGAATCATTCTTCCCCATGGTGAAGCGGCGCTGGAAGAGACGTTGGAGAAAGGCTGCTGGAGTGAGGTGGAGCGATTCGGTGAGGAAGAATCGCTGGGCTACCGTCTCGACAAGGCCGATGGTTCCAGCTTTACCGTGCTGGAAAACGGCCAGCCGGTGGCCCAGGTGAACTGGGGGCAGACTGGCCGTCACAGCGTTAACAATGGCATGGCAGCTCTGCTGGCCGCCCGCCATGTGGGTGTCACCCTGGCCGATGGCGCCGCCGCGTTGAGCGAATTTGTGGGCGTGAAGCGTCGTATGGAATTGCGTGGCGACGTGGAGGGTGTGCGTATCTATGATGACTTCGCCCATCACCCCACGGCTATTGCCACTACCCTGGAGGGGCTGCGCCGCAAGGTGGGCGAGGGCCGCATTCTTGCCATCATCGAACCGCGTTCCAACACCATGCGCATGGGGAGCCATAAGGCGGCCCTGGCCGGTAGTACCGTGTCTGCGGACGAGGTGATCTGGTATCAGCCGCCGGGACTGGACTGGTCGCTGGATTCCGTTCTGGACGAATCCACGGTGCCGTCGTCAGTGAGCGAGTCACTGGACGACATCATCGCCCGTGTTGTTGCCCACAAGGGGGAATCCCTGGATGTGGTGGTGATGAGCAATGGCGGCTTTGGCGGGATTCATCAGAAGTTGCTGGATGCGTTGGCGGATTGACGCGGCACGCTTCACGCAACACGCATCAACACGGGATGGCTTATTGTGTACTGGCAGGCCGTGCCCGCGTTTCAATGACCTCCGCCTCTGATCTGTGTCAGTTTTTCAGTCGGGTCGGGGTTGGAGTTGAAAGTTCAAAGTTTAAAGTTGAAAGGCGCGGCATGGCATTGGAGGAATCCTCAGCGTCGCGCCCGCGTACAAACCTGTAATCGCGGTGGGGGCTCTCAGTCAAGAAGGGCCTGTGTCGCGCTTTTGAACTTTAAACTTTGAACTTTCAACTGCTTTTGAGGGCTTGCCATGTTCTGGTCTGTGTTCTGGGCGTCTGCCCATTACCTGGGTATTCTGGTGCTGTTCGGTTGCGTGTACGGCATGCTGCTGTTCTGGCGGACGCAGATCAATGAGTACAATTTCCGTACCCTGCTGTGGCTGCATGTGGCCTATTGGGTATCATTGCTGGTAGTGCTGGCCAGTGGGCTGGCGCGGGCCGGGTGGACCGAGAAGGGGATGGCGTTTTACATGGCCAACCCCTGGTTTCACGCCAAGGTGACCGTGTTTGTGCTGATAATCTTTCTTAGCCTGTATCCGCTCAAGCTCATGCGAGCCTGGCGAAAGACCGCTGAGGGGGATACGGTGCCGCCGGTTATCCCTGAACTTCAGAAAACCCTGCGCCGTACCCTGGTAGCCGAAATACACTTGATATCGTTGATGCCGATTTTCGGTGCCTTGATGGCCCGCGGTGTCGGAATGGGATGACTATGAGCAAACGCGTCACGCTGGCGTTTACCGGGGCCTCCGGTGCACCTTACGGATTACGACTGCTGCAGTGCCTGTTGCAGGCAGACTGCGAAGTGTTTGTGATTCTGTCCAAGGCGGCGCGCATCGTGATTGGCACGGAGACCGAGTTGTCCCTGCCTGCCGGTACTGGCAAGGCCGAACAGGCTTTGCGTGAATGGGTGGGTACCGATAAGGGTAGGCTGGTGGTGTGTGGTCTGGAGCAGTGGACGGCGCCGGTGGCGTCCGGCAGTGGTGCTCCCGCTGCCATGGTGGTGTGCCCCTGTTCCACGGGCACGCTGTCGGCCATTGCCAGTGGTGCCAGCGACAACCTGATCGAACGGGCTGCGGATGTGGCCATCAAGGAAGGCCGCAAACTGATTCTGGTGCCCCGCGAAACCCCGTTCTCTGCCATTCACCTGGAAAACATGCTCAAGCTTTCCCGCCTCGGCGTCACCATCATGCCCGCCGCCCCCGGTTTCTATCACGAGCCGCAAAGCGTGTCGGATCTGGTGGATTTCATGGTGGCACGATTACTGGATCATCTCGGCGTCGAGCAGACCCTGGTAAAACGCTGGGGGGAGTGAAGAATCAGCTACAAGCTACAAGCTACAAGCTACAAGCTACAAGCTACAAGCTACAAGCTACAAGCTACAAGCTTGGACTGTGGATTGGGTAAAACCAAAAAGTTCCCGACCTCTCTCATTTCTACGAAGCCGCTGTAGGAGCACCACTTGAGGTGCGAACCGAGCGACAGCGAGGAACTATCGGTTTTCCTCACAGCTCACAGCTCACAGCTGCCTCTCACCCCACCAGCAAATGCCCCACCAGCCCCAACGCAAACCCTGCCACAGCACCCTGTGCCGGCGCCCAGGCGCGTTTCAGTGGTACTTGCGGGGCGATGTCCTGGAAGATCAGGTAGAGAATCCCGCCACTGGCAAACAGCATGATGCCGCCAAGTATCACGGGCATCTCCACCAGGATGGCAAAACCCAGCCAGGCGCTGAGGGGGCCGAGCAGGGCAAGGCCGGTGAACGCGAGGATGATCCGGTTCGGCGCCAGACCGCCGCCATCACGAATTTCCCGATAGGCGTTGAAGCCTTCAGGCAGATTCTGCAGGCCAATCAGGAAGGCCAGCAGGAAAGCCTGGCCGCCTCCCACTGCCAGGGCTGCCCCCAGGGCGATGGCCTCCGGGACGAAATCCAGCAACATGGCCAGCAACTGGGACATGGCGCCGCCCCTGGCGGCCAGCGCCCGGTCGATCACCATGAATGCCAGACCGCCGCCAACGAACAGCAGGGTGGCAGAGACCGGGGTATGGTGCTTTGCGCCTTCCGGTACCAGTACCAGTGCCACTGCAGCCAGCAGGGCCCCGCCGCCAAAGGCGATCACGGTATGCCTTACTTCCTGGCGAAGCCAGTCCCGTGCAATGTGTTGTTTCACCGCCAGCAAGGCGCCGACGGCCATGCTCAGGCCAGCAGCGAAGCTCAGCAGTAAAGCCAGGTAAAGAGGGTTCATCCGCGGTCCTTGTGGAATGATGTTGTGCGGCGGGGGAGCCGGCCTGTCTTCGCAAAATACGGTCAGACAGGCTCGGGATCAACTGTTGTTGAGGTTGTAGTTCACCGGCACGGTGATGTTCACCGGGATGGTGTCCAGCTCCCGTGGCGGGGCTTCAAAGCGCAGCCGTGAGAGCAGTTCCAGCGTCGCCCGATCAAGGATGCGGCTGCCGGAGCTGTTGGTCAGTGCCACATTTTCCGCACGGCCACTGGCGTTGATGGCGAAACTGATCTTCACCGTGCCTTCCTGGCGACGCATGCGGGCCCTGTGAGGATACTGCTTGTTGTTTTCAATGGTGTTACGCACCTTGGCCAGGTAGCGCTTGAGCAGGGTGTCGTTGTCACCGCTGCGATCGGCGCCTTTGCCTGGATCGCCGGCTATCCCCTTGGCCCCTTGCTGTTGATTCTGCGAGGCGGTCTGTTGTGCTGTTTCCAGTTCCTTGTCAGTGGGTTCAGCGGGCTCCTGCACGACCTGCTCCACCGGTTCCGGTTTGGGCTCAGGTTTGGGCTCGGGCTTTTTGACCACCGGTTTCGGTTTGGGTTTCGGCTTGGGCTTGGGTTTAGGCTTTGGTTTGGGTTCCGGCTTGGGTTGCGGTGCCGGTTTGGGGGCCACAGTGGGAGCCGGTGCCGGCGGCGCTGACAGATTGATTGCGATTTCGGTGACCCCGGGCTGGGCCGGGCGCCCGCCGGCCAGAGTGAGAACCCCCACAGTGACCAGAATGCTGGCGTGGACAAAAATGGAAAGGCCCCAGGCCAATAGCGTGCGTGTGTTCATGGCTGCGTGTCCTCCCCCTTGCTGGCGGGATCATCCTGGGTGACCAGGCGCACCTGTTCCACGCCCAGCGCCTGCAGGGTTTCGAGACGCTGACGCAGTGACGCCATGCTGATACCGCCGTCCGCCAGCAGGCGCACTTCCGCATCCTTCACCTGATTACCGGTGTCCTCATCGGTGATAACCGGCAGATCCTTGATCAGCTCGCTGAGCTCAGCTTCGGTCAGCGGAATGTCGCTGTCTTCGGCAAACCACTGGCCGTCGGGCTTGAGTACCAGCAATAGTTTTTCTCTTGCTTCCTTGCCATTGGCGACCTGGCTGACCGGGGTCTCGACCGATACCGTCGGGCGCTTGGCCAACTGGCCGGCGAGCATGAAAAAAATCAGCAGCAGGAACACCACGTTGATCAACGGCAATACCGGCTCCAGCGGCGGGCGTCGGCTGTTATTTTCCATGATCATCATGGCAGCAGCTCCAGTTGTACATCACGGGCTCCGGCGGCCTTGATGTCATCCACCGCCCGCAGTGCCTGTTGCAACGTGGCCTCAGGGCTGACGGTGACCCAGACTTTCTGGCTGTGGTGTTGTTCCAGGCGGTCGGCAATGGCGGCAGGGGTAAAGCTGACGCCATTGAGAATCAGGGCGCCATCGGCCTTCACTTCCACGACCAGCCATTCGTCCTGCTGATCTGCATTGCTGTCTGCGGGCTGCACATTAACGGGCAGATCATTGAACTGCCCGAAGCGGGTGGCCAGCATGAAAAAGACAAGCAGAATGAACACCACATCAATCAGGGGTGTCAGGCTGATGAACGGGGCGCGATGGCGTTCCGGTTCAATATGCATGCGATACCGCCGGCTCGCTGTCATCGACGGGTTCGGCGTCTACCTTGATATTGCGGACCACTTTCAGACGGGAAAGACGATCCTGCATCTTCTCCCGGCACTGTTCGATGTTGCGATCTGCCCAGTGAAAGGCGGCCAGGGTAGGAATGGCCACGGTCAGGCCGGCGGCGGTGGTCAGCAGCGCTTCCCAGATACCGCCGGAGAGAATCGACGGGTCTACCTGGGAACCGGCGGTTTCCAGGGCCTGGAACGCGCCGATCATGCCAAATACGGTGCCCAGCAGACCCAGCAGCGGGGCAATGGCGCTGATCACTTCCAGTACACGCAGGCCGCCGCGCAGGTCATCCAGAGCAGAGCGGGCCAGCCGCAGGCACTCTTCCTGCCAGGCGGCTTCTTCCAGTTTGCGGTTGTTCCAGCATTGCCAGATCACCCGGTCAACCGGCGTAGACAGCTTGCCGGGCTTGCCGGGTTGCTGGCCCTGGCGCAGAGCGTTGAGCAGCTGATCCGCCTGGCGGGTGCTGCCGGGACGTACCCGGGCAAAGTGGAGGATCTTGGAAATCAGGGTAGCCAGGGCCACTACAGATAGCAGGGCCAGTACCCACATGGTGGCGCCACCACTGACAAACCATTCCGGCAGCTGCAGGGAAAGAGGGGGCATGGCGAACTCCTGTGGGACCTTTGCGGTTCATGTCTGGGTGAAAAAACGCGCACGACTTTGCCGCACCGGGATGACAGTCTTGTGTCAGAGGGTGCGATGGGCTCAGGGGCCCGTTCAACAAAGTGGCTTGAATAAGGTTCGCGATGTTAGGCCCGAAATCGACTTAATGCAAGTCATTCTTATTTGCGGTAAGACAATCCGGCGATGGGGCGGCGAAGGACTCTAAAGGCGGTACTGCCTGAGGCAAGGCCCGGAAAGCCTATCGCTACCGGGCCTCCACAGGCAGGGGGCTTACTTGCGCAGCAAGCGGTAATTCAGGTTGCTCTTGATCAGCTCACCATTCTTGTCCAGTTGCTCTACCGCGTTCACCGCATCGCGCAGATACTGACGGGTTGCATCGGGGGTCTCCGGGTTGATGGTGTACAGCTCCATCTGGCGCTCATCCTGAACCCGGGTGTCCTGGCTCCAGTCGCCCCGTTCCACGGTGGTCAGCCCGACCTTGGAGCCTTGCAGGTATTCTTCGCGCAGCTGGAATCGGGTGGGAGCATCAAACTGGTCACGGTACAGCGTGAGGGTGGTACGAATACCTGAGCAATCGGCGCAGGGTAGCATGCCGCTGTATACCACCTTCTGGGCGGTTGGGTTGATCACCACAGGTTCTTCGTTTGCGGCTTGCTGTGATTGGCAGCCTGCCAGCAGGGCCACCGTGGTGATACCGGCAAACATGATCTTCTTCATTGCTTCACTCCCTTGAAAAGTCACCACATTGTAAGCCCTTGGGGCGAGGCTATGCGCAGAAAACCGGTGTTTTTAACCCTTTTTAGCAATCTCTGGGGTATCGATTGAGTCGCAGGTATGAGGTTGCAGGCCGTAATCCAGCAACGCCTTCAGAGGGCGGTCGGGGGCGTAGCGGCTATCATCATGGTGATACCGCAGGCCTGAAAGATAGTGACCGCAGAGCATCACGCCGGAAAAGACCAGGAAAAAAAGCAGCAGGACCATGTCACCAGTATCCAGAAAGGGGTGCCATCAAGACTAGAAGGCCTGTTGCCGGGGCTCTGTGGCCGGTTTGTTTAGGCGTTGTTACGGTCTTGTTGCGTGGCGGGGGTGACGTGAAAAAGCACGGAAAGTGGCTGCCGGGTTTGTGGATCCATGGGTTCGTCCATGGTGACGAGCCGGCCATGCTTCTGTAGCAGCGCAATCCAGCTGGACAAGGGGCGGAAATACCAGGGTGGCGCCTCTCCCATGGTGTGGCTTTCGTGGTCCAGCCCCTGCCATTGACTGTCTCTCCAGCCTTCGCGGTAGTCGCCCTGACAGGCGCTGAGAGGGTGCAGGGTCTGTATCAGCAGGTGGCCGTTGGCGGGCAGCAGGGTCAGCAGTGAGGCCACCAGGCGATGCACGGACTGGTCACCGAAGAGTGCGAAGTTGCATACCGCGACATCGAACTGGCTGCCTTCCAGGGGGCCGGGCAGGTCGTCGTACTCGAGGCACAGGTAGTGGCTGTACGGGTCGTGCTTGCGGGCGGTGCTGAGCAATGGGGCCACAGCATCCACCCCAGTCATCTCAATGCCCTGGCTGGCCAGTGAACGGGACAGCCAGCCTTCGCCGCAACCCACATCCAGAACCGTGCGCGGTGACTTGGCCAACACCGCCTGTTCTATGGCCGGGTTGGTAATGGCTCGGCTGGCGGGTGGCTGCCGCTCCAGTAGCCGTTGCCAGTGGCCGGCGCTGTCCTGCCAGCGTTGTACTACCTGACGTTCCGGGTCACTGGGCGCGGCGGGAGACGAAGCCACAGCGATCAGGTCAGTGGGGTCAGCGGGCCGGCCGCCTCTACGGCGCGCTGCCAGGCGGGGCGAGACTCCACCTGTGCCAGGAACCGTTTGATCGATGGCAGCTTGTCGGTGTTGGCCCGTGCACTGGCTGCCTGCAAGGGAAAGCTCATCATGATGTCGGCACTGCCTGGGGTGTCACCGGCAAACCAGGTGTGGCTGGCCAGATGCTGCTCGATGATTTCCAGATGCGTCTGTAGCTGTGGGTCCAGAAAGCCATCGATGACTTTGCCGCTGATGCCTTTTGCCACGGGTTTCACAAAGAACGGCATGGGGGAGCGGGGAATATGGCTGAAGATCAGTTTCATCACCAGCAGGGGGGTCAGGGACCCTTCAGCGTAATGCAGCCAGTAGCGTTCCTGTTGCCAGCGCGGATCATCGGCGGGGATCACCCAGTCCGGAGCCCCATAACGATTGGCAAGGTATTCAATGATGGCCCCGGACTCGGCAATCACGGTGTCGCCATCCGTGATCACGGGGGATTTGCCCAGCGGGTGGATCTCGCGCAGCTCGGCAGGGGCCAGCATGGTCTTGCTGTCGCGCTTGTAATGTTTGATGCGGTATTCCAGCCCCAGTTCTTCAAGCATCCAGACGATGCGTAGTGAACGGGAATTCTCCAGATGATGGACTGTGATCATAGTGATTGATCCGGGTATGAAAAAAGACGGTCAGCGCCCTGTACCTGCGGCATGACCCGCCCCGTGAGTGCGCCGGAAAGACGGCAACACCACAACAGGGCGGCCATGAAGGTCACGTGAATCAAGGGTGCGATGCGGTCTGAATGGGTTCCAGACGGGCAGCCAGATGAACCTGCTCGATCAGTTCGTCAAGCACGGGTTCGGTCTTCCAGGCTCGCATGTCGTTGATCATTGCCACCACTACCCAGGTGGTATTGTTCTCGTCCCGGGTGTAACCCGCGATGGAACGCACATCCTTGAGCGAGCCGGTCTTGATGTGTCCCATACCGGCCATGTCGGCGTGGCCAAGGCGACGGCGCATGGTGCCGTCCATCGCGACCAGGGGCAGGGAGGCAATCAACTCCGCTGAAAAGCGGCTGTTGAACGCCAGCGCCAGCAGGTCGCCCATCTGGCGGGCAGAAATACGTTCCTTGCGGGACAGGCCAGAGCCGTTTTCGAACACCATGTTGTCGCTGTCGATGCCCTTGTCGGCCATCCACTCGCGAATGGTGCGATCAGCGGCGGCCAGGTCATCGGCATCCTCGGGAGTGCGGTGACGGGAGCCCAGCGTCAGGTACAGCTGGCGAACCATCACATTGTTACTCCACTTGTTGATGTCGCGAACCATGGTCACCAGGTCATGGGAGGAGGTGGTGGCAAGCAGTGTGGTGCTGTTGTCCCGTGGCCGCAGTCCTTCACGAATCTGGCCGGTGAGCGTGCCGCCAAGTTGCTGCCACAGCCCGACCAGCAGGGCCCCGGTGTAATCTGCCTGGTCCAGGATGGACAGGTAGCTGGAGGTGGAGCAGCCTTCCGGGAGGACGCCGGTCAGGGTAATTTTAGTGAGGCCGTCTTCCGTCACCGTCGGGGTGTAATCGAACTGGTAACGGCGAGGGCAGGAGCCGTACTTGCGCGACACGATCTGGTTGTCCAGCTCAACCCCTGCCAGCTGGGGTTCCATCCAGCTGTGGATGCCGCGCTCATCGGCCCGGGAGCGGATGCGCAACACGTTGAGATTGGTCAGCAGTCCATTGGGCTCCACCAGGTAGGGCGCGTTGGGGTTGTCGCCGTCATCATCGAAGGCGGCGATGCCGTTGGGAAGATTGAAGACGCTGCCGTCCAGCACCAGATCGCCCTGGATATGGGCGATGCCCATGGAACGCAGTTCCCTCATCAGCAACCACAGGCGTTCCTCGGTCAGTTTCGGGTCACCGCTGCCCACGTAATAGAGATTACCGTTGAGCGTGTCCCCTTCGATTTTGCCATCGGTGTACAGACGGGTATGCCACTGATGGGTGGGGCCAAGCAGCTCCAGGGCAGCGTAGGTGGTCACCACCTTCATGATCGAACCGGGATTGAAGGGCTGGTCGGCATTCATGAAGTGGGCTTCGCCGGGGCCGTTGAGAGGAACGGCCGCCAGCGCAATATTTTGTTCAGCCAGACGCAGTTGCTGGGCCTTGCCCAGAACCGTCTTGATGATGGGGGTTGGTGTGTCGGCAAAACCGGCACCAGGCCACAGGGCAGCGCAGAGTAAAAGCAGGAGTGCGCCGGTTTTTTTCTGCAATGTCGTCACCCGGACTACGAGCGGCAGCATAGGATTACCTCTGAATGCAGGTGCCAGATGGGCACCAGAGGAAGGGTTGTTGTTGTTTCAGTTGTCGTTGCGGGTGGACAGGCCTGGTTGTGAAGCAACGACTGGAACAGCCTACCGCAAACCTGGCGGCAGGTCAGTGTGCCAGTCGATGCATAAATGTAAATTTCGGCGGACGAAAGTGCCGTTCTATCGCCTTACGCGGGTTTGTGAATACCCACGTCCACCCCTTTGTGCTGCAGGTCGGCGTGATAGGAGCTCCGCACCATGGGGCCAGATGCCACCGAGATGAATCCCAGTTCCTCGGCGATTCGAGCATATTCCCGGAATTCGTCGGGATGGACGAAACGTTCCACTGGGGCGTGGTGCTTGCTGGGTTGCAGATACTGACCAATGGTGATCATGTCCACGTCATGGGCACGCAGGTCGCGGATGGTACCGATTACCTGATCAAAGGTTTCGCCCAGGCCGACCATGATGCCGCTCTTGGTGCTCACGTCAGGGCGACGGGCCTTGTACCGTTTCAGCAGATCCAGTGAGTGTTGATAGCGAGCGCCAGGGCGAATGTGCTTGTACAGCTCGGGGACGGTTTCAATGTTGTGGTTGAACACGTCGGGTGCGGTGGTGCCGAGAATGTCCAGCGCGCTGTCCAGGCAAGGGCGGAAATCCGGAGTAAGGATTTCAATGGTGGTGTCGGGGGTGCGGCTGCGCACCTGGCGGATACACTCGGCAAAATGCTCGGCACCGCCGTCGGCCAGATCGTCCCGATCCACGGAGGTGATGACCACGTAGCTGAGGTTCAGATTCTCCACCGACTCCGCCAGATGCAGGGGCTCTTCCGCATCCAGTGCATTGGGGCGGCCAAAACCCACATCACAGAACGCACAGCGGCGGGTGCAGATGTCCCCCATGATCATGAAGGTGGCGGTGCCGCCGCCGAAGCATTCCGGCAGGTTGGGGCATGCCGCTTCTTCACAGACGGTGTGCAGTTTCTGCTTGCGCAGCAGGGACTTGATGCGCTGAATCTCCCCGTTGGCGGGCACCCGCACACGGATCCAGTCGGGTTTTCGCTGATGGCCGGTTTCCTCGTTGACCATGGGAATGGTGCGTACCTTGTCCGCACCGCGCAGCTTGTCACCGATTTGAACCTTGCGTTTGGCCTGTGCCTGTTCGCTCATGGAAAGTCCGTTGCCTTGGGTGTGGCTGAATGGCTCAGCCAGCAGAAAGTGTGGAAGCCTGATTATACCAGTCCGGGAGGGCCCCTGTCCGTGGCGAAAGGCCCAGACGATTGGCTAATACCGTCACCAGTTGCTGCTCCATTTCGGTGCGGGTCAGTGGGATACCCTGGGCTTGCAGGGTGGTCATCGGTTGCCCCACATGGCCACAGGGGTTGATCCGCTGCCAGGGCGACAGGTCCATATCCCGATTGATGGCGAGGCCGTGGTAGGTGGCGCCGCGACGGATGCGCAAACCCAGGGAAGCGATTTTGGCGCCTTCAACATACACGCCGGGGGCGTCATCACGGCTGGCGGCCTCGACACCAAGCCCGGCGAGGAAGTCGATGATGCCTTCTTCGATGGCGGTCACCATGCCGCGGCTGCCCAGACCAAGGCGTTTTATATCCAGCATCAGGTAAATTACGGTCTGGCCCGGGCCATGGTAGGTCACCTGACCGCCACGGTCGGTTTTCACCACCGGAATGTCTCCCGCATTGAGCACGTGCTCCGGTTTGCCCGCCTGGCCGAGGGTGAACACGGGGGGATGTTCCAGTACCCACAGCTCGTCCAGCGTGTCGGGACTGCGGTTGTCAGTCAGATCACGCATGGCCTGCCAGCAGGGGGCATAGTCCACATGGGGGAAATAGCGGATCAGGGCATCGTTCATGGTGGGAGAGTATAAAGCAAGCTATGAGCTATGACGCAAGGATATCAACGAAGCCGCTGTAGGAGCGGTCGTTCGACCGCGATCCGAGCCTCGGCGAGGTAATGAATGGCGAGCTACCAGAAGCGAGTTTCGAAAGCCAGAACAGAAGCGTGGAAAGCGGTTTGGGTTTTGATCTTCGGGACGGGCTTCTGGAATCCTTACCTCGCTTAGGCTCGGATCGCTCAGGCAAGCTGAGCTCCTACGCGGGGTATAGCGAGGGTTTTACCGATGCAAAAAGGCCCGCCCGGTTTTTCCGGGCGGGCCTTTTTGCATCAGGCATCAGGCATCAGGCGTGTTGCGTGCTGCCTGATGCGTGCAGCAGCCGCAGAGCGGCCATAAAAAAAGCCCGGTGGGGGAACCGGGCTCAAGGCAGACCCCTTTCGGGGTAACAACAGTCAAAAAGGGTGCTGGGTCAGATCAGGCGGTTGCCTGTTTTCTCGTTGACCAGATGCAGATTCAGTTCCTGTACGCCGACGCCGTATTCGATGCCGTCGTCGTCATGAAGTTTGATGGTGTTGAAGGCGTCGAAGTGGACTGCGGGTGCGTTGACCTTCTGGAGAATATTCGGGCTGCGCGGCATGGCCGGGACGATTTCACTGGCGGCAGGCATGGTATCGATGCGGGCTACGGATTCAGCGGAAGGGGAAAGGGTCACGCCGACCAGCACCAGGAGTAGTCCTACAAGACTCAACAGTGAAAGTACTTTCATTGGTTGCCCCAAGAGTTGTTGTTATTAGCATCTACGCTAAAGGGACGAAGAGTTGAAACCAATGCAGGGTTGGTGGGGCTTCGGTGTCTGGCTGTGACGTCCGGTTACGGTGTGTAAGAGGGATATCAATGGCTGTGCAGAAAAAAAACTACGCCCGATGCCCGATGCCCGATGCATGACGCTAAAACAAAAAAACGGCGCATATCCAATGCGTTGCGCAATGTAGATGGATAAGTATTGAAGATCGTGGGGCGGTCTTTGCTTTATCGATGGATCAGCCCCGGCCGGCCCGAAGGCCAGCAGGGAAGGGCTGCGTTTTTCGCGGGTTTGGATATTTGGCCTCAGGCACCCGGTGTCCAGCTTCAGGCGTTAAATTGTCATCTTCACATGGGGGCACTCGTTCAGTGCCTTGTAGATGGCCTCCACCTGCTCACGGTTACGCATGACCACCTGGGCGGTGAAAGACACGAAAGTGCCTTTGCTGCTCGGTTTGCTGGTCAGGTGTGCGTCGGCCTCGAAATCCTCCAGATGTGTCGTGAGGATGTCGATCAACGCGTCTTCCAGGGGCGAGTCGGCGGCGCCCATGATCTTGAGTTGCATTGCGTGGGGAAATTCCCACAGATGTTCCTTGATGGCCATGAATTACTCCTGGTCCTGGTGGCCGCAGAGGCGGCGTTTGAAGGTGACGTAGTGGCGGGCGACCGTTTTCCAGAGTGGGCCGGGTACGCCATCACCCACTGGCGAATTGTTCAACTGGATTACCGGAACGATCTCCTTGGTGGAGCTGGTCACCCAGATTTCGTCCGCCTGGCGCAGCTGACTTTCGGTGATTTCCCGTTCTTCCAGGGGGATATGGTGGCGCAGGCACAGTTCCACAACCAGGTCGCGGGTAATGCCGCCAAGAATCGCGTGGCTCTTTGGTGGTGTCAGCACCGTGCCGTTTTTTACGATGAAGACGTTACTGGCGGAACCCTCGGTCACGAAACCATCACGCAGCAGAATGGCTTCGCTGGCGCCGGCTTCCACGGCCTGTTGGCGCAACAGACTGTTGGGCAGCAGGGAAACAGACTTGATATCGCATCGGGCCCAGCGGATGTCGTCCAGCGTGATGGCCCGTGAACCGCTGGCGGTATCCGGGCTGTCGGCAGCGGGCACGGCAATGCTGCCGGTCATCATGAATACGGTGGGCTGCACCGGCGGATTGGGGAATGCATGGTCGCGCTTTGCGGCGACGCCACGGGTGACCTGCAGGTAGACGGAAAGATTGCCGCCCCCGTTGCGTGCAACCAGTTCTTCACACAGTTTGCGCCACTCTTCGCGACGGTAAGGATTGTCGATGGCGGTTTCCGCCAGGGAACGTTCCAGCCGTATCAGGTGTTCGTCGAAGCGAAACAGCACACCGTTGTAGGCCGGGATGACTTCATAGATGCCATCGGCAAACAGGAAGCCCCGGTCCAGTGGCGAAATATGTGCGTCCTGAGGGGCCATGAAGGCGCCGTTGAGGTAAACCTGTGACATGGGCAGTCCCGGGTATGATCAATGGCCACCTGCACGGCAGGTGGCCCGGAGTTTAGGGGTCTCTGGATAACGCCTTGCGTGCTCAGCGTGGCCTGGAGCGTTCAGCTGTTGTGTCTTGTCTCGATGGTCAGGGTGGATCCCTTTCCGAGAGGCAAGGCGCAGCAGACGGGCGCTCCAGGCCGCGCCCTTCGGGTCTTCCAGGCTGGCCCGCACTCGTTGTTGCCTGTTCTTGAAGGTATGAGCCTTGTCAGGCAACCAGCATGCCTTCAAAAGTGTGCCCCTCTTTACCTTCGCCGAGGGGGCGAACCAGCCTGAAAGACTGAGCATGCAAGGCGTTATTCAGTGGCTCCTTAGAACAATCCTTTGAAGAACATCAGGATATGATGCCAGATCTTGGTCAGGAAACCGGCTTCTTCAATACTTTCCAGTGCGACCAGTGGCTTTTCCACCAGTACTTCATTGTCCATGCGTACGGTGACGGTGCCGTACTGCTGGCCTTCATGGATCGGGGCCTGCAACTGCGGGGTCACGGTGACTTCCGCCTTCAGATTCTCGTGGCTCTCCTTGGGGATCGTCAGTACCAGATCTTCCGCCAGGCCCAGGCGCACCTCGCGCTGCTCTCCCATCCACAGCTCGGCGGTATCCAGAATGTCGCCGGCACTGTAGGCCTTGTAGGTTTCGAAGAAGCGGAAGCCATAGGTCAGCAGTTTCTGGGATTCACGGGCACGAGCCCCCTCGGAATCGGTGCCCATGACGACGGCGATCAGTCGCATGTCCCCGTCCTTGGCGGAGGACACCAGACAGTAGCCCGCTTCTTCGGTGTGACCGGTTTTCAGGCCGTCTACACGCTGGTCGCGCCACAACAGCAGGTTGCGGTTCTGCTGGGTAATGCCGTTGTAGGTAAATTCCTTTTCCGCGTAGGTGTCATAGTGCTCCGGAAAATCACGCACGATGGCGCGGGCCAGAATGGCCATGTCCATGGCGGTGGTGAAATGGTTTTCGGCGGGCCAGCCGGTGGCATTCATGAAATGGGTGCTGTGCATCCCAAGGCGGTCGGCGTGCTGGTTCATCAGGTCGGCAAAGGCATCTTCGGACCCTGCCACGAACTCCGCCATGGCGACGCTGGCGTCATTGCCGGACTGAATGATGATGCCCTTGAGCAGGTCGCCCACACTCACGCGGGTGCCTTCCTTGATGAACATCTTGGAGCCGCCCATGCGCCAGGCCTTCACGCTGACCGGCGCCATGTCGTCTTCAGACAGGTTCCCCTTCTGCAACTCCGCTTCCGCAATGTAGGCGGTCATCATCTTGGTCAGGCTGGCCGGGGGCAGACGCTGTTCGGCATTGTGTTCAACGATCACATGGCCGCTGGAGGCGTCCATGAGCAGATAACCGCGTGCATCGATCTGCGGGGCGCGGGGCACCATGCTGGCGCTGGCCTGCAGGCTAAGGAGCGAAGCAAAAAAAGCAAAAAGCACAAAAAGGGAGCTGCGTATCGACTGGGAGCGCATGGTTATCTGCCTGTAGTTCCTTGTCTTCCTGACAAAATGAATAGGGGGTCGGGTACGCGGAGGTTTGACACCAGGGTGGCAAAAAATTCCGCGAAAGCCGGTTGCTGTACTGAAGTGGTACCGCCAATGATCCAATAATGGCCGCATTTTAGGGCCTGGGTGTCAGAATTTGTACCGCCGGTTCCGGGTTGTCGGACGATGCAGCCGCAACCGTGCCGGTTACGGGGTGACCGGCATGGGACGATCAAAACCGGCATTGGCCACCTGCTGGCGCATTTGCTGGCGGCTGCTGTCATCCTGGTAGGGGCCGATCCAGACCCGAAACAAGCTCTGCTGCTGGCGGATTTCCGATTCCAGTCCCAACTGATCGCGCAGGGACTGACGGAGTCTTTCCGCGCTGCTGCGGTCCTGGAAGGCGCCGGCCTGCAGGTACAGTCGCTGCCCTTGGGCGGTGCTGGCGGAACGGGGTGGCGGACTGTCCACGGCCGCGCGTACGGCGGTGGGTACGGTGTTGCTCTGGTTGTCTGTGTCGGGGCTGAGGGCTTCAACCCGTACCCGACCGGTGCCGGCCTGCTCAATGCCCAGCCGTACCGCAGCAGCCCAGGACAAATCGATGATGCGATTTTCATGGAAGGGACCACGGTCATTCACCCGCACGATGAGATTCTTGCCGTTATCCAGATTGGTCACCCGCACATAGGTGGGCAGCGGCAGACTGCGGTGTGCTGCCGTGAACTGGTACATATCGAACGATTCACCACTGGAGGTGCGGTGGCCGTGGAATTTCTGTCCATACCAGGAGGCATTGCCTTCCGCCACATAGCCGGTGGCATCGGGCAGTACGTGGTAAGTCTTGCCCCACACGCTGTAGCTTTTCATGTTGCCGTATTTGCTGCGCGGTTCCTGTTTGGGTTCCGGTTCGGGCAGGCCGGATACATCCCGGTGCTCATGGGGGGCGGTGTCCTGTTGCAGGCTATAGCGATCCGACCCCGGCGCGCCGGCAGGGTCCTTTTCGGGGGTGGAAGGGGGCGGTGTGCTCACACAGGCGCCCAGAAAGGCGCTTGCGGTAACCAGTGTTGCCAGGCGTTTCATTGCGTGTTCTCCAGCGCGTCGGCCAGCTGTCGGGATAGTTGTAGCACGGCCATGGCGTAGAGGCGACTGTGGTTGTAGCGGGTAATCGTATAAAAGTTGTCAGTGGCCAGCCAGAATTCGGCGCCATCGGTCCCCTGCAGGTCCAGAAGGGCAACGCGGGTGTCGCCGGGGAGATCGAAACAATACTCGCTAGTGATGGCCGCCTGGCAGCTCAGCGGGGTGACCCCGGCCTGGCGGGCATCTGCCAGGTTAAAGCCGGGTTTGTAGCCCTTGCTGGCGAGCGCCTTGAAGCCGTCGCCCTTGATTTGGGCACGGGCGGCCACCGGTAGACCGGGTGTCCACTTGTGCTCACTGAAATAGTTGGCCACTGAACCGATGGCATCCACCGGGTTGTTGACCAGGTCCGTGACTCCGTCATTGTCGAAATCCACGGCGTAGGCCAGGTAGCTGGTGGGGATGAACTGGCCGAAGCCCATGGCTCCCGCGTAGGAGCCGGTAATGGTGTCCGCATCAATATGGGCCTGCTGCTCCAGTTCAAACAGGGCCTTGAGCTGTTTGGCAAAGAAGGTGCCGCGGGGGGGATAGTCGAACCCCAGGGTCGCCAGGGCATCCACGACCCGGTAGGTGCCCATGTGCTGGCCGTAGCGGGTTTCCACGCCAATGATTGCAAGAATGATTTCCCGGGGGACGCCATAGGTCTGTTCCGCCCGCGTCAGCGCGTCCGCATGGGTGGCGGCAAACTCTACGCCCTTCTGTACCCGGCTCTCCTGCAGGAAGATTTTCTGGTAGGTGGCCCAGGTGTGGGTTTTTTCCGCTGGCCGGGCAATGGAGACGAGGATTTTGGGCTGGCATTCCGCGCTACCCAGCACGGTGCGGACGCGCTGCTCGTCCAGGCCCTGTTGCACCAGCTCGGCAATCATGGTCTTGGCAGCAGGGCGTTCCAGATAGCTGCTGTTCTCTGAACAGGTATGTTCCAGCTCGGCCTGGGCCGACAAGGCTGCAAGGGAAAGAAGGGTGCCAATAAGTCCTCGATGAATTCGCCGCAAAGCCGCTACTCCTTGTTGTCTTTTTTACTGCTCCGCGTGTTGCATGTTGCGTGAAGCGTGCAGCGTATTAGTAACTGATCAGACGCCGGTGGGTCTGTATCGACATCAGCATGCCAAAACTGGCCAGCAGGGTAACGATGGAGGTGCCGCCATAACTCACCAGGGGCAGGGGGACGCCCACCACTGGCAGCAACCCGGTCACCATGCCGATGTTGACGAAGACGTAGATGAAGAACGTCATGGTCAGACTCGATCCCAGTAACCGGGAGAAGGTGTCCTGGGCCTGCCAGCTGATGAAGAACCCGCGTCCGACAATCACCAGGTACATGATCAGCAGCAGTATCACGCCAATCAGGCCGAATTCCTCGCTCAGCACGGCCAGAATGAAGTCCGTGGAGGATTCCGGGAGAAAGTCCAGGCGTGATTGGGTGCCGTCCAGCCAGCCCTTGCCATCGATGCCACCAGAGCCGATTGCCGTCTTTGACTGGATAATGTTCCAGCCAGTTCCCCGCGGATCCGCTTCCGGGTTCAAAAAAGTGTCTACCCGGTTGCGCTGGTAGTCGTGCATCACAAAGAAGTACATCAGCGGAGCGGCAGTTACCACCACGATCACCGCCACCGCAATCAGCCGCCAGGAGAGGCCGGCCATGAAAAGGACCACCAGGCCGCTGGCGGCAATCAGGATCGCGGTACCCAGATCCGGCTGCAGACCGATCAGCATGGCGGGCAAACCCAGCAGGATCAGGGCGCCGGCCACATCAATGAGCTTGGGGGGCAGGGTACGTTCACTGAAGAACCAGGCCACCATGGCTGGCACCGCCAGCTTCATCACCTCGGAAGGCTGAAAACGGCCCAGACCCGGTATGGATAACCAGCGCTGGGCCCCTTTGGCTTCGGTACCGGCAACCAGCACCAGTACCAGCAGCACGAGGCCAACGGTGTAAATCACCGGCGCCCAGAAGCGGTAGCTGCGGGGCGGGAACTGCGCCAGTACAAACATGGCGGTGAGCCCGGCACCAAAACGGATGCACTGGCGCACGATCAACTCCATGCTTTCCCCACCGGCACTGTAGAGAACGGTAAGGCCGCCCAGCATGAGCAGCAACAGGCCCGCCAGCAGCGGGGCGTCCAGATGGATTCGCTCGGCCAGCCCGGGAGACAATGAGGCGCCGGTCTGCCCCGGCATCTGGCGGAAGAATTCGCGCTGACTCATGGCGTCTCCTCGGCGGGGGCGTCACTGGGAGCGGGGGCCGGTGGTGCGCTGACCGAGTGCTCGGCAAAGACCGGGGGCACGTTGAATTCCCCCTGCTCATCAAGCAGCCAGGCGTCCATCACTTCGCGGGCCACGGGGCCGGCGGTGGAGCCGCCGTGGCGACCGTTTTCCACCAGCACACCCACGGCAATGGCCGGGTTGTCGGCAGGGGCAAAGGACACCATCAAGGCGTGGTCGAGCATGCGCTCGGCCAGTTCGTCTTCGTTATAGGTTTCGTCCTGGCCCACGGAAAAGACCTGGGCGGTACCGGACTTGGCGGCGATGGGGTACTGGGCGTCTACGGCCATGATACGCGCGGTGCCCTTGGGACCGGTTACGTCCACCATGGCCTGGGTCATCTTTTCCCAGTTGCTCTCATCCTGCAGGACCAGATCCGTGCGTTTCACCGGTTGCCGCTCGCCGGCCAGAGTGGGGATGACCTGCTTGCCATGATTGGCGGTGATCGCCGTTGCGGTGGCCAGTTGAAGGGGGGTGGCCAGCACGAAGCCCTGGCCGATGCTGGCGTTGATGGTGTCGCCGTGGAACCAGGGACGATTGCGGAAGGCTTTCTTCCATTGTTTGGAAGGCATCAGGCCCTGGGACTCGTTATCCAGGTCGATACCGGTGGTCTGCCCGACGGCAAACTGGTTCATGTACTCGTTCATACGATCAATGCCCAGTTTGAAGCCCATGTCATAGAAGTAGGTATCGCAGGATTGCACCACTGCCAGGTGCAGATCCACACGGCCGTGCCCCCAGCGTTTCCAGTCACGATAACGGTGCGGGTCGTTTTCCAGCTGATAGTAACCGGGGTCCCGGATGCTGCGTTGCCAGTTTGTGACACCGGTATCCAGCCCGGCGAGCCCGAGCATGGGTTTGATGGTGGAGCCAGGGGGGTAGCGCCCTTGCAGTGCCCGGTTGAACAGCGGGTTGTCGTGGTCTTCCCGGTAGGCGGAATAATCCTTGTGGGAGATACCGGTGACGAACAGGTTGGGGTTGAAGCCGGGGCGACTGACAAAGGCCAGCACACTGCCGTCACGGGGGTCGATGGCGACCACGGCGCCGCGGCGATCACCGAGCGCGTCATAGGCGGCCTTCTGTACCCGCATGGAAAGGCGTAACCGCAGGTCTTGCCCCGGTACCGGTGGTTGCTCTTCCAGTACCCGCAGAATCCGGCCGCGGGCATTGGTTTCTACCTGGCGGTAACCCACTTCGCCGTGCAGCTGGTCTTCATAGTAACGCTCGATACCGGTACGACCGTAGAAGTGGGTGCCGGCATAGTCCCGTTGCTGATCCAGCGTCATGGCATCCAGATCCTGTGCATTGATCCGGTTTACATAGCCGATCACATGGGAAAAAAGAATGTCGTGGGGGTAGTGCCGTACCGGGTCGGCAGATATACGCAGTCCGGGGAGGCGATGCTGGTTGACCACCAGGCGGGCAATTTCCTCTTCGGTGAGTCGGCCGCGCAGGGGGACCGGCTCCCAGGGGCGGCGGGCGGCGCGGCGGCGCTTTTCGAAGCGCTCCAGGTCGCCTTCATCCAGCTCCACCAGCTTGGCGACTTCCTGCAGCAGTGAATCCAGGTCCCGGGTCTGTTCGATGATCACTTCCAGGGAAAAGTCGGGCCGGTTTTCCGCCAGAATGATGCCGTCCCGGTCGGTGATCAGTCCTCGAGGCGGGGAGACCGCCTGGGTCTGTACCCGATTATTGTCACTGAGGGTGGTATAGCGACTGTGCTCGAACACCTGCAGCCAGATCATGCGGCTGACCAGGATGCCGGTCAGCAGCAACACCAGAAAGACACCCACGACCAGGCGCACGCCAAAAATGCGCTGCTCATGATGATGGTCTTTCAGGGTTAACGGTCGACGCATGTTGGCGTTAGCGCACACTCATATAAAGGTCAGCGATGATAGGGGTGGCCGGTCAGTAACGTCCAGCCTCGATAAAGCTGCTCTGCCAGCAGGACGCGCACCAGAGGGTGGGGCAGGGTCAGCTTGGAGAGGCTCCACCGTTCGTGGGCACTGGCAGACAATTCGGGGCAGAGCCCGTCAGGGCCCCCGACCAGGATGACCAGATCTTGTCCCAGATCTTTCAGTTCACCCAGTTTACGGCTGAGTGCGGGGGTGTCCAGTGCGCGGCCAAGGACTTCCAGTGCCACCGTCTTGGCCCCCGGGTATTTGTCCAGCCGTTTGCGGATAGCTTCGGCTTCACTGCGGATCTGACTGGCGGTGTCACCCTTGCTGCGCTTGGGCATGGGGATCTCTTCCAGTTCCAGGCGCATGTCCGGAGGCATGCGTTTCTGATATTCCCGGAATCCCTCGGTGACCCAATCGGGCATACGGGTGCCCACCGCCAGTAAGAAGATCCGCATCGGTCAGGCGTCTTGGTCCTGATTGCGGTCGGGGTGGTGGTCCGGGTTGCGCCACAGGCGTTCCAGATCATAAAACTCTCGGGTGGCGGGCAGCATCAGGTGGACAATCACATCGCCCAGATCCACCAGGATCCATTCGCCAGTGTCTTCACCCTCGCTGCCGATGGGCGGGTGGCCCGCTTCCTTGGCCGCGTCCACCACGTTGTCGGCCAGGGCCTTCACGTGACGGTTAGAGGTGCCGCTGGCGATCACCATATGATCTGCCATGCTGGTCATGTCGCGTACATCCAGTTCGGTGATCTTCTGGGCTTTCAGTTCTTCCAGGGCGTTAGTGACCAGGGACAGAATCGGGGTGTCTGCGCTCATGGTGCCTCGTGTTTGGTTAATGATGGCTTGTCCGCCACATTATACAGGTGATGGCGGCGAATATGGGCGCTGACAGTGGCATCCAGTGCCGGACAGTCGCCTTTTTGTTCCAGGGCTTCGCGGATGGCGGTGGCCGACACATCCAGAAACGGGCGTTTGAGCATCAGCCGCAGTCCGGCGGGCTGCTGCATCAGCGCCATGGGATCGCTTTCCGGGAAGGCGCTCTGTACGTCCCCGGTCGCCAGTTCACAGTCTGGACGCGGAACCACCGCCAGGTGGCAAAGGCTGGCGTAATCCTGCCACTGGTGCCAGCGATGCAAGGTGGCAAAGCTGTCGGCGCCGATCATGAAGACCAATGGCCGGTCACCGATCTGCTGTCGGAAGTGACGCAGGGTGTTCAGACTGTAGCTGGGGCCATCCTGACGCAGCTCCCAGTCATCCACGACCAGCTCCGGGTAGTCCCGGCAGGCCAGCCGCAGCATGGCCAGACGCTGTTCGCCATCGGCCATGGGTTGTGACTTGTGGGGAGGCACGGAGTTGGGAAGCAGGTGCACGGGGGCATCCCCCAGCACCTTCGATACCGCCCGCGCCGCACTGATGTGGGCACGATGCACCGGATCAAAGGTGCCGCCAAAGAGGATCAGCGGGACGCTGTCACACATCACGCCACTCGCACCGCGCTGAGAAATGGCACCGCGTGTTGCGTGTTGCGTGGAGCGTGCCAGCGTTATTGCCTGATATGCCCATCACCCAGCACCACCCATTTCTGGCTGGTGAGCCCTTCCAGCCCCACCGGGCCGCGTGCATGGATCTTGTCGGTGGAGATACCGATCTCGGCGCCCAGACCGTACTCGAAGCCGTCCGCAAACCGGGTGGAGGCATTCACCATCACCGAGCTGGAATCCACTTCCGTCAGGAACTGGCGCGCTCGGGTGTAGTTCTCGGTGATGATGGCTTCGGTGTGCCCGGAGCTGTAACGGTTGATATGTTCGATGGCATCATCCATGCCCTGGACGATCTTCACCGCCAGGATCGGCGCCAGGAACTCTTCGCTCCAGTCCGTTTCGGTGGCCTCGTTCATGCCCGCAACGATGCTGCGGGCCTGCTCGCAACCGCGCAGTTCCACGCCGGCATCCTGATAGCGTGCGGCCAGCTGTGGCAGCACCTGGCCGGCGATGGCATTGGCCACCAGCAGGGTTTCGGTGGTGTTGCAGGTGCCGTAGCGCTGGGTCTTGGCGTTGTAGGCCACCTCGATGGCCTTGGCAATATCCGCCTGGTCATCAATGTAGGTGTGGCAGTTGCCATCCAGATGCTTGATCACCGGTACCCGGGCGTCGTTGCTGATCCGCTCGATCAGCCCTTTGCCGCCGCGGGGAACGATCACGTCCACGAATTCGGGGTGGCTGATCAGCTCGCCCACCGCCGCCCGGTCGGTGGTCTCCACGACCTGTACGGCAGTATCGGGCAGACCGGCTTCGCGCAGGCCGATGCGGATGCATTCGGCGATGGCCTGGTTGGCGTGAATGGCCTCTGAACCGCCGCGCAGGATGGCTGCATTGCCGGATTTCAGACACAGGGCCGCGGCGTCGATGGTCACATTGGGCCGCGACTCGTAGATGATGCCGATGACCCCCAGCGGGACGCGCATCTTGCCCACCTGAATGCCGCTGGGACGGTAGGCCAGATCGGTAATGATGCCGACCGGGTCGGCCAGCCCGATGATCTGTTCCAGACCTTCCACCATGCCGTCAAAACGGGCCGTGGTCAGTTCCAGACGGTCAAGCAGGGCCGCATCCAGGCCGTTCTGACGGCCGTTGTCCAGATCCTGCTGGTTGGCTTGCAGAATGGTACTGCGGTGGCTGCGCAGGGCGCTGGCAATGGCGGCCAGCGCCTTGTCCTTGTCACCGGCGCTGGCACGGGCCATGGCCCGGGAGGCCTGGCGAGCCTGCTCGCCGAGACGCTGCATGTATTGCTGGATATCCATAGAGTCACAAACTGAATCAGGTAAAGAGCGGCATTATAGCTGACCCGGACCGCTCTGGATAACACCCCGTCACCCGTCAGGGGAATTCTGGCTGTGTCTGTGGGGGGTGTGAAAACCCGCCATGGACGACTGCCTGAGGGACAGGTGCACCCTGTCGCCCCGGCAAACCGTCAGTGATTTATCCGCTTTACGCTTACATACAAATGGTTAAGAATTGAAAATCTTTGCTACATGACCGTGTCAGACCGTCATTGCAGTTATTTGCTCATGGCGGAGGAGGCGACACCAAGTGGGCACTTTGGCGCGTCGCGTGTGGCGTGCAACAGGGAGCGTAAGGCCGTTGTGCTCCCTGACCGGCAAGTGAACACCTCAAAAGCGCCGCAGGCGCACAACAACAAGAAAAACAAACGGAGCCAGCCAATGGGAATTCATTACGAGGAATATACCCGCTCCTCCATCAAGGCCGAACCGCTGCAGATGTGGGTCGGTAAATGGCGCATTGACTATCTGGCGTTTGCCCACCCGGACAATGCCCACAAACCGCCGCTACTGGTGGTGGGTGGTGCCTTCCAGAATTTCACCTCCTACAAATACTGCGTAGAACGAATCTACGAAGACTTCCCGGTGATCCTGGTGGATCTGCCGTCGCTGGGCAATAACACCCAGATCGCGCCGGACCTGAGCATGGAAGACCTGGCGGACCTGCTGTATGAGTTTTCTCGTCTGTCGGGTCTTGCCACCGTGCACTTGATGGGGCTTTCCCTGGGCTCCGCCATTGCCAGTACTTTTGCCTATAAATATCCCGACGCCACCGGCAAGCTGATCGTGGCGGGCATCGTCACCCGGCCGCGCAAGAGCTGGCGCATGCTGGTGGATGAATCCAAGCGGGTGCTTGGAGAGGGACGCATGGATGAATTCAGCCAGGCCGTCGTGCTGTATCTGGTGAACTACAACCGGCTCAAGGAAACCGGAATTACACCCACCGCCCGCAAGCTGTTCTATCGGCAGATGAAGCGGTTGTCCGAGAATGAGCGGGAGCGCTATGTGATCAACGGCAGCCGGCTGTTGTCGGTGGAAGGGCTGTTGGGCTATCCCGAGTGCGACACCCTGGTGACCACCGGTGAATACGACAGCTTTACCCTGCCCTGGGAAAATGCCTCCTTTGCCGAGAAATGCCCCAATGCCCAGTTCGTGCTGATCAAGGGGGCAGATCACCTGCCCCAGCTGGAAAAGCGGGAAGTGTCGCTGGATCTGTTCTCCACCTTTCTGCGTGGGGAATCCATTGAAAACGTGGAGGGCACGCGCTACTTCAAGAAAGGCGAGACCCGCAACCTGGAGCGTCGCCGCGCCGAACGCCTGGTGCCCTGCAACAGCCACGGCCATGTCACCAGCGAATCGCGCATTGGCGATCAGTACCGATTCAACAAGCCGGTGAAGGTGGTGGATATCAACTTCTTCGGCTGTCTGATCAAACTGGATGAACCCGGCTTCTCCCTGGCCGACCATGCCCGTGACTGCACCCTGACCATGGAAAACCCGGATCTGAAACTGGATCTTCTGGTGTTTGATTATGACGACGAAGGGTATCTTCGTTGCCTGTTCAAACACGGCAACATTGCCCTGGCAGACCGCTTCACCGAACTGCTCAAGGACAGCCAGTATTTTTTGCGCCCCGGCGGTGATGACAAGGTGCACCGGATTTACGGCTAACCTTAAAGGCAATTAAAAGTTAATAATGAATAATTAATAGCTGAAAAAGAGCCAAAAAAAGGCCGTTCCATGCGAAATGGGGCGGCCTTTTTGTTTTCAGGGGTTAGTTATTCATTATTAACTATTAATTATTCATTGCCCGTAGTCGCTTCCATGATCCGCACCATCGGATTGCCACGGGTTTTCGGAATGGGGAGCTGGTCGTAGTAGTTCGCCGGGTTGTGGATTTTCAGGTCGTCGAAGTCGAGCTGTTTGAAGTGGTCGATGGCTTCGTCGTCGGCGTGAAAATGGAATCCCACCTGGCTGCGTGAGACGGCGCCGAGCATGTTGCCGAGTACCTTCAGGGTACGATAGAAGGGCATGCCGCGATAGAGCGGATAGTTGTCGGTGAGATAGGTGCCTTGCGGGAAAGCCTTGAGGGCGCCCGCCAGTGTTTTCCAGAATTCGGAAATCACCGGGAGCGGGAAATAGTTCACCAACCCTTCAGTAATGACCACCACCGGTTTGCTCTGGTCCAGTTGGCCCAGCACATGGGCCAGACTCAACTCGCCTTCGTCGGCAAAGATATTGATGGGCATCACACGATGGTGGTTGCTCAGTACCTGATGTTCCTGCAGCAGTTGTTGTTTGCGCCTGGCCATATCAGGCAGGTCGGTCTCGATGTAGGTGAGCTGCGGATACTGTTCACAGAAACGGTGGCCGCGGGGAGACAGGCCGCAGGCGATTTCCACGACCTGGGTGACACCGCTGTCGATAAGCTGGTGAAGGCGATGGTCGATAAGGTGGTGGCGCTGCAGCAGGAAGGTGCGGATATTGCCGCCGACAATATGGCGGCCCACATACTCAAACGGTGCCAGCGCGCCATACAGGAAGGCGCCACCGCGGGTGCGGAAAAACGGCGCGGAAATGCCATCACGGGTCCACACATGGCCGGTGTACAGGGCGGTAAAACTGATTGAAGAGGTATCGCGGGGTTCGCTCATTGTTGTTCTGCTGCTGCTCATCGTGGACAGACAGGCTAGCAGAGTTTGGCGATCCGGTGAGGGCTATTTGGGCCAAATGATCAGCTACGAGCTACGAGCTACGAGCTACGAGCTACGAGCTACGAGCTACGAGCTACGCTCGTTTGGATCAAGGCAGGCCCAAAAGTTCCCGGGACTCCAGGATTTCTACGAAGCTGCTGTAGGAACGTAGCGCAGTGGAGTAACGCACGGAGTGCGGCCCGAAGGGTGAGCGAAGCGAATAACGTGCCTGCTCGCGATCCGAGCCTCGGCGAGGTAAGGATTCCAGAGGCGAGTCTCGATCGAAACTCGCTTCTGATTTGCAGCACGAAGCGTGCGGCGTGCCGCGTCTTCTATACCACCATGGGCGCGGCCACCGCATCGCGCTTGGTCTTGCCGCACAGGGCTTCCACCAAGGCCAGGGAAAATTCCAGTGCGGTACCCGGGCCGCGGCTGGTGATGCATTGCCCATCGCGGACCACCCGTTGTTCGATGCGTGTCTGGTCTGGCAGGTTGTCGGTGAAGGCGGGATGGCCGGTGGCGGCGATGCCATCCAGCAGGCCGTTGGCTGCCAGTGCCACGGCGGGTGCGGCACAGATTGCGCCATACAGTCTGCCGGCGGTTTTCTGAGCCTGGAGTTTTTCGATCAGGATGTCATTGCTGCCGAGGGTCTCGGCGCCTGGCATGCCGCCGGGCAGTACGATCAGATCAAAGTCTTCAGTCACCAGATCTTCAATCAGCGCATCTGCCTCGAGGCGGGTGCCTCGTGAGGCGACGATACCGGGCTTGCCGGTCACGCTGGCAACGGTGACCTCCACTTCAGCACGGCGCAGCACATCGATTAGGGTGACGGTTTCGATATCTTCGCTGCCATCGGCAACGGGGATCAGGGCGGTAGGCATGCTGGGGCTCCTGCTTTGGCTCAAGCTACAAGCTACAAGCTACAAGCTACAAGCTACAAGCTACAAGCTACAAGCTACAAGCTACAAGCTACAAGCTACAAGCTACAAGCTACGCTTGATTGGATTAAGAAAGGCCGAAAAGTTCCCTTGTTTCTTCATTTCTACGAAGCCGCTGTAGGAGCTCAGCTCGCCTGAGCGATCCGAGCCTAAGCGAGGTAGGGATTCCAGAAGCGGGTTTCGAAACTCAAAACCCAAACCTGATTCCAGGACGAGGGTTTTGCTTTTCGAAACTCGCTTCTCGAAACTCGAAACTCATTACCTCGCTTGAGCTCGGATCGCGGTCGAACGACCGCTCCTACGCGGGGAATAGCGAGTGTTTACCGATGCAAAAAGGCCCGCCCGGTTTTCCGGGCGGGCCTTTTTGCATCAGGCATCAGGCATCAGGCATCAGGCATCAGGCATCAGGCATCAGGCATCAGGCATCAGGCATCAGGCATCAGGCATCAGGCATCAGGCATCAGGCATCAGGCATCAAGCGCCATAGCTACCGCTCCATGCTCCTCGGCAACGGGCTGCCGGCCAGGCGCAGAGCCAGGTTGGTAATGTGTTGCCAGGGGTCGCCCTTGGCCATGCCCTTGACGCATTGGTCGGCGCGGATGGCGCTGGCCTGGGCGGCGCGGATCTGTTGCGGGTTGAGCCGTTGGGACTGAGCCTGCATGGCCCGGGCCCGTTGTGGTGGTAGCCGTGGCGGCGGCCCGCCGGCAATCATGCCATCGAGCATGCGGATATCGCGGCTCAGCGCCCACAGCAGCACCGGGGGCTCCACGCCTTCGGCTTTCAGGGTCTGGATGATATGCATCACCCGGTGGGCATCGCCTTGTGCGGTGGCTTCGGTGAGGTCGAAGGGAGAGTAGCGGCTGGAATCTCCCACCGCTTGTTGGACGTCCTCCGGGCTGACCTGGCCGTTCTCCACCAGCAGGGAGAGCTTGTCCACTTCCTGGGCGGCGGCCAGCAGGTTGCCTTCGCTGCGCTCAATGAGCAGCGCCATGGCGTCGTCACTGGCGTGCAGGCCGCGGCTGGCAAGTCGGTCCTGCAGCCAGTTGCGCAGGTTGTTGCCTTCCACCGGCCACACTTCGATGATGGCACCTATCTCGTCCAGAGCCTTGACCCAGGCGCTATTCCAGTCCTTGCGGCGATCCAGCTTCGAACACTGGATCAGCAGCAGGGTGTCCGGGGAGGGCGCCGCGAACAGATCACGGAGTATCTGGCTGCCATTCTTGTCCGGGCGTTTGCTGCCCAGCACTACTTCCAGGATGCGCCGGCCACCGAACAGACTCATGCTCTGGGCTTCATTGATCAGCGCATTCCAGTCGATGCCGGTATCCGAAGAAAAACGGTGACGTTCGTCAAAACCCTGATCCCGGGCAGCCCGTCGCAGATCGTCGAGCAGTTCCTGTTGTTGCAGGGGCTCGTCGCCGGCCACCAGATAGACCGGTTTCAGTTCCGAAGACAGGTGTTTGCCAAGTTGCTCCGGACGCAGGCGCATATCAGTACGGCTCCCAGCGCTGTGAAGCCGTGGCGATCTGGTTGATCAGGCGGATTGTCATGTCTTCATAAAGATCATCTCGCACCAGATCTTCCTCGTCCGAGGACGCGGTGGCGTTCTCAGGATACCAGGGCAGGGTGCGGATGGAGCGCAGCCGCGCCGGGGTGGTGAGCAGGGCGCCGGTCTTCTTGTCCTGGATGTGCCAGTACAGGGTGTAGCGCAGCTCGATTTCTGCCTGACGGCCCTGGGCGTCAACAGCGGAGGTGCGGCGCATCCAGTCCTCATCATCGATCACCAGCAGATAAGGGGATTCGCCATGTACCAGAACCCCTTGCTTTTCCAGCTGATCTTCCAGCGCATAGCGCAGGGAGGTAGTGGCGCCCTTGATGGTCAGGGTTTCCAGGTTGGGCTGGTTGGTCACACCACGCAGCTGCCAGCCACAAGCGCTGAGCAGCAGGGTCAGTAGCAGAACGGCGATGCTGGCGGCAGCCTTCATGAACCTCTCCATCGACACAGATGGCGGAGATCGGCTAACGCCGATTTCCGCCCTACATTAATTGGCAACAATGTTGACCAACTTGCCCGGGACCACGATGACCTTGCGGATGGTCTTGCCCTCGATGAATTTCTGCACATTGGGTTCGTCCTTGGCAAGGGCCTCCACAGCCTCCTTGTCGGCGTTGGCGGGTACGTTCAGTTTGGCGCGTACCTTGCCGTTGACCTGTACCACCAGCTCAATGCTGTCTTTCACCAAGGCGCTTTCGTCAACGCTCGGCCATGCCGCGGTCAGCACGGTGTCGTCATGGCCCAGTGCCTGCCACAGGGCATGGGCGGCATGGGGGATGATCGGGGCCAGCAGCAATACCGCCGCTTCCAGCGCTTCGTGCTTCACGGCGGCGTCGCCGTCAAAACGGCTGACGTCGTTGATTAGCTCCATCACGGCGGCGATGGCGGTGTTGAAGGTGTGACGGCGGCCGTAATCATCACTGACTTTCTGGATGGTCTCGTGGGTCTTGCGGCGAAGGGCCTTGGCGGTGTCGTCCAGGGCGTCCACGTTCAGGGCGCCAGGCAGGCCCTCTTCCACGTGCTCCGCCACTTGTCGCCAGAGTCGCTTGATGAAGCGGGATGCGCCTTCCACACCGGAATCGTTCCATTCCAGGGACTGCTCCGGGGGCGCGGCAAACATGATGAACAGGCGCACGGTGTCGGCGCCGTATTGCTCGATCATTTCCTGCGGGTCCACGGTATTGCCCTTGGACTTGGACATCTTGGCGCCGTCCTTCAGCACCATGCCCTGACACAACAGCTGTTTGAACGGCTCGTCGGAATCCACCAGGCCGGTATCGCGCAGCAGCTTGTGGAAGAAGCGGGAATACAGCAGATGAAGAATGGCGTGCTCAATGCCTCCAATGTACTGGTCCACAGGCAGCCAATAGTTGGCCGCAGCCGGGTCCAGCATTGCCTGATCGTTCTGCGGGCAGCAGTAACGGGCGTAGTACCAGCTGGATTCCATGAAGGTGTCGAAGGTATCGGTTTCGCGCAGGGCGGGCTGACCATTGAAGGTGGTTTTGGCCCACTCCGGGTCCGCCTTGATGGGGCTGTTGACGCCATCCATTTCCACGTCGGTGGGCAGTACCACCGGCAGCTGGTCTGCCGGGGTCGGATGCAGTTCGCCGTCCTCGGTTTCTACCATGGGGATGGGGGCGCCCCAGTAACGTTGACGGGAGACACCCCAGTCGCGCAGGCGGTAGTTCACTTTCTTCTCGCCCAGGTTACGCTCGCTCAGCCAGGCAGCGATGGCGTCGAAGGCCTCGGCGGAGGTCTTGCCGCTGAATTCACCGGAATTCACCAGCCTGCCTTTTTCGGTGAAGGCGGCTTCAGCCAGATCGATGACCTCACCATTCTCTCCATTTGAAGAGAAGGGCTCGATCACCTGGGTGATCGGCAGGCTGTATTTCTGCGCGAATTCGAAGTCACGCTGGTCATGGGCGGGTACCGCCATGACCGCGCCTGTGCCGTAACCCATCAGGACGAAGTTGGCGATCCACACGGGCACCTGTTCACCACTGATCGGGTGCGTGGCGGTGAGGCCGGTGGCGATGCCTTTCTTCTCCATGGTGGCCATGTCGGCTTCGGCCACCTTGGTGTGCTGGCACTCTTCCACGAAGGCCGCCACGTCAGCATTACCGGCCGCCGCTTTCTGCGCCAGCGGGTGACCGGCGGCCACGGCTACGTAGCTGACGCCCATCAGGGTGTCCGGGCGGGTGGTGTAGACGCGCAGCGGCTCTTCACCTTCGATGGCGAACTGAAGCTCGACGCCTTCTGAGCGACCGATCCAGTTGCGCTGCATGGTCTTGACCTGTTCCGGCCAGCCATCCAGCTGGTCCAGGTCTTTTAGCAGTTCGTCTGCATAGTCGGTGATCTTGATGAACCACTGGGGAATGTTCTTCTGCTCCACCGGGGTGTCACAGCGCCAGCAGCAGCCTTCGATGACCTGTTCGTTGGCCAGCACGGTCATGTCGTGGGGGCACCAGTTGACGGTGGACTGCTTGCGGTACACCAGGCCTTTTTCATACAACTGGGTGAAGAACCACTGCTCCCAGCGATAGTATTCCGGGGTGCAGGTGGCCAGCTCCCGGTCCCAGTCGTAACCGAAGCCCAGGCGCTTGAGCTGGCCTTTCATGTAATCGATGTTCTCGAAGGTCCACTTGGCCGGGGCCACCTTGTTCTTGATGGCGGCATTTTCCGCGGGCAGGCCAAAGGCGTCCCAGCCCATGGGCTGGAGCACGTTCTTGCCCTGCATGCGCTGGTAGCGGCTGATCACGTCACCGATGCTGTAGTTGCGCACATGGCCCATGTGCAGACGACCGGAGGGGTAGGGGAACATGCTCAGGCAATAGAACTTTTCCTTGCCGGCCTCTTCGGTGACCTTGAAGCTTTGGTTATCCTCCCAGTACTGCTGGGCTTGGGCTTCGATCTGATCGGGGCGATACTGTGCGTCCATCGGGTCTCTTTCTGATCACAAAAACAACTGGAAATGGGGTGCGGAACCTTTGAATGGCCTGGGGGCCAGAATAATTCAAGGGTGACCGGCAAAGGAGACATAGGATACATGAGCTCGGCACGGATTTCTCAATGCGCAGTGGGTAATCGCGGTTTTTGTCGGACCGGCGACCGGGAGGAAGGCTCATGGGGCTGACCTGGCTGGCCCTGATGGTGTTGGTGGGGGGGACCTTGCCCGCCATTGTCCGGGGTTTTTTGCCGCCGCTGCCGCGTCGGGTGTCCGGGGTGACGCCCCAGGCGGTGGTGGTGCTGGGCGCCGGGCGGCGTCAACGCAACGGCGAGTTTTCCCTCACCACCCGCGGGTTACGGCGTCTGCAGCTGGCTGCGCGGCTGGCCCATGAACATGGGCTACCGCTGGTGGTTTCGGGGGGGCAGAGAAAGGCCATGGCAGCGGGAGAGCCCTCTGAAGCTGAGCTGATGGCAGCCCAGGTGCGCCGGCGCTGGCCTTCGTTGCAGCTGTTCCTGGAGAACGAGAGCCGCAACACCTGGGAGAATGCACTGAATACGTCGGAGTTGCTGGCAGATCGACAAATTGATGAAGTGATTCTGGTCAGTGACCGCACCCATCTTCCCCGTGCCATCCTGTGCTTTCAGAGTCAGGGGGTGCTGACGGAAGCGGCCTGGCAGAAACGACTGCCCAAACAGGCCTGGCGCCCTTCCGCTGGCGCGTTGTCCATGGTGCCGGAGATCTGGTACGAGTGGGTAGCGCTGGTGTGGTACCACCTGCGGTATCTTTAGCTACGAGCTACGAGCTACGAGCTACAAGCTACAAGCTACAAGCTACAAGCTACAAGCTACAAGCTACAAGCTACAAGCTACAAGCTACAAGCTACAAGCTACAAGCTACAAGCTACAAGCTACGCTCGATTGGATTAAGAAAGGCCGAAAAGTTCCCGGGTTTTCGGCTTCTCAACGAAGCCGCTGTAGGAGCGGTCGTTCGACCGCGATCCGAGCCCAAGCGAGGCAAGGATTCCAGAAACCGCGTTGGCGCTATAGGAGCCGCGTTTGATATGCCCTCCGGGTGCGTCGATCCGCGCGTGTTTTTGCACCGGCACAGTCGTCCAGACAAAACAGGACGTCCTTCCCTTGTGGGAGCTTGCTTGCAAGCGAATCTACCCTCACCAGGTTTGGCCCCTTCGCGTGCAAGCACGCTCCCACAGCCATAGAGAGGGGCTGGTGCGGCAGATCCCTGAAGAAAGATCCCCCTTCGGTCGCCTCGCTGCGCTCGGTTCGTCCCCTGGAAGGGAACTCCTTCTGGTTAATCCCTGCGTATTAGGGGGCGTCTGCTTGCTGCTCAAAACGGGAAGCACAAAAAACCGCACCCATGGGTGCGGTTTTGTATTTGCTGGCAGTGCGGGGGGGCGTCTGATTTAGGCACGGCCTGCCCCGCCTTGCAGCTTGTCGCTTGCAGCTTGCTTACCCGCGACGTTGGTCCAGTCTGCCAGTGAGACCACTCAGATCATAACCCGCATCGGCGGCGGTCTTGAGGATGGTGTCGTTGTCCAGTTCATCGGCCTGACTCAGGGCCCACAGGGTGGTGCAGCGGGTGCCTGTGCGGCAGAAGGCCAGTACCGGCGTCTCGGCAAGGGAGACGATGGCATCGAAGCCATCGATGTCGGTTTCACTGATGTTGCTTCCTACAACGGGCTGATGGGCGTATTCGAGCCCGGCCGCTTCGGCGGCGGCGGCCATTTCAGCGCTGCTGGGCTGATCGTCCGCTTCGCCGTCCGGACGGTTGTTGATCACCATTTTGAAGCCGGCTTTGGCCAGTTCGGCCATGTCCTGGGGCTGCAGTTGTGCGGCGACAAAAAGGTCGTCGGTCAATTTCTTGGTGGTCGGCATGGGGGGCTCCTTGTCAGTGTGCCATCAGCTTACCGGCGTATTGTTGCCTTGCAAGTCATGGCTGGCCTTTTCCAGACAATCAGGTGCCAGGTCTTCAAGGGCCTTGAAATGGCTCAGGTAGATATTGCCACTGAGCTGTTCGGGCAACCTGGCCCGTTTCAATTGATCCATTACCGGCCCCTTGATCTCGGAAAAGTGCAGGGTAAGTCCGGCGTCATGCAGCCGTTGGTCAAGACTGAGCAATCCTTCCACGGCGCTGGCGTCCAGGTGATTGATGGCGGCGCCATTGAGGATCACGTGTTCGGTCTGGGGGCGCTGCAGGGCGGCATCGTAAATCTGGTCTTCCAGGCGACGGATGTTGGCGAAGTAGAGCGCTTCATCAATACGCAGGCTGAGAACCCGTGGGGACACCCTGACGTCATGGCGCTGCACGTTGCGAAAATGTTCGGTGCCGGGCACCTGACCAATCTCTGCCACATGGGGCTGATTGGTACGGTACAGATAGAGCGCCAGTGAACTGATAACCCCGGCCATGACGCCGGTTTCCACGCCAAACCCCAGCACCCCCAAAACGGTGATGAGCATGGCAGTAAAGTCCAGTCTGGAAAAATGCCAGGTATGTTTCAGGGTGGGGATGTCGACCAGGGACAACACCGCCACCACGATGGTGGCCGCCAGAGTGGCCTTGGGGAGAAACGCGAACAGCCCGGTGAGGAACAGGGCCGTCAAGGCAATGCCGGCGGCCGTGAAGACCCCTGCCATGGGGGTTCGGGCGCCCGCATCGAAGTTCACCACTGAGCGCGAGAAGCCGCCAGTGACCGGGAAGCCGCCGCTGAAAGCGCTGGCCAGATTGGCCGTGCCCAGCCCCATCAATTCCTGGTCCGGGTTGATGCGCTGGCGGCGCTTGGCGGCCAGGGTCTGGGCCACGGAAATGGATTCCACAAAACCGATCAGGCTGATCAGGATGGCGGGGACCAGCAGTTGTTGCCACAGGGTCATGTCCAGCGAGGGCATCACCAGCCCTGGCAGCCCCCCGGGGATGTCACCGACGATGGCCAACCCGTCCTTGTCCAACCTGAGCCACGCCGTGATCACGGTGGTAACAACCACCGCCAGCACCGGACCGGCCTTGCTGGTCAGGTCTGCCCAGAAGGGCGAAAAGCCGATGTTCAATAGCAAGGGTTTGAAGGCCCTGCGGACCCAGAACAGGAACGCGGTGGCGGAGCCGCCCAGAATGAGGGTGGTCCAGTGAATTTGATCCCTGTGAGCAAGGAGGGAGAGACTCAGTTCATAAAGGTTATGACCGCTGAGTGGGACCCCGAGCAGGTGCTTGAGCTGGCTGGCGGCAATCAGGATCCCGGACGCGGTGATAAAACCGCTGACCACGGGATGGGATAGCAGATTGGCAATCCAGCCCAGTCTGAACAGGGCCATCAATACCAGAAAACCGCCGGACAGGGTGGCCAGCAGGATGGCGGCGGTGAGGTACTGGGTGGTGCCTGCGGCAGCAATCTCGCTGGCCGCAGCAGCGGTCATCAGGGAGGCCACCGCCACCGGTCCCACGGCCAGGGTGCGGCTGGAGCCAAACAGGGCGTAGGCCACCAGTGGCAGGATGCTGGCATACAGCCCCACCTCCGGTGGCAGGCCCGCCAGCATGGCATAGGCCAGACTCTGGGGGATCAACATGATGGTAACGATGATCGCCGCCACACCGTCCTGCGCCGCAGTCTGCCGGTTGTAGCCGGGGAGCCACTGGGCGGCGCCCAACCATGAGGGGAGTTTCATCAACGCTTTTCCGGTCTGGCCAGCCATTCATGCCCTTTCAACATCATGCTGAAATAGATACGGGGCATGGCGTAGCGCTTCAGCCACCACATGCTGGTCCGGGCAACGGCCGGGTTGAGCGGGAAGCTGGGTTGCAGTTTGCCGCCGTAGCCAAATTCCGCCAGCACGACTTTGCCTTTCTCCACGGTGAGTGGACAGGCGCCGTAACCGGCATAGCCGGCGCTCAGGGGGCGCTTGTCCAGGTGCGCGAGCAGGTTCTCGGCCACCACCGGGGCTTGCTTGCGCACCGCCGCGGCAGTCTTGGCGTTGCTGGCGCCGCAGGCGTCACCCAGGCTGAAAACGTTGGGGTAGTGGGGGTGTTGCAGGGTGGCTTCGTCCACGGCAACCCAGCCGGCCTGGTTGGCCAGTTCACTGTTGCGCACGAAGGCCGGGGCGCGTTGCGGCGGCACCACATGCAACATGTCGAAGGCTTCGCTGCGTTCCCGGCTTTCGCCGTTTTCGTTGGTGTCGCGGAAGGTGGCGGTCCGTGCGGGGCCGTCCACGGCAATCAGTTCACTGGTGAAGTGGAGCTGGGCGTTGTAGCGCTTCACGTATTCCATCAGCGGCGGCACAAAGTCGGACACGCCGAACAGTACACCGCCGGTGTTATGGAAGTGCACTTCAATTTGTCCCAGGCAACCCTGTTCCTCCCAGTGGTGGCAGGACAGGTACATGGCTTTCTGTGGCGCACCGGCGCACTTGATAGGCATGGCGGGCTGGGTAAAAAGGGCGCGGCCCTGTTTCAGTGCCTGTACGCACTCCCAGGTGTAGGGCGCCAGATCATAACGGTAGTTGCTGGTCACCCCGTTCTTGCCCAGGGTTGCTTCCAAACCGGCGATGGCACCCCAGTTCAGCTCCAGTCCCGGTGCGACCACCAGGCTGCGATAACTCAGGTGTTGTCCATTTTCCAGTTCCACCTGACTTTGTTGTGGCAGCAAACGGGTGACCCGGCTGCGGATCCATTTGGCGTTGGCCGGAATCAGTGAGGCGGTGGAGCGACAGGTATCGGTGGGGTTGAAGCAGCCGCCACCCACCAGCGTCCAGGCCGGTTGGTAATAGTGTCGATCGCTGGGCTCGACAATGGCGAGAGTCAGGCCCGGCTTGCGCTTGAGCAGGCTGGCGGCGGCAGCCAGACCCGCCGCCCCACCGCCTACGATCACCACATCCCAGAGCGCAGAGTCATCCAGTGGCATGGCCGCCTCCTTACAATGCGTTCAGGGGAATTTTCAGGTAGCTGACGCCGTTGTCTTCCTCGGGGGGAAGGTGGCCGGCGCGCATGTTGACCTGGACTGAGGGCAGGATCAGGCGCGGCATATCCAGAGTGGCATCGCGGCTTTCGCGCATATCGACGAACTCATCTTCGCTGATGCCCTCATGGACATGGATGTTGTGCTGACGCTGGTCACCCACAGTCGTTTCCCAGACGAAGTCGCTGCGGTTATCCGGCAGGTAGTCGTGGCACAGGAACATGCGGGTCTCATCGGGCAGGGCCAGCAGCTTCTGGATGGACTGGTACAGGGTGCGTGCATCGCCGCCGGGGAAGTCACAGCGGGCAGTGCCGTAGTCCGGCATGAACAGGGTGTCGCCGACGAACACGGCGTCGCCGATCACATGGCTCATGCAAGCCGGGGTATGGCCGGGGGTATGAATGGCGCGGGCTTCCAGGCTACCCACCTTGTAGGTGTCGCCATCCTTGAACAGGTGGTCGAACTGGCGGCCGTCGCGGGCAAACTCGGTACCGGCATTGAACACCTTGCCGAAGGTTTCCTGCACGGTGCGGATATGCTCACCAATGGCCAGCTTGCCGCCCAGCTGTTCCTGAATCCAGGGGGCCGCGGAAAGGTGGTCGGCATGGACGTGGGTTTCCAGCATCCATTCAACGGTGAGATTCTTCTGCTTGACGTAATCGACAATCTGTTGCGCGCTGCCGTGGCTGGTACGTCCGGAATTGGGCGCGTAATCCAGCACGGAATCGACAATGGCGCAGTGACCGGTTTGCGGATCGGTCACTACGTAACTGACGGTGTTGGTGTCGTGATCAAAGAACGCTTTGACTTCTGGGCGTGACATGATGCTCTCCCGTTTGGATTCGGCAATGTCACTGTTATAGGCCTGTACTGACCTAAAGTCAAATTAGATATAAGTATATATCAAAAAGATATATGTGGTTATTCCCTGATACAGAATCGCGATCCCGCCAGCACCATGGCCAGTGCCAGTAACAGCCAGGGCCAGACACCCGTGGCCATGAACGGAGTGGTGCCCTGTCGGGGCTGATACTGGCTGAGCAGTACATCGCGCTCGAACTGGGGCAGGGCATCCACCACCTTGCCGTGATGGTCGATCACCGCAGTGACGCCATTGTTGGTGCCGCGCAGCAACCAGCGCCCGGTTTCCAGCGCCCGCATCCTGGCCATCTGGAAGTGCTGCAGGGGGCCGGCCGAGGTGCCGAACCAGGCGTCGTTGCTGATGGTGATCAGGGCGTCGGCACCGTGGCTGCGGGTGGCGACCTGCTCGGGGTAGAGAATCTCGTAACAGATAAAGGGGGCGATGGTGTGCCCCAGGGCGGTGAGGTTGCGTTGCGCCGGGTCTCCCGGCGTAAAGCCGGACATGGGCAGATCGAAGAACGGGATCAGCCCGCGGATCAGTGATTGCATCGGTACATACTCACCGAACGGCACCAGTTTCTGCTTGTGATAGACCCGTTCATGGCCCGCGGCCGTTTTGAGCGGAATGGCGGCGATGCTGTTGCGATAGGTGATGCCGTCATTATCCAGGGTGCGCCAGGGAATGCCGGTGATAAAACCGCCGCCCCGGGCCTGCAGGGCCTCTCCCTGCTGCTCAACCACGTCCGTGATGGTTTGGTAGAACTCGGTGAGGGCGGATTCTGGCCAGATCACCAGGTAGCCATCGGGGATGGTCTGGGTCAGATCCTGGTAGATCTCGCGGGTGCGTTCGCGCATGGAAATCTGCCATTTCAGGTCCTGGGGAATGTTGCCCTGAACCAGCGCCACTTTCTGCTCGGCCCCGCTGGGCTGGGTAAAGGTCAGGGTGTGCGCAATGCCGGTAAGTATCAGGACACATGCCGACAGGCCCGCCGCCAGCCAGCGTTGCTTGCCGGGTGTGCACAGCTGTACCAGGGTGCTGGCCAGCAGGGTGGTTACCAGTGTCAGTAGCCAGACTCCGCCAAGGGGGGCCAGGGGCGCAAAGGGGGTATCAATCAGGCTGTAGCCGGCATAGAGCCAGGGAAAGCCGGTGAGCAACCAGCCGCGCACCCAGTCCAGCAGCAGCCAGGCACCGGCAAAGACCAGTGCCGAGCGGCCCAGTCGCCAGCTGAGGGAAAAACTGATGCCGTAGAACAGGGCCAGGAAAGCGGCGAACAGGGCGGTAAAGGGAATGGCCATCCACAGCGGCATGAAGCCGTAATCATGCATGGAGACATGCACCCAGCTGATGCCGAAGCCAAACATGCCCAATCCGTAGAGCCACCCCCGCAGCAGGGCTTCACGGGCGGAGCCAGCGTGCTGATGGCAGTAGAACCCGGCGGCGATACTGACGAACGCCAGCGGCCACAGTTCGTAGGGAGCAAACGCCAGGGGAAAGAGCAGGCCGGCAATCAGGGCCAGCAGACGATCACGCATGAATATCCTCGTTTCGTACCGGCGAGCAGGCCGCCTGGCGGTCAACTATAGAGTCTGTGCAACGGTTTGAATAAAGTAGAGCCATAACGATTAGCCGTCGGGGGAGGCGTTGAAAGTTTAAAGTTCAACTCAACCAGCCCCCCGAGACCGGTAACGCTGCTTTGGGGGCATCATAGTGAATCGCTTTTGCAAGTACCATCCGGGCACTGAGGCGCTTTGGTTCTGCGAGCATGATGGCTTGCATCTGTGTCAGCAATGTGTGGATGGCCAGGGGGATAATTACATTGAGGCGCGCTGTCTGATCTGCAACCAGTCCGTTGCGCCGGCCGGGCGGGAGGACAGGGTTCCGTTATGGCAGCAGCTGGACCACATTGTGCGCTTTCCCCTGCACCTGCCCCTGCTACCTGCAATGCTGATCTGGGCAGTGGTGGCGGCGCTGATTCCGCCGTTGCCGGGGCTGTTTGTGTTCGCCGTACTTGGCGGTCTGCCGGTGGCAGGCTTTGCCCAGGCGGCCATGGCCAGCAAGACCCAGCCCCGCCGTCAGCACCAGCGATCCCGGCTGCCGGGATGGCAGGATCTTTCCAGCGGGGCGGGCTGGAAAGGCGCACTGCTTCAGGCGGCGCCGGTGGCGTTACTGCTGACACCTGCCATGGCCTTGATGGTATGGGTGTCAGTCATGGCCGGGTTGTTGCTGGGGGGAGTCGCCATGCTGCTGATTCCCGCGTTCTGGCTCTCCATTCAGGTCAAGGGGGCACAACCGGGCTCCTACGCGGCCGCGCTCACCTACGTTTTTTCCGCGCCCCGTGATTATCTGGTAGTGGCCCTGATGGGAGCGCTGGCCTGGTTGAGCAGTGTGGCGGTGGTCATGGTGGTCATGGATGTGCTGCCGGGGCCACTCACCCAGGCGGTGGCAGGAGGAATGGCGGCTTACTGGTGGCTGGTCATGGCGGCGGGGTGTGGCGCCATGCTGCAAAACCATGGCCGGCTCTGGGGGCTGAACCCGGGCGCTGCGCGGGTGACCCTGTCGTTAGCGGAACGCCGTCAGCGGGTGCTGCTTTGCGCTGGCCGTTTTGACAAGGTGCTGCTGTCATCGGCCAAGGTGGTCAAAAGCAAAAAGGCCACGCTGGCTGACTGGCAGCGCTATGACCGCTTGCTGGCCATCCAGGGCAAGGACGATGAGCGCCAGCAGCAAGTGGAACCTTATCTGGATGCTGTGGTGGCCGCGGGGGATTGGCCAACGGCCTTGCAGCTGCTTACTGAACAGCGTCAGCGTGATGCTGGCTGGCTGCCCGCAGGGCCGGCAATCCGACTGGCCCTTGCCGAGGGGCTCTATGATCTGGCGCCCCGAATGGTGGTGAATCTGCTCAAGGATCTGCACCAGAGCGCGCCGGATTTTTCCGGTCTGGGCGAAGCCTACCTGTTGCTGGCAAAAACCCTGAAAGAGCAGTTTGATCTGTCCGGCAAGGCAGAGCAGTACCTTCGATTTGTGGAGCACCATTGCCAGAGTGCCAAGCTACGCATGCAGGTAAACGAGCTGCGCCAGGCGTGGGCAGCGTAGCAGGCTACGAGGTACGCTGCGATTGGGCAGGAAAACCCAAAATTGTTTCCCCGGTTTTCCATAAGAACGGAAAAGCCCGCCAGATCGTTGAATTCGGTGCTTTGTGAATGGCGTGGCCTGCTGTAGGAGCCCAGCTTGCCTGGGCGATCCGGGCCCCAGCGAGGTCACGATTCCAGAAACCCTATTTGCCCGGTTCTTTCAGCAAGCTGAATTCCCCACAGTCCAAACCGTGCGGGGATCATCAGGCCTTTCCGGCCCGGCAGGTTGCTGAAAATGGATTTCACACCGGGCTCCCTGCGGCGGTTATCGCCGTTGCATTCAACGCCGGGCCCGTTGTTAGGCGTACAGCACACTCATTGCGGCAAGGCCTCGGCACGGTGGCTCAGCCCTTCCTTGCGCAGTGCCTCCCGCAGGTACCGCAGTGCGTTTTTGCGGCGTTCCTTTTCATCAGAGTACTCGGCATGCTGCATGGCAAGCTGTTCCGCCTGCTGGAAGTGCTTTGCCTGGGTCAGCGTGGTGACCAATTGCCACAGGGTGGCTTCGGGGAGGGGGTCGCACTGTTGCTGGCGGTACTGTTTCCACAGGTGCGCGATCTGGGTGGCTTGCCCGGGCTCCGTGGTGGTGACGTTGAACAGTGTGTCAGCGGTTTGATGCCAGTCCTGGGGTAGCGGTCGTTGCGAGAGTTGCGCGGTGAACAAACCGGTGAGGGCATCGAACTGATGAGGCTCGCTGGCCAGCACTTCCCGGAAATGACGTTCGGCGGTTTCACTTTCCAGTTTTCCCAACGCGTCCCAACCATGGCTCAACCGTTGTTGTACTTCCGGATTGAGCGGGGCGCTGGGGGTTTCGCTCAGGGACTGTTGGGTGCCGTGGGGTTGCAGCAGCAGGGCCAGCAGGGCGCCGCCAAGAGCAGCGGCCAGCCCGGCGGCCAGCTGGGCGATCATGGGAGACTGGGCCAGAGTGATGGCTACCAGCAGCACCAGCGGTAAAACGGCCAGGCTCCAGAATGGTAGCTGCACCGTTTTTGCGTCCCCCTGGCGGGCGGGCAAGGACAGCGTGATGGGCTGGCGGGAGAGGACGGTCGCCGCACCCAGCAGAGCCATCAGGGCGGGAGCTGCCCCGGTGAGAGGCGGTTGTCCGATGCCCACGCCAAGCAGATAGCCTGCACCACTGAGCAGGCTGCCGGCCAGCCAGATCACCAAAATTCGCCCGCCACCGAGCTGACGTTCCAGTCGTGGTGCTATCAGGGCGAGAAACAACAGGGCAAGCAGGGTCAGCCACAGGGGGCCCCCGGTGAAGGGGGCGGTGAAAAAGCGTGATGGCCGTGGTTCGGCCGCGGGCAGCCCCCAGCGGTACTGCGGGCTTTGGGCGAGTTGCTCCGGTACCTGTTCGCGCAGGGTCTTCCACTGGGTTATCTGGTCCTGTGACCAGAAGTCTCTTGCTCGCTTTTCGCTATCCGCGACAAATTGCGGGGAGAACAGGGCAGGGGCGTAGGCATGGGAATTGCCTGAGGCCAGGGTCTGCTCCAGGGTTTTCGCTTGTTCGGCGTTACCGTTGAAGCGCAGCCAGGACAAATAGTTGTTCCATTCCAGCTGGCGCAACCCACTGCTCTCATACCACTTGAGTGCGGCCTGGGGGCCCTGCCCGGAATTGAGGAACTGGCTGGCCAGCAGCAGGCTGCCCAGCAGTATGAGCACCCAGGGCAGTGACTTCAGGTGATTGGCTGAAGCATCAGGTGCTGGCCTGTTCAGTGGTGGGTTCATTATTGTTTTCCCCCGGCGGTGTCACGCGCAACAGTCGTATGGTTCTGCCATCGGCACTGAGTACGGTGAAGCGGTAGCCATCCAGGTCCACGCTTTCATCGCGGCCCGGCAGGCGTCCGAACTTCTGCATCACCAATCCCCCGATGGTGTCGAATTCTTCGTCGCTGAATTCGCAGTCAAAATGTTCGTTGAAGTCGTCGATGGGCGTCAGTGCCTTGACGGTGTATTCGTCGTGATCCAGGTCCTTGATCAGGTAGTCGTCTTCTTCAATGTCGTGTTCGTCCTCGATTTCGCCGACGATCTGTTCCAGCACATCTTCAATGGTGACCAGACCGGCCACGCCACCGTATTCATTGACCACGATGGCCATGTGATTGCGGCTGATACGAAATTCACGCAGCAGGGAATCGAGACGCTTGGATTCCGGTACTACCATAGCGGATCGGATGTGATCCTTGATGGCGAAACGGTCCATACGGGCGGGTTCAAGGATCAGCGGTAGCAGATCCTTGGCCAGCAGGATGCCGATGACTTCATCCGGGTCTTCCCCCAGGACCGGGAATCGGGAGTGGGCACAATCGATAATGGTGGGCAGAAAGTCGCGGGGGTCGGAGCTGGAGCGGATGCTGACCATCTGCGAACGCGGGATCATGATCTCCCGCACCTGCATGTCGGCGACGCAAACCGCCCCTTCAATGATGCCGAGGGTGTCTCCGTCAATAACGTCGCTGTCGCGCATGGAGCGCATCAGGTCCAGCAGTTCTGACCGGTCGCCCGGTGTGGAAGAGAAAAACTGGCCGACACGCTCCAACCAACTTCGGCTGGTACCGTTATCCGAATAATCGTCTGACATCAGGGGGCTTGCTCCGTTGTGTTGTCTGTTGTCCCGGCGTAGGGGTCGGCGAACCCCTGTTCGGCCAGGGCGCGAATTTCCAGGGCTTCCATGACGGTGGCGTCGTCATCGTCAATGTGGTCGTAGCCCAGCAAGTGCAGTACACCATGGGTCACCATATGAGCCCAGTGTGCCTGCAGGGTTTTGTGCTGTTCATTGGCTTCCTGGCGCACCACGCTGTCACAGATGATGATATCGCCAAGTAGAGGTTCCATCGCATCAGCGGGCAGTCCTTCCGGCATCTCGAACGGGAAGGAGAGCACATTGGTGGGCTTGTCCTTGCCTCGGTAGTCACGGTTTAGTTCGCGAATCTCGTCAGCGCTGACAATACGCAGGGTGATTTCGCCCCGGGCATTGCCGGCCAGCCGGGCAGCGTGTTGCGCCCAGCGGGTTAACTGCGGGTCATCGGGGGCATCCGGTGAATCCGTGGCCCACTGGATCTCAACGGTCGTTTTCACTGTCCCGCTCATGACGGTCGTAGGCCTCTACAATGCGTTGAACCAGGGGGTGGCGAACCACATCCTTGCTGTCGAAACGGGTGACGCCAATGCCTTTTACGTCTTCCAGCACTTCCAGTGTATTGACCAGACCGGAACGCTGATGGCGGGGCAGATCCACCTGGGTCACATCACCGGTGATCACAGCGCGGGTGCCGAAACCGATGCGGGTGAGGAACATCTTCATCTGTTCCGGGGTGGTGTTCTGGGCTTCATCCAGAATCACGAAGCTGTTGTTCAGGGTGCGGCCACGCATGTAAGCCAGCGGTGCGACTTCGATCACCATGCGATCCATCAGCTTGGCGACCTTTTCGAAGCCGAGCATTTCGTAGAGGGCGTCATAGAGCGGGCGCAGATAGGGATCGATCTTTTCGGCCAGATCGCCAGGCAGGAAGCCCAGCTTCTCGCCGGCCTCTACCGCCGGGCGAACCAGCAGGATGCGTTGTACCTCTGCCTTTTCCAGTGCGTCCACCGCACAGGCCACCGCCAGCCAGGTCTTGCCGGTACCGGCCGGACCGATACCGAAATTGATATCGTACTTCTGCACGCATTTGACGTAATCGCGCTGGTGAGCCCCGCGGGGTTTGATTTTCACCCGGCGGGTGCGGATCACCACGTCATCGGCGGGGAAAGGCACGGTATTGTCCGCGATATTGCCGGCAGTTTTCTCGGCCACGCTGGATTGTTGCAGGTGCAGATGCACCATTTCCGGGGTCAGCTCTGTGCCGTCGCTGGTCTGGTCATAAAGATCAGAAAGAATGGTGCCGGCGGCTTCCACCAGGTCCGGTTCGCCGGAAAGGTGAAACTGGTTGCCGCGGTTATGGATATCCACATGCAGCCGATGGGCAATCTGCTTGATATGTTCATCCAGATGACCGCACAGGCTGGCCAGGCGACGGGAATCGTTGGGTTCGAGACGGATATGCTGTGAAGCGAGTGGTGTGTCCAAGATGGAAAAGGTGGCCCTGCGGGCTGTTGCAAAGGGTTTCAGAATACTCCGAAGCCAGGCTCCGGGGAAGTGAATTTGCTGTGTCTTAGCGGGGGCACACTACCGGTGGAGATGCCTGCACTGCAAGGCCTGATGATTGGCTGTCGTACAAGGTGATGCCATCAGGGCTGCCCGCTGTTCACCAGAGCACCACGAATCTTTGCGTTTTGCTACATCCGGGGCGGGGTTGGAAGCGTAACTCCTTGTGCAACAAACCCTTTTTTGTGTTGGTTTCATGCAATGCCCAGGAGCGAGACGATGAAACGCGAGATGCAGTGGTTGACGGGATTGACGATGGTAACGGCCTTGACGCTGGCAGGGTGCGGTGGAACGGGCGGTAACAACAGTAACCGGCAGGTGGTGCCAGCCAGTGCCCGTTCGGCACCGTTACTGGTGATGCACAACGGCGCGGGTAATCAGGGGCAGATAGAGCGCCTGGGGCCGAATCTGCAGGTAGAGGCTACTTTCAACGCCGGGGCCAATGAAGGCATCGTGCTGGATCTGCTGGGCAATTTGCACGCCGCCAGCGATATCTCTGCCTCCCCCAGTGCCTTCCAGGTTATCCATCGGGCGTCGCTTCGTCTGGATGGGGCCATGAGCAATCTGGGGCTGGATCGAAATGTGGCTGCGCCCGGATCTGCCAACCTCAAGGGGATCGCCATTGCGCATCGGGCGGGGCTGATCATGGCTGCCAATGTGGGGGGCAACAGCATTGAGATCTTTGGCACTGCGGCAGGGGAAAAGGCCGTGCCGCTGGCATCTACCGCGCTGCCTGGCAATGCTTGGGATCTGGTTTACAACGAGACGCTGGATCGTGCCTTCCTGGCCATGACCAATGGCACGGTGCTGGTCATCGACAATTATGTGGCGGGTGGTTTTTCCGCCATGGGCGCACGCACCATCACCCCTGGGGACGGCATGGCCGTGTCCAACCTCCACGGTATCGATTATCGGGCGGGTACAGATACCCTGGTAGTGAGCGATGTGGGGGATGCCGGCGTGGCCGATGACGGCAAGCTGTACGTGATTTCCAATGCCAGCACGGCATCAGGTGTGGTAACGCCGGACCGAACCATTGCCGGTCCCTCGACGCTTCTGGGTAATCCGGTGGATCTGATTCTGGAGGGTAGCCGGGCCTTTATCGCCGAAAAGTCCAATGACGCGATTCTGGTGTACAACAATATCTTTGCTGGCCCGTCAGGGGATGTGGCGCCGTCCCGGGTAGTGGACACGGTCAAACCGGAATCGTTGGTTCGCGATGCCACGGTGCCCCTGGAGGCCGATGTGTCTGATATCGACGACAGTGATGTCGCCATTGAAGGTGTACTGGTCACCAGTAACCCCCCGTTGATGGGTGATCCGGATGTGGTGGTACTGAATACTGCGCTGACCACCATGACCCGCAGCTTTACGGTGGGTGAATCGTTGGAGAGTGTCAGCGTGAACCAGTTGGGTGATGTGTATCTCTCTGCTGATGATGGCACCAATACCACCGGGATGCTGGCTGTGATCAACCGTCTTGGCGTGTCCAGGGACGGGGAGGCATTTGCTTTAAGTCGTGACCGAGTGATTGGTGGTACCAATACCGGGCTGATCAGTCCCAAGGGATTTGATGTGGCTGACGAGCTGGGGCTGGTGCTGGTCACCGACAATGGTGACCCGGCGGTGAAGGTGTTCGGTGCCCAGGCCGGTGGCAATGTGGCGCCGTTGTATACCACGCCATTGAGTGTGGCTCCCTGGGACCTGGATTACGACCCGGACAGCGACACCCTGTATGTGGCCCAGGTCGACGGCACGGTGGCGGTGTTTGAGGCGTATAGCAGTAATCGTGGCGCCACTGGCCCCGACCGCATCATTGTGCCCACCGTCGGTGGCATGCCGGTCACTGCGCCCACCAACCTGCACGGCATTGTCTATGTGTCAGATCGCAACACGTTGATCGTTTCTGATGTGGGCAGTGGTGCCAATCCCACAGATGGCAAATTGTATGTGATCGAAGGGGCAGACCGTGCCGATGGCAATACGCCGGTGGCGATCAGTATTGATGACGGTGACAACAACGCTGTGGGGAATACGCAACTGGGTAACCCGGTGGATATTGCCTGGGATGGTTCCAGCCTCTACGTGGCGGAGAAGTCGCAAAAGCAGGTGCTGCGCTTTGATAACCTGCTCGACAGTGCGGGCGGGGATGTGAGCCCGGATGCCAGCTTTGCACAGAATAATCCGGAATCGGTGGTGCTGTTGCCGGATTATCTGGCCCCGGCGGGCGATGCCGACGGGCTACTGCAAGGCAACCGGTAACGCACTGTGCCGATTCGGCGCAATCCGGGCGTCAGCCCGGGTTGCGCGGATCGGTGCCCAGCAGGGAGTTGCTGTAAGCCTCGGCAACCGTGATATCCACGAACTTGCCGATCAGGTCAGTCTCGTCACTGCGGAAGTTCACCACCCGGTTGTTTTCGGTGCGCCCCTTGAGCTGGCCGGGATCCTTCTTGGAAAATCCGTCCACCAGAATACGTTGGGTGCTGCCTACCATCTTGCGTGAGATATCCTGGGCATTCTGATTGATGCGTTGTTGCAGGATCGCGAGACGCTGTTTCTTCACGTCCATGGGAACGTCATCCGGCAGGTCCGCCGCCGGGGTGCCGGGACGAGCGCTGTAGATGAAGCTGAAGGACATGTCGAAGCCGATCTCGTGGATCAGGTCCATGGTGTCTTCAAAATCCCGATCCGTTTCCCCGGGGAAGCCGATGATGAAATCGGAACTGAAGGAAATATCCGGGCGAATACGCTTGAGCTTGCGCAGCTTGCTCTTGTACTCCAGCACCATGTGGTTGCGTTTCATCATGGCCAGAATGCGGTCGGAACCGGACTGCACCGGCAGATGCAGGTGGCTGACCAGTTCCGGTACCTCTTCATACACCTGAATCAGGGCATCGGAAAACTCCACCGGGTGGCTGGTGGTATAGCGAATCCGGTCGATGCCATCGATATCACGAATCAGCAGGATCAAGTCGGCCAGATCCAGGGTTTCGCCGCTGGCGCCCTTGCCCTGGTAGGCATTCACATTCTGCCCCAGCAGGTTCACCTCACGTACACCCATTTCCGCCAGATGCTCGATCTCGTCCAGCACCGGCTGTACCGGACGGCTGACTTCCTCACCACGGGTATAGGGCACCACACAGAAGGTGCAGTACTTGGAACAGCCTTCCATGATGGAGACAAAGGCGGTGGGGCCATCCACGCTGGGTTCCGGGAGATTGTCGAACTTTTCGATCTCGGGGAAGGTCACATCAATGGCCAGCTCTTTGGTGCTGGCGGCCTGGGTGATCAGACCGGGCAGGCGGTGCAGGGTCTGGGGGCCGAATACCACGTCCACATAGGGCGCCCGTTCGCGGATGGCATCTCCTTCCTGGCTGGCCACGCAGCCGCCCACCCCGATAATCATGTCGGGGTTGGCGTCCTTGAGCTTTTTCCAGCGTCCCAGCTGGTGAAAGACCTTTTCCTGGGCTTTTTCCCGAATGGAGCAGGTGTTGAGCAGCAGCACATCCGCTTCATCGGGGTTGTCGGTTTGCTCAAGGCCGTGGCTGGATTCGAGCAGGTCCACCATGCGGGTGGAATCGTACTCGTTCATCTGGCAGCCATGGGTCTGGATAAACAGCTTGCGTGCCAAGGGGCACCTCCATCAAAAGGCGGCAGGGCCTGATTGGCCTTGCCTAACCGCTGAATCGCGTCAAAATGGGCGCGGATTATACCAACCGGAGCGATCATGCGAAAACTGCCGTACATCCTGCCGTTGCTGTTGCTGATGGTATTGGCCGGATGCGACAAGCCGGAGAGTGACCTGCCGATCAATACCCGTCTGGGCGGCGCGTTCACTCTGACCGATCACAATGGAGAGCCGTTTACCCAACAGGATCTTAAGGGCCAGGTGTCCATTCTGTTCTTTGGCTACACCCATTGTCCGGATATCTGCCCCGCTGTGCTGGCCCGGGTGGCCCAGGTGTATCGTTCTCTGGAGGAGGCCGGGCAGGCGGAACAGGTGCAGCTGGTATTCGTTACCTTCGATCCGGAGCGGGACACGGTGGAGCATCTCAAGCAATACCTGCCCTGGTTCAAGGCCGACATAATCGGTCTCACTGGCACCTTGCCCCAGATCCGGCAGGTGGCTGAGCAGTACGGTGTGGTCTTCATCAAGGGGAAGGAGGCGGAGAATTACCTCTTTACCCACAGTGACTACATCTACCTGCTGGATGAACAGGCTCGGGTGCGCAAACTGTACCCGGCGGATTTCAGTATTGAAGAGGTGGCAAATGATGCAAAAAGTCTTCTCTAAAGCGGTCATGATGGGCGTCGCCATGGTGCTGGCGTCGCCGCTGCAGGCGGACCTGTTGCTGAGTCACGCCTGGTTGCGGGCGGTGCCGCCGGTGTCGCCGTCCATGGCTGGTTATGTGACGGTGACGAATGAGGGTGACGCGCGCGCAGTGATTACCGGGGCGCATACCGGGATTGCCGGTCATACCATGCTCCATGATATGACCCTGCAAGAGGACGGCACACGGCGTATGCGTCACCTGGGCCAGGTGGAGGTGCCTGCGGGTGAAAGTGTGTCGTTTGCGCCGGGCGCCCTGCATCTGATGTTGATGCATCTGTCCCGTGTGCCAACGGAGGGAGAAACCGTGGAGGTGTGTCTGGAGCTGGCCGATGAAGAGCCGGTATGCGGTGACTTCCCGGTCAGCCGAACGTCCCCTTATGACTCTTGATGGTGGCGTGTGAACAGGGATAATGTCGCCCGTTTGTCGTATTTCAGAATAATGAAAACGACGTATCAAGAATGGGGCGATCATGAAAGGAATGTACTCTGCAGCGTTGCTGGCTGCGCTGGTGGCCAGTCCGGCCTGGGCTGAACCCGCTGATGCAGACCTTGAGCAAAAGCTGGAAGCGTATGAGCTGCGGCTGCAGCGTATTGAGCAACAGCAGCTGGACGGAACGATCAACAAGGAAGAGCGGGTAACCATCAACGGGTTTCTCTCTGCCGGGATGAGTCGAGCCTGGGCCGATACTGAATCGGGGGAAGCCACTTTTGTCGATGGCTCCGGTGACGAATGGAGCCATGATTCCCTGACCCGTGCGGGCCTGCAGTTCAACGCCAGAATCAATGATCGTGCGCAGGCGGTGCTTCAGTTGTTTGCGTCCGGTGAAGACGATTTTGATGCGGAGATCCAGTGGGGATATCTGGATTATGCGCTCACCGACAGCGTGAGTGTGAAAGCGGGCAGGATCGTTGCTCCCTTTTACATGCACTCCCAGTACGTGGATGTGGGCTATGCCTACCCCTGGGTGACCCCCCCGGCCGAGGTCTATCTGCTGGCGCCCATCAAGACCATGGAAGGCATGGAACTTGCGTGGTCCTTCGCGACCGGGCCGGTGTTTCATCGCCTGACCGGGTTTTGGGGATCAAGCACCGTGGATGCCGGGGCACGTGCTGGCGGCGTTGCTTTCCAGGCGGATGACCTGAGTGGCATCAACCTGACCAGTCGCTGGCATGACTGGACACTGCGTGCGGCCTATTCCGGCGCCACGGTGTCAGTGGCGCAAGACGATCTGGACGGCCTCAGTGGCGGTCTTACGTCCATGTTGGGGCTGAGCTTCGATGAGGTGTACACCTACTTTGGTGGGGTGGGGCTACAGTACGACGATGGCAGCTGGTTCATGGCCAGTGAAGCCGCGCTGTTGAACTTCGGAAACTGGTATCCCAGTGCACGTAGTGGCTATGTCTCCGTGGGCAAGTATCTGGGGAAATGGATGCCTTTGCTCACCTGGACAGCCGTCGAGGCTCATGATCTGGACGAGACGTACATGCCTCAACTGGAAGGCACCGGGATCAGTCCGCGGGTGTTGCAGGATCAGTTGGCGGAACAACAAAAAGGCTGGACCGCAGGGGTGCGTTACTCGCTCACCGATGCCATCGCCCTGAAAGGCGAATACAGCTATTACTACGATTTTTCGGACGACGAGCTTTCGTCCAATGGGTTTTTTACCACCGATGACAGAAGCAGGCTCGATGACGGAGCCTCAGTGGTGCGTCTGTCAGTCGATTTGGTTTTTTAAAGGGGAAGAAGGGTGAAAAAGGAATTGTTAGCCAGTTTCCTGATGGGAATCGGCCTTGTGTTTGGTAGCGTTGCCATGGCGGGACCCGTGGTGGTGGTCGGGGCGGATAGCCCGATTAGTGCGCTGACGCAGAGCCAGGTACGTCAGGTGTTCAATGGCCAGTTGCGCCAGATTCAGGGAGCGGCCGTCAAGCCACTGGACCTGCCCGGCGGTGACGTTACCCGTAATCTTTTCTACCGGAATGTTACCGGCAAAACAGCGGAACAGATGAAGAGCTACTGGGCGCGGATGATCTTTACCGGGCGGGGCATGCCGCCAAGGGAAGTGTCCAGCGAGCAAGAAATGGGGCTGCTTGTGGGCAGTGATTCCGCCTTTGTGGGCTACCTGGAAGAAACCCGGGTGCCGCAAGGACTGAAGGTGGTTTATCGGCCTTAAAAAGAGACGTATGACGCAGCACGCATCACGCTTCAGGCAACACGCATAAGCGGGGGCGTTTTCTCTTGTGGGAGCTCTCTGTGCTCGTCAGGGTATGCTTGCAAGCGAATACCCCTTGCCGCACCAACATTCGCCTGCAAGCAGGCTCCCACGCGACAGGCATCTGCGAGCGTCAAAATGCGGCGGATAAACCCTGTTCCCCTAAACAGAGAAACCCGCCGGCTTGCCAGCCTGGCGGGTTTCGGACTTCGCTAAGTCAAACTGTGGGACAGCAGTGGGTGGGTATTGTGCTTCGAGATGCGTTTCTGGAATCCCTACCTCGCTTGGGCTCGGATCGCTCAGACAAGCTGGGCTCCTACATAAAATGCGCGCCTCTGCAGCACTGCTGTCCCACAGTTTGTATCTGCTTGACTGAGTTCTGCGGGGGCTTGCTTGTAGGCGAGGACCTGTTCGCAAGGGCGGAATTCGCTTGCAAGCAAGCTCCCACAAAGGAAGGGGCTCCTGTCCCAAAGGGGGGCTGAAAATGTGGGACAGCAGTGAACTCGCTGCCAGCTTCTTCCTACACACAAATCCGTTATTCCCTCTATTCCCTTTCCTGCGCCAGTCGTAGAATTTTTCCATGCGACTGACTTACGGTTTTATCATTCTTCTCTTTGTTGGTGCCTGTTCATCGGTATCGGCGGAGTGCCGCAATCTGGCCGAGCCTCGGCCGGTCATGGCGCCGGCAGACGACCACTGGACCTTGGCCACCCTGAATCTGTGGCGCCTCCGGGATGCTCGCAAGGACTCGGCTCTGGATGAGCCGCTATCGCCTTCACTGCTGGCGCGGCGTCTGGATGCCATTGCCGATACCGTGGTCAACGACCTGCAGGCGCCACATCTGCTGGCGGTGCAGGAGGTGGAGAACCTCGCCTTGCTGGAGAGGCTGGCAAACAGGCTGGGGCAATCCGGTTTTCGTTATCGCGCGGTGTTGCTGGAAGGCAATGATCCGTCAGGCATGGATGTGGGGCTGTTGTATCGTGCGCCCATAGTGCTGACACATTCCCGTGCCCTGTTTGCCACAGAAGCCTTCCAGGGCCATTCCCTTTTTTCGCGTCCGCCGTTGGCGGTTTCCCTGCAATCACCCGTGCAAGCCGATCTTGTGGTTGTGCACCTGCGCAGCGCGCGGGATCTCAAATCAGCCCGGGTCTTTGAGAAGCGACACCGTCAGGCTTCCCGTCTTGCTGGCTGGGTGGCCGAGCAGTCGGGTCCGGTAATCGTCGCAGGGGATTTCAACAGCACCTGGGATGCCGGCCGGTTTTCGGACAGCTACAACCGGTTTGCGTCTGCATCGTTATTCAATGTCTGGTCTCTTCTGCCGAAGCAGGAACGCTACAGTTACCGCTATCGTTGTCGCCCCCAGGCCCTGGATCATATCTGGCTGTCCCCCGTGTTAAAGGAGAGAGTGAAAGCGGTGGATGTCAGTCGAGGTAGTGCCGGGCGATACAGCAAACTGTACGGCTCGGATGGAATATCACCAATATCGGATCACGATGGGTTGGTAGTGTATTTTGATCGATAGATGCCAGAAGCCAGAAGCCAGAAGTAAAACCAGAGGGCTATATAGAGTGTAGGGGGGAGGTTGAGGTTGTGCTGTTCGGCCTTTCTGCGTCAGGCATCAGGCGTTCGGCATCAGGCTTGAAATTAAAAAGACGCCGCGGGGTTGCTTGCGTGTTTGCGAGGACCAGGGAGAGCCCCGCGGCGTTGAAACGTGGGGCGGTCGAAACCGCCCTGTTGTGCCTTTAGATATCGAAGGAGTAGCCAACCACGAACAGCGGATCCTGATCGTCGGTTACCGGTGCAAACTCATCACTGTCTACAACCTTGGAGACGGTGAAGGTCAGGTTTTCAACCGGAGAGTAGCTCAGGTCAACGTGGGTGTAGTTGGAGTCGTCTGCATCCAGCTCCCAGGTACCTACAGTCACGCCGAAGGCGTCGTAGGAGTAGCCCAGAGTGAAGTACAGGTCGTCACCGAAGTTTTCTTCATCGGAGTCGCTCAGATCGTTGGCGCTCACATAACCGGTGAAAGTAAAGCCGGCCATGCCAACGCTGGCAATCAGTTCTGCCAGTTCACCAGCGCCCACATCATCTTCCGGGTAGACATAAGTCCAGTAGGAGATGTCGTAGCTCAGGCCACCGGCTTCACCACCGAAACCAGCGTAGAAGTCGGTTTCAGTAGAAGTGGTGCCTGCGGCATTTACGGAAGTACCTGCAGAGGACACCCAGGAACCGGCGTAAAAGCCCATTTCAGTAGTGAAGTCCAGGCTGCCGGAAACGTTGGCAGTACCAGCAGAGACGTCCTGACCACGCCACAGGTACATGCTGGCAATGCCCAGGCTACCGCTTACTTCAGCAGCGGCGATGGCGGGGGCCATCACGCTGGCTGCTGCAACAGCAGAGGCAATAACCGTTTTCTTCAGACCAAATACGTTTTTCATGTGCAACCCTCTTAACAAGTCTAATTTGTTCAATGTGCGCTGGTGGCGCACCGCCTATCAGGCTCGCAATGTATAATGCAGAGAGTGTGCCAGTTTTTTGATTTGTATAATTATCAACAGGTTATCGTGGGGGAGGGATGGGAAGAGGGAGGTCATGGTTTCGCAATATTGGATTCGGTGCGCCGCCATGGTGCGGCGCACCGAATTGGTGCCTTTATTGTGGGCATTCCCAGTCGATTTGCACTGCATCGGCGCTTTGGCCGTTGCTGTCGGTCAGTGAGAGGCCACACTGCCCGTTACTGTAATCAAATCGAGCCTGGTAGTGCTCGCCCTCCACCGCCTCGAATTGCAAGGCGATCTTGCAGCGATCCCGGGACATACCGGCACCTTTCTGTTGATTGTAACTCACGCCAATACGGGCCTGACTGGAGGCCTGAAGGGTGGTCGTGACTTCCACACTCTTTTTCATGGTTTCCATCAGGTCGTTCAGGGCGTCGCCACCAATGGGTTTCTGGGCGATGGAATATTCCGTGGTCTGGAAGCCTTCGCCGGGAACACAGATCGCCGGCTGGGCAGGGATATTGTTGCTGGTGAAAGTGATGTCGGCGATGTCATCACCGTAAGGCGGCTGATAGTTGAAGTGCTGGCAGCCTGACAGCGCGATGGCGCAGGTGATGAAAGCAAGGCGTTTCATAGATGGGTCCCGTGTTCAAAGGTGTATCAGGGGGGTCTCAGTTCCCCCCTAGTGTAAGGCAGCGGCGGGAGAGCCCCAACCGTGATCCGCCAAAGCTTACAGCAATGCAAGAGCGGCGCCAGATCCACTGCTGTCCCAGAGTATCCTGAAGGTCCTGAGGAAGCGGAGGCGCTTTCTCTTGTGGGAGCTCTCTGTGCTCGTCAGGGTATGCTTGCAAGCGAATAGCCCTTGCCGCACCAACATTCGCCTGCAAGCAGGCTCCCACGAGACAGGCATCTGTGAGCGTCAAAATGCGGCGGTTAAACCCTGTTTCCCTAAACAGAGTCTCCGCCGGCTTGCCTGCCCGGCGGATTTCGGACTTCGCTAAGTCAAACTGTGGGACAGCAATGACGCCAGATCAGTCTTGTGGCGGAAACCAGTACTGGATGGCCTCGCGGGTGAGTCCCTTGCGCTCGTTGGCAGTGGGTAGCCAGTTTCCGGCGTTGGCGGTCATGCCGGTGAGAAACTCGAATAATGGAAGGTGCTGGCGCAGAACCCGATGGTGGCGGTGGGAAATCACCGGGTTGAAGTAGCCGAAGAAGTCCAGCATCTGGCGGGGGTTCTTGCGTACCCACAGCCAGGAGCCCATCTCGAGGGTGAAAGGCAGAAAGGTATGTTCGGGCACACGGTCCTGGGCGTCGTCGTACAAGTAATCCCACAAGTCGCCGTGGGTGGTGTAATTAAGGGACTGGGGCTCTATCAGGTAGGGATGATGATGAGGGTAGGTGGTTTCGAATATCTGTTTGAGCCGGTACACCTCGCCAATGTGGGGGATGGGCCGGTGGCTTCGGGCATAGCAGCACCATATCCGGTCACGACGGCCGAAACCGCTGTGACAGTCGATGCTCATGGAGAACGGGGCGGGGAACAGTTTTTCCTGCACCACCCGGATCATTGCCTGTGCCTCTGGCTCCATGGGGGCGCCGCTCTTACCCCGGTACCAGGGCAGGTGCCGGCTGAGGCGGTGGCCGCCCACCAGAAACGGCACTTTGCCCATGGCGTCGATGGGCGCATTTCGCATCAGGTCCACCCCATTGGGGTTGCTGCGAGTGCGTTTCCAGATGCCGCCCGGATTGATCATGGGCATGAATACCAGCCTTACCTGCTCAAGTCGTCGGTGCAGCTGGTCGTCCCATTGTAGTCGATGGATCAGACTGTGCAGCCAGGACATCAACACCTGGCTGCCGATACGCTCAACTCCATGCACGCCACCAAAAAAACCGATCACCGGCACTCGCGGTGAGGTGGAGCCCATCTCGATGACCTTTACCGGCAACGATAGCTCACCCATTGGCACTTCATGCACGGTGCTTACCCGCAGGTGCCGCTCCCCCTCACGCATCAATGCTTCCAGATCCAGCAATTCTGGCAGGTGACGTTGCAGCAGGTAGAGGCGGTCTTCCATAGGCGGGGCAGGCTGGGGCGAAACGTGTCAGGCAGGTTACCGTCGGGAGGTAACAGAAATATGACGGTGGAGTGGGGTTGTATCTACGGAGCCGCTGTAGGAGCGAGCAGGCTCGCTCCTACAGCGGCTCAGTCGGACTCGTGTTGTTCACCAAACCGTGACGTTGTTGTCAGCGATTTGTCACTCGGCAGGCATAGCGTGCTCTCAACGGGAATGATCAGAAACCTGGGAACGTCTGAGATGACACTCACTCTGGATTCTGCTTTTACCCTGCGAACCGGCGATATCCTGCTGTTTTCGGGGCGCGGTGTAACCAGTGAGGTAATACGGGTCTTTACCCGCAGCCCCTGGAGTCACATCGGCATGGTGGTGTTTATGCCCGAAAGTCGGGAGCCACTGGTGCTGGAATCGACTACCCTGGGTGAGTCGGCTGATGTCCGGCTGGGGAAGCCGGTGGCCGGCGTGTCGCTGGTGTCTCTGGCCAGCAAGCTTGCCGACTATGAAGGTTCTGTGGTGGTGCGCCGTCGCCATGGCCCGGACCTGACCGGTAATCAGGAACGATTGCTGCAACGCCTGGTGCGACGCCTGATGCACCGCCCCTACAAGAACTATGTCCTCTGCAATGCCATCGATGTCCTGACCTGTTTCCAGCGCAAGCCCGACCAACGGGGCTGGTTCTGTTCCGAGCTGGTGGCCGAGCTTTACCGCCGGCTGGGCTGGCTACCCCGGGATACCCGAGCCAGCACTCTGGTGCCCGGGCACTTCGGCTCCCGACACATGCGCTTGCAGAATGGCAAGCTGGGTCAGGTGGAGTGGCTCAAGCAAGGCCCTGGAAGTGACCGTATCCGGGTCAGAGCCAGCGTCGGGTCCGCTGACAATACGCCTGCCACTGCGCTCCAAACTGTTGTGCATGAAATGCCTCTTCCGCTGCGATCACATGGGAATGGATGACCCACACCACGGGAATCAGCATCAACAGCATGCCTGCACTCTGCTGGCTCAACGCCATGGCGGCCGCCAGGCAAGTGAAGCCCAGGTAGATGGGGTTGCGGCTCAGGGCAAAGACACCGTTGGTCAACAAGGTTCTGGCAGCGCGGTGTGGCATCACGGTGGTCTTTGCCCGTCGAAGCTGTATCACCGCCGCCAGTACCAACAGCATGCCGGCCACGGCGAGCCCCAGCATCAACCAGAGGTTTCCGGCAAAGGTGAGGGCGGGAAAATCAGTGGCCTGATCAATGCCGTATCCCATCAGCAAGCCGCCCAGATACAGGGCTGGCGGGGGCATCATCACCTGGGGATGTTCATGGGGCATGGTCTAATCCGGGTTGGCTGTGACAGGCATCGTAGTGTAGCGAAGAGCGCAGGCCGACAGAACGATTCAATGGAACGAAACGAAAAACTTTTCAGGAGTAACTATTGATCGATTCAAAAAAACTGGGTTATGGTGATTCCAACCCCCGCCATTGCGGGAGTGATCGCGATCAAAAGCTGTAACAGCTGAATGCAACTTTACCGCCAAAAGGCTTAAAACCAGGGCGGCAATGGGCAGGCGTCACTCTCGCACTCAGAATTGACACCCGCTCTCCAGCCGCCAAACCAACGCAACCGTACCGTTTAACGGCACAGGGGATACGCATGGAAGAGCGCGCGGCCAGACTCCACACCCTTTCCATTAACCACCACGCGAGCGCCAGTCAGAACGACAGCACCATCGAGCAAGAACAGAAAAAAACCTACGTCATCGACACCAACGTCCTGATCCACGATCCCAATTCCCTGCTGAACTTTGAAGAACACCGTGTGGTAATACCCATGACGGTGCTGGAAGAACTGGACAAGCTGAAAAGCGGAAAGTCGCACACTGCAGCTGATTGCCGGGCGGCCATTCGGCAGATCGACAAGGTGCTTGGCCATGCCACGCCCGAACAGGTTGAAGAGGGAATTCCGATTCCGCGCGGACCGGATAACTCAACCCAGGGTACCCTCACCGTACTGATGTCTCCCCAGGAAGAGGTGAAATCCCCACTGCCGGATCACCTCAATGACAATCGCATCATCAACGATGTGCTGGCCATGAAGGCCATGGCCCCGGATGAACGTTTCATCCTGGTGACCAAGGACATCAACATGCGCCTGAAGGCGCGAGCCTGCGGCATTGAATCAGAGGATTATCATAATGATCAGCTGGTGACGGACATCAAGCAGCTGACCCGGGGCTATTTTGAGGTGCCCGGTTCCTTCTGGGACCAGGTTACCCAGGTGGAAACCGAGCAGGAGGGTGCGGATACCCTGCATCACCTTTCCCATGGTCTGCTGGTCAGCGAAATCCTGGGAGAGGAGGTTTATCCCAACCAGTACATCATTGATGAGCAAGGGTTCGTGGGACGTGTGATGGGGGTGGATAACGGTGTGGTGACCCTCAAGCATTACAAGGCGGACAGCATGCTGGAGCAGGAGGCATGGGGGCTCAAGCCCATGAATATCCAGCAGGCAATCGCACTGCAGTTGCTACTGGACCCGGATGTGCATCTGGTCAACCTGACGGGTGCAGCCGGTTCCGGCAAAACCATTCTGGCGCTGGCTGCGGCCATCGAAATGACGGTGGAGCAGAAGCGCTTCAACAAGATCATTGCCACCCGCTCCACGCCGCCACTGGCGGAGGATCACGGCTTCCTGCCTGGTACCGAAGAGGAAAAAATGGACCCTTGGCTGGGTGCCATTAACGACAACATCGAGGCGCTGCATCTCAATGACGAGAATCCTTCCGGCAGCATCCAGTATGTGAAGGAGCGGGCCAACATTCAGTTCAAGGCAATGAACTACATCCGTGGCCGCAGTTTCCAGAAATCCCTGATCCTGATCGATGAAAGCCAGAACCTGACCCCCCATCAGATGAAGGCCATCATTACGCGGGCAGGGGAGGGATCCAAGGTGGTATGCCTGGGCAACCTGGCACAGATCGATACACCGTATCTGTCACCCACCAGCTCCGGCCTGACTTACATGACCGAACGCTTCAAGCGTTTTGTTCATGGCGGTTCGGTGCAGCTCAATGGTGTGCCGCGGTCGTTGTTGGCGGAGTATGCGGAGTCGTTCCTCTAGTTAACAGTTAATAGTGAACAGTTAACAGCGACGCGAATCCGCATTGTTGCTTTCTGAAAGCAAAGAGGCCGCGCCCATAACCTGGGCGCGGCCTCTTGCGTTGGAGAAAAGAAAAAATCTGACGCGTGTTTCGCTGTTAACTGTTCACTATTAACTGTTAACTGACTCCACCGCCTTCTTGCACGCCTCCGATCCGTAAAAGTCATCCAGCGACCATTCAATAAACGGCTCCAGCACCCCTTGTTCCACCAATACAGTGGCCCCTTTGGCGAGGGCCGGGGTGGTGATTTCCTTGATCTTGTCCTCGCTGATCTGCATGCCGGCAAGAATGTCTGCCAAGGTGGTTTTGCCAAGGGCATCCACGGCGGCTTTGATGCCAACGCTGATCAGATTGCGGGTGTATTCCAGCCGGGCGCTTTCGTCGCCGATCTGACAGCCTTGCTCCACCAGATCCTTCACGGTTCCCGGGGGGATCTGGGCAAGGTATTCGGCGGGCTTGAGGGGTGAAATCCGTTGATAGCCATCGCGGGCCAGTTGTTCGATGCGTTCATTGGTGAGTTGCTTGTTGAGCCACTGCTCACCGGTCTTGAGGGTTTCGCGAATATTCTTTTGCAGATAGCCGCGAATGGATTCTTCCATGCCACCCATGGCCTTGCCGACCACACTCTTGCGCCCCATTTTCATCACGCTGCTGACGCCGGGGAGTTTGGCCAGGGCATTTTCTTCCAACAGGAAATTCTTGATGCCGGTATAGAGCATCTCACTCACCATCTCGCTCACCAGCGGATGATTCATGCCGGCATGGATGGCTTTCTCGCGTAAGGTTTTCAGCTGCAGGGATTTTTCCAATACGGCTTCAAAGTGAGCCTCACTAAGCAGCTGGCCCACGGTGGCATCGTCCTGCTCGGCCGCTTTCAGTACCGCTTCGGTGGTCTGCACAATCACGTCCTGCAGCCCCTGGGCACTGTTCGCTTCCAATACCCATTGCTCAACGACCAGGCTGAGGCTGTCGCTGTCCACCAGCTTGCCAAGCGGTGTTTTGCCGAGGCTGGTACTGGCCTGGGTCAGGAGGGCTTGCCAGTGATCGGGATTCTGCAGTTGCTGGGTCAGGTGGGTTTTGTGGGCGTCGCGCAGGGCGCTGATCAGTTCGGAAGACGACATGGTGACAAGCCTCGTTTTTATTGATTCAGAGCAATGCTCGTTGTTGCGTCAAGTTGTTCAATGGTTGCGTAGTTTGAACGTTGACCATCTTGCCCGCCAACCGGGCCGGGGTCATTGACTGTATATTGCGTTATCCAAGGGGATCTGTATGCAACTGCGAGGACAAGTGAAAGGGGCGCTACTGCTAACCGGTATGCTGCTGGGGAGTCCACTGATGGCCCATGAGGCGGGTGATTTCATTGTGCGTGCTGGTGCGATCAAGGTGGACCCGGATGCCAGCAGTGACGCGTTTAACCCGGCGTTGCCTGCGGTGGGTGGTCTGGAAGTGGATGTGGACGACGATACCCAGTTGGGGCTCACCTTCGCATATATGGTGAATGACAGCTTTGGCGTGGAGCTGGTGGGTGCAACCCCGTTTACCCATGACATCCTGCTCGATACTGGTGGCGGCGTGGTGATCGGCGAAACCAGTCACCTGCCGCCAACCCTGCTGGCCCAGTACTACGCGCCACAAATGGGGCCGGTGCGACCGTATCTGGGCGCGGGTCTGAATTACACCATCTTCTTTGATGACAGTATTGATGATGACGTGGTCAGCCCCCTGCTGGGAGGAGCCGATGCGGATGTGAAACTCAGCAACTCACTGGGCTTTGCCTGGGAGGTGGGGGCTGATGTGGTGCTCACGGATAACTGGCTGTTCAACGTGAGTGTCTGGAACATCGATATTGATACCGAAGCCAGGCTGTATGTGAATGATGCGCGGGTGGACAAGATCGATGTGGAGATCGACCCCTGGGTGTACATGGTAGGGCTGGGGTACCGGTTTTAGGTACGCCTGACGCTTGATGCCTTATGCCAGACGCAAGGACGAGTGCCTGGCTGCGCCTCCCTCGCGGCCATTCTACGAAGCCGCTGTAGGAGCTTGCCTGCAAGCGATCCGAGCTCAGGCGAGGTAATGAGTTTCAAGTTGCGAGAGGCGAGTTTTGAAAGGCCAAGATTAAAACCCCGCACCTGACCACCGGTTTTAGATTTTCGAAACTCGGTACTCGAAACTCGCTTCTGGAATCCGTGCCTCGCTTAGGCTCGGATCGCTCAGGCAAGCTGAGCTCCTACGCGGGGTATAGCGAGGGTTTTACCGATGCAAAAAGGCCCGCCCGGTTTACCGGGCGGGCCTTTTTGCATCAGGCATCAGGCATTTCCAGCGCCTCTGGAAACTGCACCTTGAATACCTCATAGCCTCCGTCCAGGCTCACTGCCTGAAACCCCTGCTCGGTGAGAAAGTCTGCGGCGCCCTGGCTGCTGTTGCCGTGGTAGCAGTAGACCACCAGGGGGCGGGCTTTGTCGCTGTCGGCGAGAAACTGATCCACGTTGGCGTTGCTCAGGTGTACCGCTCCGCGCAGGTGACCGGCGGCAAAACTGTGAGGATCGCGGATGTCCACGAACAGGGCCTGACCGTCATCAAAGCGAGCTTTGCCTTGCTCAGGGCTGATACGTTCAGGCATTGCTGGTGTCCTTGTCCTGGAGCAGGTCGGCAGGCGGATACTCGCAGTCCAGCTTCATGCTGATGGCGCTTTCCAGTTCTGGCAACAGGAAGGCATCATCTTCACAGGCAAAGCTGATGGACATGCCACTGGCGCCTGCCCGTCCGGTACGGCCGATACGGTGAACGTAATCCTCCGGGTCTTCCGGCAGGTTGTAGTTCACTACGTGGGAAACGCCATCAATGTGAATGCCGCGACCGGCCACATCGGTGGCGATCAGCACCTGCAGGTCGCCGGAACGGAACCGCTCAAGCGTCTTGGAGCGCTGGTTCTGGGGAACGTCGCCGGAAATCATCGACACCTTGAGGCCCTTCTTCACCAGGCGGTCGTTGATGCGCCGGGTAATATCCCGACGGTTGGCGAAGACGATGACCTTGTCCATGTCCATGCCGGTAATCAGGTTGTACAGCAATTTGAACTTGTCATCGGTGTTGGTGATATAGACCTTCTGCTCCACGGTTTCCGTGGTGACCTGGGCAGGTTCGATCTCCACTACTTCAGCGTCCTGGGTCCAGCGGCGGGCCAGATTCATCACGTCATCGTTGAAGGTGGCGGAAAACAGCTGCGTCTGACGGTACTTGCTTTTCGGGGTCATGCCGACAATGCGCTTCACATCCGGAATGAAGCCCATGTCCAGCATCCTGTCCGCTTCATCCAGCACCAGAAACTCAACCCGGTCCAGCCACAGGTCGCGGCGTTTGGCGAAGTCCAGCAGGCGTCCGGGAGTGGCCACGAGGATGTCGATCTCCCGTTTCTGCAACCGTTCCTGCTGACGGTTGAAGTTCATGCCGCCGACCACGCTCATGACTTGCAGATCGGTGTACTTGGCCAGGCCCTTGGCATCCTTCTCGATCTGCATGGCCAGCTCACGGGTGGGCGCCACGATCAGGGCCCGGGGCTCGCCAGCGTAACGCTTTACCTCCAGCGGGTGCTGCAGCAGGTCGTTGATGACGGTCACCAGAAAGGCTGCGGTCTTGCCGGTGCCAGTCTGGGCGCGGCCGATGGCATCGGCGCCGGCCAGGGTATGCTCGAGGACTTCTGCCTGAATGGGGGTGCAGTACTGGAAGCCAAGATCGGCGATCCCACGCATCAGGCGCAGGTCCAGATTGAAGTCGTGAAAGCGGCGTTCGCCGTCTTTTTCAGGAACCTGAAATTGGTCCAGGCTCCAGGCATTTGCCTTGTCTTTTTGCATGTATTCGCTCAGTCTGAATGCAAGTGGTTGTTGCCTTGCCACCGGGTGGCCGGGCGGGCGTATCGGGTCTTGCGGGTGATGTTTGTGATTATCAGGGCACCCGGCCCACGCCTCGATCACGCATTGTAGAAAAAATAGCCAGCGCTGTCAGAGGATCTTTAGCGATGAACATCCTGCGTGGAGGCATTGTAGTGTTTTGGCTGGGGGTACTGTTAGCCATTTTCATGGAATTACCGGCCCCTTTTGATCGCTTGCTGCTGATCGCCGGTGCTGTCATCGCGATTTTGCACTTTCTGGAACTTGTCGGCTTTGCCGTCTGGATCCGCCGTCACGGCGTGTTCCACTGGCGTGATGCGCTGATGGTGATGCTGTTCGGGGTGCTTTTCCTCAAGCCCAGAATGCACGCAGTGCGCAACGCAGCTCGACGGTAGGGCCGTTTTTTGGTGTCAGGCTTCTGGCGTCCTGCGTCAGGCGTGCCTCACCCAAACACCAGCATCATGTTATTGGCTGGCAGGTCGTATACCGCCTGCAGTTTGCGCCCGTGGCGGGCAAATTCTTCCTCGATCCACTCCTTGTCGCGAATCGCTCGCAGGGGGTCGATATCCTTTAACCACAGCTCGAAAGTGGCATTGGATTCGCTGGTGAAGCGGCCGTTGATCTTGAAAGGGCCATAGATCAGGAACTGGCCGTTCGGAGCCAGATGGCGGCAGCCTTCTTCGATGCAGCGGGCCACCAGTTGCCGGGACATGATGTGAAAGGTGTTGGCGGTGAACAGGTAGTCGAACTGTTGCGCCGGCCAGGTACCACTCACATCCAGCACGATAGGCGCCAGGGCCTGGCTGTCAGGGTCCTGTAACCACTGGCGTACTGCGGGCAGGTTTTCTGCCACATCGGAGGGTTGCCAGGTCAGGTGAGGGAGTTGGCCGGACAACCAGGCAGCGTGCTGCCCGGTGCCGGCGCCGATTTCCAGCAGCGTCCCGGGGGCCTGACAGTGCTGGCGCAGCACCGTCAGGATAGGGGCCTTGTTGTTCTCACAGGCCTGGGAAAAGGGGCGCTCGGAGATCATTTACTTGCTCATGTACTTCTGGCCCATGGCGATCAGTTTTTGATAACTGGTGGGCAGAAGGCGTTGCATGGTGTCCACCGCGACCGCATCAGAACCGATCAGTACACGGCGCTTGTTGCCGCGCACGCCCTTGAGAATGGTGCTGGCGGCTTCTTGCGGGGTGGTGCGGAACAGTTTCTCGAAGTCCTGAATGGACTTGTCCTTGTCGGCACCGGTAATGCGCTCCACGCCATCGGTCATGCGTGCGGCTTTGGCAATGTTGGTCTTGATGCCGCCAGGATGAACGGATGTGCAGGAAACCGGGCTGCCTTCCATTTCCAGCTCGATGCGCAGGGATTCAGTGAAGCCACGCACCGCGAACTTGGCGGCGTTGTAGGCCGACTGGGTGGGGATGCCTACCAGACCGAAGATGGAAGAGATGTTAATGATATGCCCGTCACCGGATTGTTTCAGGTAGGGCAGGAAGGCCTTGGTGCCGTAGACCACACCCCAGAAGTTGATGTTCATCAGCCACTCGAAGTCTTCGTACTTCATGTCTTCCACGGTGGCACCCAGCGCAACCCCGGCGTTATTGAAAATCATGTTGGCGTAGCCGAAGTGGTTCACCACATCGTCGGCGAAATCATAGAAAGCCTGACGATCAGCCACGTCCAGTACCCGGGTCATCAGACGGTCTTCTGCCAGCCCCAGGTCGGCGACGGTCTTCTTGAGGCCGGCTTCGTTGATGTCGGACAGGGCCAGCTTGGCGCCAGCGGCGGCCAGTTCCTCGGCCAGAGCGCGACCGATACCTGAGCCGGCACCGGTAATCACGGCAACTTTGTCTTTGAAATTCTTCATGATGACTCCTTGATCTTCTCCCGAAAGGAGACGTGATAACGGTTCGAGTTGCAAGCTGAACCTGCACGATGGAACGTGGCTGACGGTTCGCTCAGCGGGAATATGGCAAGGAGTGTAGACACTTTGTCACTGCAGAATGGGCCAATACCGTATGGCAGTGGGTTGCGCAGCTGGCAATAACGCCGGCGAAGGCCGGCGCTGGAGTGATTCAGAGGCTGCCCAGCGCCTCGGGGCTGGTCTGCTCAAGGGGGGCGGCGATGGCATCACGGCTGCACGCCATCAGTCGTTGCAGCTCGGCGTCGTCGTGACTGTTTACCGGTAGCGGGGCATGAAGGGTGAGGGTGGCCTGATGGCCGGGCTGAAGGCGGAGCGTGCCCGGGGGCAAAATATGCCAGGTGCCGGTAAGGGTGACGGGCAGCACCGGCAATTGCAGTTCCTGTGCCATCTTGAAAGCGCCTTTTTTGAAGGGCTTGAGGTGGCCGTCGCGGCTACGGGTGCCTTCCGGGAAGAAAAGCACGCTGGCGCCGTTGCTGAGTCTTGCCTTGGCGTCATCGAGACTGGCGATGGCAGCCTGCTGGTCGGATCGGTTGATGAAAATATGCCCGAGTTTCTCGCAGCAGATGCCGATCACCGGCACCTTGCGCAGTTCGTGTTTCATTACCCAGCGAAAATCCATGCCCAGGTACCCATACAGCACGAAGATGTCGAACTGGCTCAGGTGGTTGGCCACGATCACATAGCTTTGTCCGGGTTGCAGGTGATGACGGCCGTACAGGTCGACTCGCACACCGCTGTACAGCAGACACAGTTTTGCCCAGGGCACGGCGCTGTAGCGTGCCACCCGATCGGCAGGGAGGAAGGGAACCAGCACCAGACAGATCAGACCGCAGATCAGCGTGGTCGCTGCCATCAGGGGAACGAACACCAGCCAGCTATAAAGAAAGAAAAGCAACCGGGACATGACCGCCCTCTCCGTTTACCAGTGACGGGCTATAGTAACGGAGAGCTGACCGAATATGACAGGGAGATAATCACTTTGTTACGTTTTCGGGACTGGCCTGGGCCGCCATGCCAGCCGCATTGTCCGGGCGTCCTGGCCCCTTCAACTCGTCCAGATAATCATAGTACTGGTTCTGGTACTCGGGCTTGCGGATCACCCGACGCAGTCGTTCCAGGGTGAAGTAGGGGGCATCGCGCAGCAGGATATTAACGATCCAGGCGGGAATATAGCCGCCGGGGTCCAGAATGATCTCGTAGACCATCTCCACCTGGTCGTTTCCCTCACGGGTAAAACCCAACCGCCCCCACAGCTCAGGAAAACGGATGTAGCGGTTGTTGGGCGGCAGGGCGTCAGGTTCATTGATCAGTTCGATCATGACGGACTCTTCTGCTTCCGTCAGCGTTACCTGTACATCGGCGTTGAGCACGGCTTCCCGGTCAGCCAGCGGCCATGGCAGTTTGGTGGTAAAGCGCAGATCCCGGTTGAGCGGCCCGTCGCGATCAAACTCTTCCGCGCCATCGATCAGGTGCAACCATTTGGGGTAGGAATCATAGTCATTGAGGATGGCCGCCAGAGCGAATTCATCCTTGAGCTCGAAGTGGGTTACACCGCGGAAGGTCTTTAGCCGGGAGTCATCCCGGTGCTTCATATATACCTGGATGCCATTACGATCACTGACCAGTTTCCAGTCAGGGTCATTTTCATCGGCGTGGAGAGGAGAGAGCAGCAGCACCAGCATCAGTGCCAACCCGATTTGTACAGCACGTTCCATGGTCGGGAGGGATATCCTTAGTGTAATTTTTCGCATATCGACTGCAATCATTATGACACCAATCATGAAGTGATGAACACATTGTGATCACATTTGCCGGTAAGGTTTTGCGGGTTCTGATGGCCGGTTCGGGTTTCATGCGTTAGCGGCAGGCAATTTTATGAATGCTGTACTGCGTTATCTTCCTGTCAGAGCGGTTAGAGCACTACGCCGGGAATGATGACGGGTTGTCATCACAGAGTTGCGCCACCGGACTGGTTTGACGCGCTGTTTCATGGACAATAGGCGGCCCGATAAACACCTTGTTGTGTAGAGATAATGAAACGTTTTTTCCATTTGTTGGTGGGGGCGGCTCTGGTGGTGGGGTACTTTGCCTCAGCGCCTGAGCATATCTGGGAGCCGGTTCCGGCACTGAAAGTGCCGGCAGGGGGGGATGTGCCTGGCCATGATCAATGGCAGTACCGGTTCGCCTCGGATGCGGATACCCCACTGGTACATGCTCCAGCCATGGTGGAGCTGCCGGACGGACGTCTGCGGGCGTTCTGGTTTGCCGGCAGCCGTGAAGGGGCGCCGGATGTGAATATTCACAGTGCGCTGTTTGACCCGGCCACGGCAACCTGGACAGACGAGACCGTGGTCGTCACCCGGGAGCAGATCAGTGAGGGCTGGGGTCGCCATGTGCGCAAACTCGGCAACGCGGTTCCCGTGCTGGATGACGAGGGCCGCATGCGTCTGTTCGTGGTGGCGGTCAGCTTTGGCGGCTGGGCCGCCAGCCGTCTGGTGGTGTTGGAATCCGCAGATCTGGGCGCCAGTTGGTCGTTCGACAAGCCGTTGGTGACATCCCCGTTGCTCAACATCAGCACCCTGGTGAAAACCCCGCCGGTGCGTTACCAGGATGGCTCCATCGGCCTGCCGGTGTATCACGAAATGATTGGCAAGTTCGGTGAAATCCTGCGCCTGGACCAGAACAGCGAGGTGCTGGGCAAGGCCCGGATTGGCCATGGACGCAAGGCGATCCAGCCGCTGGTGCTGGTGGATTCCCCGCAACATGCGGTGGCGTTTCTGCGCAATGAAAATGAACCCAACAACGGCTACCTCTATCAGTCCAGCAGCGCGGATGGTGGCTGGCAGTGGCAGGCGCTGGAGTATTCCCCCCTTGAAAATCCCAGTGCGGCTCTGGGTGGCCTGGCTATGGGGCCCGGCCACTGGCTGGTGGTCGCAAACTGCAACCGGGAAGAACGCGATGATCTGTGTGTGCGCGAAACACGGGATGGGGGGCAGTCCTGGGACACTCGCTGGACATTTCACGACCGGGCGCAATGGCGAGACACCCGGCTTGACGAGGAGGCCTTTGCCGGCCTGATTCGGGACGAAATTGTCAGTGCGGGCTTTACCGGTCCGACAGAGCCGTTACTCGAACGGGTTTTTCATAACAAATGCGACGCTCGCCGAGGTTGCCGCTTCCAGTATGACTACCCGTACATGCTGCGGAGTGAAAACGGTGACCTGCATATTCTTTATACCTGGAACAAAAGTGCGATCCGGCATGCCTGGCTGAAAGCCGGCGACGTTGCCGCCGCCCAGGGAGGCACTGAAAATGAGCATTGATCTGTTGATTGCCGCCCTGGTGCTGGTTGCCGTGCAGCTGCGAATTTGCGCGGCGTTGCTTCCCATGCCGGCGCGGGTGATTCTGGCGCTGGTGGTTTTCGTCTGGGCCCTGCTGCCCTACCCATGGGGGCCGGCCGCCTGGGTGCTCAGCTATCTGGCCAGTTTCAGCGTGGCGTCCGGCCTGCTGGCGATACTGGCGATCAAGCATCGCATCACCGGCTTTTACTGGCTGCCGGTCAGTCAGCTGCGTGGTGCCTGTGTGCTGCTGGTGGGGCTGGCATTGTGGTTTTACCCCACCAGCATGGGGTCAACCTACCTGGATCCCTATGCCCTCGGCTACGGTAATTTTACCCTGAGCACGATTCTGTTGCTGGTAGGGCTGTTGGCCTGGGTGCTGCGTGCCTACGCGTCCTGCCTGATCCTGGTGGCCGCGCAGGTGGCGTTCCAGCTGGATCTGCTGGACAGTGACAATCTCTGGGATTATTTGCTGGATCCGTGGCTGGTGTTCTGGGCGGCGGGCTGGCTGATCCGGGATCGCGTGCTGCGTTCCCGGAACGGCCCGGACAATCAGCCTGCGCGAACAGCCTGAGAGGAAGCCGGCCACAACGACGCGGCCAGGTAGCCGACGATGAACATCAGCAGGTTACCGATCAGGCCGGTGTAGTAGAGGTCAAAGGGGGCGCTGAGTGCCTCTGGCAGCAGCCCCTTGTTGGTCAGTACCGTCCAGCCTGTGAACACCAACGTGCAAGCGATGCCGCACCAGGCGGCGCGGGCATCGCCGCGGCGACTGAAAAAGCCCAGCAGGTACAGGCCCAGCATGCCCCCGCCAAGCAGCGAGACCAGAATGGTGGAGGTGTCCTGCAGGGTCTTGGTTTGTGCATTGTTAAGCCACAGCGCGCCGCCAATCATGAATACGGTGACCGCCACAGCGATTGCCCAGGCAATCCGCAGGTAGTGCTGGTCATCGCGCCCAGGACGCAGGTGACGCCGATAGAGATCCACCACACTCACCGTGGTCACCGAGTTGATGCTGGAGTCCAGTGAGCTCATGGCCGCCGCCAGGGCCGCTGCGATTACCAATCCGGCCACCCCTGCCGGCAAATACCCGGTGATGAAATGGGGCATCAGGGTTTCTGCTCGGGCTTCTCCGTTGAGGATGGCGCTGGCCTGCGCATCCGGAAAAACCTGGAAGAATACCCACAGGGCTGTGCCCAGGAACATGTAGAACGCCCAAATAGGCAGCGCGGTAAACAGGTAGACCCACAAGCCGCGTCGTGCTTCCCGGGTGGATTGCGAGGCGCAATAGCGTTGCACAGTGTTCTGGTTGCTGGAGTATTCAGTGAGCCAGTTGGTGAGGCCGATCAGCAACATCATGGTGGCGGTTTTTTCGCTCAGGGAAAACGACCAGGAGGTTTCCCCCGGCGCGCCGTTCTCCCAGGGCGCAAGGGCAAACTTGCCGGCGTCGCCGGCCAGCTCAGCAATTTGCCCAAGGCCGCCAGGCAGGGCATCAAGAATCACCCACAGGCACATGAGTCCGCCCAGCAACAGGATCACGGTCTGCAGCACATCGGTCCAGATCACCGCATCGATACCTCCGATGACGGTATACAGCCCCACGAACAGCCCTCCTGCAATGATGGCCGTTGTCGGGCTGACCCCGGTGACTTCCTGAATCAACAGGGACAGCAGCCACAGAATCATGGCCAGCCGCACCAGTTGGGCCACCAGAAACGCAATGGCGCCGTAGACCCGGATAGAGGGGCCGTAGCGCATTTCCAGAAACTCGTAGGCACTGGTCATGTTGCCGCGCCTGAAGAAGGGGAGAAACACAAAGGCTGCCACCAGCATGGCGGGCAGCAGTGCCAGGTTGGGAAGATATCGCAGCCAGTCAGTCTTGAATGCGTCTGCCGGGTAGGCGAGGAAGGTGATGGAACTGATGGAGGTGCCCACCAGTGACAGCCCGATTACCCAGCCACGAAAGCGGCGCCCGCCGACAAAATATTCTTCCGTACTGGTGTTCTTGCGGGAGAAGTAAATGCCGATTCCCAGCACTACGCACAGATAGCCAGCCAGAACGACCCAGTCTGCGATTGCCAGTTTCATTATTGTTATTCCGCTTCAGGGCAACACGCAGCACGCCCGCGTGGGGCGTGTTGCGTGCAGCGTGATGCATTATTGCTCGATATAAACGTTGTCGGCCTGTTCGCCACGGTCAGACATGCGGGTGTCGAAGCGGACCCGGGTGCCAGTGCGAAGGCTGCGCCGGCCACCATTCTGAACGGCCTTGAAGTGCACAAACAGCTCTTCGCCCTTGTCGGTGAGGATAAAGCCAAAGCCCTTGTTGGGATTGAACCACTTGACCTCGCCGCGCTGCTGACCATTGCCGCCAGGCAGGGGCAGACGGGCAGGAACCAGTTTGCCGAACGGAATCAGCGGCAGCAGGTAAACTGCGACCGGGAGCCACATCCACCACTGGTTCGCAAAGACACTGGGTCCATGGCTGGCAACCAGCCCGGCCAGATAGAAGAACACTGCCACATGCAGGGGCAGACGGGCTGCACCATCACGCAGGCACACCAGGTTAACGGCCGCTGCCAGCAACAGGCCCAGCCCGGTTTGCTGGCTGTGCACATTGGAAATCTGAACAAAGGCCAGGTTTTCATGGATGGTGACGATGGCCATTTCCGGTGCAAAAAGCAGCCAGGCCCCGGGGATGGCAAGCAAAAGTGCCGCAATAGCATAAAATGCGGTCAAAGGTTTGGAGACATTCATGGATTTGACGTTACCTTGTAAATATTGAGTGTTGAATAAACGTGATACTGAAATCCGCCGGAAATGAGGCGGAATTGCCCGGGTGGCGCGGCGAAAATTGCCGATATTGCGCCCTGTACGACCGTGCAATGCGCGCATTGTACCCAAGCCGGTAAGGAATCTCATGTGGGGGCCCATTGACTGACTATCCGTTTCTCGAGGACGCCTGGCTAAAGGCATTGCAAAACAGTGGTGCGGTGACCGCTGAGCGTGGCTGGCAGCCCTGTCATGTGACGTTTGAACAGGGCTGGATGCCTCTCTACCTGCGAAGCCATTCCCGGGGCGAGTATGTGTTTGATTACAGCTGGGCGGATGCCTACCAGCGGCACGGACTGGCGTATTACCCGAAACTGGTGACGTCCATTCCCTTCACGCCGGTGACGGGGCCCCGCTGGCGTGGCCAACCCGAGCCGCAGACGTTGTGGGACGCGGTGCGGAACCGGATGGATGAGACCGGCGCTAGTGGGTGGCACCTGCTATTCCCTGATGACCCTTGCCGAGAGGCGCTGGAGGGTTTGCCACTGATGGCTCGTCAGGCCTGTCATTTCCGCTGGTTCAACCATGGCTATGACGACTTTGATGATTATCTCGGTCGCTTTCAGTCTCGCAAGCGCAAGAACCTGCGCAAGGAGCGTCGGCGGGTGGCAGAGCAGGGAATTGCCGTGCAGCGTATCGCCGGTCCGGCGGTGACCCCGGAACAGTGGCGTCTGTTCTATCAGTGTTATGCCAGTACCTACCTGAAACGGGGGCAGTTCCCCTATCTTGATGAGGACTTCTTTCTGCAACTGGCACAGACCATGGCGCCTCAAATCATGTTGGTACTGGCCTACCGGGGGGAGCAGCCGCTGGCGGCGGCACTGTACTTCCAGGATTCGCAACAACTGTATGGGCGCTACTGGGGCTGTCTTGAGGAGCTGGACGGGCTGCACTTCGAGCTTTGCTATTACCAGGGCATCGAGCACGCTATTGAGACGGGATTGCAGGTGTTCGATCCGGGGGTTCAGGGGGAGCACAAGATCCTGCGCGGCTTTGAGCCGGTGATTACCTGGTCGTTGCACTATCTGAGAGAGCCTGCCTTCCAGCGCGCCATCGCCGATTTCTGCCGGGAAGAGGCGGAGCACGTGCAGCGTTACCGGGAGGACGCCATGACGCTGCTGCCGTTCAGGAAGGATGGGGGATGATCTGATCAGCTACGAGCTACGAGCTACGAGCTACGAGCTACGAGCTACGCTCGATTTGATGGGAAAACCCGGAAAAGCTCCCGGGGGGGGGCGAAGAACAGAAAACACGTTCAGATCTTTGAGTTCGGCCCACGAAGATAACCTGCGCACTTTGTAGGAGCGGTCGTTCGACCGCGATCCGAGCCCAAGCGAGGTAAGGATTCCAGAAGCGAGTGACGAGTTACGAGTTTCGAAAGGCACAACCCGAAGCATGGAAAGCCGTTTGGGTTGTTATCTTCGAGAGGTGTTTCTGGAATCCCTGCCTCGCCGAGGCTCGGATCGCTCAGGCGAGCTGAGCTCCTACAGCGGGGTATAGCGAGTGTTTTACCGACGCAAAAAGGCCCGCCCGGGAAACCGGGCGGGCCTTTTTGCGTCAGGCCTCCTACGCGGCTACCTGCTCCTCGCGGTGATAGAGAATCGACATGGTGACCAGGTCACAGGGGTCGGCTTTGGGATGTTCCGGAGATTTGGGCCCAAGCGCGCCGGTCACATCATCCATTTCGCTGCCCTGTGGGTCGTTCAGGTCGGCAAGGAATTCCCAGACATGACCGTCCCGGTCCACCAGGGTGCCGGTGTAGATGCCGGCATCAAACAGGCAGGCGCTGGAGAAGACGGTGATATCCAGATCAAACCCCTGTCCCTCGATCCACTGACTCAGGGCAGGGTCCAGATCGCCGCTGCGCACCTGGCGGGTGAGGTGATCCACCGCCGCCCAGGCATTTCGGGTGCTGGCTTTGTTCAGTTCCATATCCGCTTACTTTGTACTTGTGGCTGGTACCAGCATGCCCTCTGGCTTGTCAGAGACCGTGGCCGGGCAACTCTTCTCCCTTTCAGTACTGGGATATTGTGCTTGTACGCGGGTGCCATCCTATAGGCAGATGCTGAAATCAGTGTAAGTGATGTCTTACTTTTGAAGCGGGTTCATGGCGCTATTTGCGACTAACGGCGGTCAAAAAGCGGTGGAAGGGGGCATTCCAGCAAGCTGGAGAGGGCGCGCAGCAATTCCTTCTCGGCGGTTTTCAGCGTGCCGTCCGCCATGGCCAGGTCCACCGCACAGTCGATCACGGGGCCCTTCAATAGCGGCGAGAGATCCGCAAGGCGATCCACGGCGCTGAACAGCTTGTCGCTGCTGCAGTGGCTGAGCGGCAGCAGGCTGCGGGCGGCTGGCAGCAGGCTTCCGGCGTGCTGGCGAAACAGGGTTTCGGCCCGGTCGTCGCTGGCGCCGCCCGCCCATACCAACACAGAGAACAGTTGCTGGAGTTCCTGGGCCACGGCGCCCAGACGATGGAAGCGGGTGTGGCGGTTGCGCCCGGCACGGGTGTCCAGTTGTTGACGGGCCAGGGCCAGCAGGGTCCATTCGAACAGGCTGAAGTGCTGGTCGGCATGACACAGGGTGTCCAGTTCCTTGAGCAGTTGGACGCGTTCGTCATCGGGCTGGCTTTTCAGGCTGGGCAGCGCCATGTCGATGAGGGGCAGCCGCGTCTCTGGCCCAAGGCGGGCCACCTGGTCAGTGAGTGACTGCAAGGCTGGTGTGTTTGGCAGCTTGCAGCGGGCCAGCAGGGCGTCTCGGTCCCCACGGCTGCGGGCCAATACCAGTGCAAACAACACCTGCCGCGCTCCTTCCGGGGTGTGGGCCTGGGTGCGGAGTTCGTCAGGGAGTGATGCCAGCAGTTGCCGTGCGTAGTCCATGTCTCCCTGTTGTACGGTGCCCACCTGTTGGGAAGGGGGCCGGGCCTGTGACGTGGTTGCCTGATCTAGGCCCTGGCCGGCAAACCCTGCGGTGCCCTCTGGCGTCCTGGAGGTGGGTGCCTGTGCCTGGGCGGAGGAGGCGGATTGCCTGGCTCTTGCTCTGGCCCGGGCCACCCATTCCGGCCCCAGTGCCTCAAGGCGTTCATCAAGGGAGGGGTGGGTGGCCAGCCACTGCTTGAGTTTCATGGGAATGGAAGGGGCAAAGCACATGTGGCTCATGTCTTCCGCGTGGCGGGAGGCCAGATAGGAGCCGCCGTCATTACGGATATGGATCAGCGCGCCGGCCAGTCCGGCGGGATTGCGGGTGAATTGCACGGCGGAGGCATCAGCCAGCAATTCCCTTTGACGGCTGACGGCAGCCTTGATCAGGCGGCCAAAGAACAGGCCCACATAGCCAATCACGACCAACGCGAGCCCCAGTGCCGGCAGGCCATTGTTCTTGCTGCTGCGTGACGAGTAGGAACGGTGGGAGCGGCGCTGGCTGTACAGCAGGTATTCGCCAATCTTGCCCACCGCCAAGATGCCGGAAAGTACAGCGACCATACGGAGATTGATACGGATGTCTGCGTTGAGAATGTGGCTGAACTCGTGCCCGATCACAGCTTGTAATTCATCCCGGGAAAAGCGCTCAAGGCTACCGCGGGTGACAGCAATGACCGCCTCGGAGGGGCGAAAACCGGCAGCAAATGCGTTGATGGTGGTTTCCTGATCCATGACATACACCTGGGGCACGGCAATGCCCGAGGCGATGCTCATTTCTTCCACCACGTTGATCAACTGGCGCTCGGCACGGTCTGTGGTTGAGGTGTTGATCAGCCGTCCGCCCAGCATTTCGGCCAGTGCGCTGCCGCCCTTGCGTAATTGCCAGCTTTTCAGCATGCACTCGAACAGGATAACGCCGAGCGTGATCAGGGCGGTCCAGTAAACCACCGGGTTGAGCAAGATAGAGCCCTGCTGAGGGTGGAGCTGGATGTTGGCGAAGCCGAGCAGGAGCACCACGGCCACGGTGACACTGGCCACCACGGCCATGATGGCCAGGCAGAAATACAGTACCAGCAAGCCAGTACGGCGTTTGGCCTTCTGTTGATGCTGAAAGAAATCCATGGGTCAGCGATTAAAAGCTGACTTTGCTGGCCTGCCGGGCGGCTTCGTTTTCTATTTGCAGCAACTGGGCTTCCTTGAAGCTGCCGAACAGTCCGCCAATGAAATTCTGCGGGAACTGTTCGCGATAGGTGTTGTAGTTCATCACCGCATCGTTGAAAGCCTGACGGGCAAAACCGATCCGGTTTTCGGTGCTGGTCAGCTCTTCCATCAGCTGGGCCATAGTCTCGTTGGCCTTGAGATCCGGGTAGTTTTCACTCAACGCGAAGAAGTTGGCCAGGGAGCCGGAGAGCAGGGATTCTGCCTTGCCGAGACGGGCCACGGCAGCACCGTCATCAGGTGCTGCCGCCGCGGCTTTCTGGGCGCTGACGGCCTGGTTGCGGGCCTCGATCACCTGGGTCAGGGTTTCTTTCTCGTGGCTCATGTAGCCCTTGGCGGTTTCCACCAGGTTGGGGATCAGGTCGTGGCGGCGCTGTAACTGTACATCGATCTGGGCAAAACCGTTCTTGAAGCGGTTTTTGAGTGCGATCAGGCGGTTATAGACGGCAATGATATAGACAATGATGGCGACGATAACGCCCAAAAAAATCAGCATGCCCATGCGGGTAATCCTTCCCCAAGCGAAATGGTTGTTGGCCTCTAAACTACTGCAAAAGTGTGAATGGGGAAAGGCGGCATGTTGAAGTTAATGTAGGAGATTCTATGTTGTCCACCCCTTTTATGCGGCGGACGACGGTGCGTAGCTGGTGCGGTTCTTCATCAACGCGAAGGCGATACGGACCAGCTTACGTGTGAGGATGACCAAGGCCTGTGTTTTTGCCAGACCACGGTCGAGATACCCTTGGTAGACACCCGCCCAGCGGGCGCTTTTGCGAGCGGCCATGGCTGCACAGTAAAGCAGCCTGCGGGTTTCTGAGTCGCCTTTCTTTGTCAGCTTGCGCTTGCCTGTTCTCGTGCCCGAGTCTTTGACATGGACATCCATCCCCAGGAAGGCCACGAAGGCGTCGCTGTTGCGGAAGTCTCCTCGTAGGAAGGCCATAACCAGCGCATAGGCTGTCAGATCGCCCACACCTTCCAGAGCCTTGCACCGTTGCACCTGATCACTGAGTCCAGCTTCTCTTACGGTGTCGCGAAGATGCTTCTGGATCAGCGTATCCAGGCTGTTGATCTGTGAGATCAGCTTTTTCAGGCTTGCCTTGAGGATCTTTTCGCCACCCAGACTCTGCTGGATCATGGTGCGTGCCTTGATGAGCGCGGCGCGGCGGCGCAGCAGTGTCTGCAGTGTTCGATACGCCTTGGGTGGCGGGCTCCAACGGCGTAGATCCTCTTTTTCTCTCTGCAAATGGCGGGCGAGCAGCTGGGCGTCAGAGGCGTCTGTTTTGGCCCGACCGCCTGTTCCCTTGCGGTAGCTGCTGAGCCGTGAAGCATCAATGACGTAAATGTGGTGCCCTTTGGCATGGGCCAACTCGATGACCGCCATGTGGTAAGTCCCTGTGGCCTCAATGGCGATCTCGCAGGGGCATGGCAGGCTCTTGAGCCAGCGCTTAATGGCTTTGGGGGTATTCTCGATGGTGAACGTCTGGCCCTGGAAATGAATGACCAACTCGGCCTTGGCGACGTCGATACCGACGTTGGATCTTGCTACTTGCATTGCCACTGAACTGCCCCTTGAGCTAGGTTACACATGCTTGTCGGGGCGCACCTGAACGCTGGCTTGCTGGTATCGTCGGTCTGAGGTGCGAACTCAGCCGATGGATTCTTTATCGGCGTATGAATAGGTGCGGGGTGGGGCCAAATCTCCTACCGTCTGTACCCTTTGGTCAGATGCACCTTTGGTCCCTCCACCCCGGCAAGTCCTGCATCATTGCAGGAGGGGCATTCAAACATACAAGCACCGCTTGAGGTGCGAACCTGAGCCTGGGCGAAGGAATGGCAATAATGCCTCTCCATTTCGTTATCAAATATCGCTGGCGGCGCAGGCCAGGAATACATCCTCGCTGTCGCTCGCTTCGCACCTCAAGCGGTGCTCCTACAGGAGGCGGCAGGGTTGCTCTCAGTATTTGATTCCCCACTTGCGGTACAGAAAGCCCATGATCCAGGCGGGGCCGATCATCAGGTACTGGATGTCCTCGAAGAAAGAGGGCTTCTTGCCCTCCACCTTGTGGCCCCAGAACTGACCGATCCAGGCCAGCACAAACACCACCAGCGAGAACCAGAAGACACTGATGCCCATACCTTCCAGCAAGGACAGGCCGGACAGACACAGCAGGCTGAACACCAGCATGCCAAGGGCAATGGGGGGAGACAGGCGCAGGTAATACAGGGTGACGAATACCAGTGCCAGTGAGGCCCAGTTCAGACCAGGTAGCAGGGCCGGGAACGGGATTGCCCACAGGAAACCGACGATGGTGAAGAAGATCACCGGCACGCAGACAAAGTGCACTTTTTTGTTGGTGGGGTTCTGGTGGCTCTCGCCGTAGGCATCGAGCCAGTCATCCATGCTGCGGGTTGCCATGATTACACCCTTTCAAACACTGTTTCAGGGAGTATCGCACCGCAGTTAGCATTCGTGAAGCTTGTGCTGCCGGGAGTGAATGGTTTGTGGAGAGTAGCGCGTTACGAGTAACGAGTTTCTAAAAAGCGAATGCCTGCATGCCCTTTGAGTTTCGCAACTCGAAACGGATTGCTTGTGCACCGGCGTTGTAGGTCGGAAATGCCCGAAGGGCATCTCCGACACAGCGCCAGGCATCGAGCGTCAGGCGTCCAGCGTATTCACGCCCCCAGCCAGAGCGCCACATCGGTGGGTTTGATTGGCAGGTAGTGATCCACCAGCAACGCGGTAAACAGGGCAAACAGGTAGGTGATCGAATACCCGAAGGTTTTCATGGGCAGCTTCGGATCATCGGAAAAACGCAGGCGCACGGCATGGTAGAGGAACACCAGGCCGAGGATCAGTGCGGCCAGCAGGTAGATCAGGTCACTCATGCCGGTCAGGTAGGGCAGCAGAGTGCTGATGAACAGCAGGATGGTGTAATACAGCACGGATTCCCGCGTGAACGGGATGCCGTGGGTGACCGGCAGCATGGGAATGTCGGCCTTGGCGTACTCGTCCTTGCGGTGGATGGCCAGGGCCCAGAAGTGCGGCGGGGTCCATACAAAGATGATCAGCACCAGCAGCCAGGCGTAAGGGTGAACATCGCCGGTGACCGCGGCCCAGCCCAGCAGTGGCGGAATCGCGCCAGCAATACCACCAATCACGATGTTCTGGGGAGTGGCCCGTTTCAGATACAGGGTATAGATGAAGGCATAGCCCACAAAACCGAACAGGGTGAGCCAGGCGGTGAGAGGGTTGACCATGAAATAGAGCATGATCATGGAGGCGCCCGCCAGTAGCACGGCAAAGGTGATAGCCGCTTTGGGGCTGAGCTTGCCTGCCACCAGTGGTCGCTTCTCGGTGCGCGTCATGATCGCATCGATTTTCTGGTCCATGATCTGATTGATGGCCGCGGACGACATCATTGCCAGTGTCAGGCCAATAAACGACGGGATGAAGATGTCCAGAGGCACCATGCCCGGTGGATCGGTGGCCAGAAACATGCCTGCCACGGCAGTGACCATCAGCAGCATGACAACGCCGGGCTTGGTCAGGGCCAGATAATCGCGCCAGGTGGCGGTTTGACTCATGGTTTGTCTCCTTCCTGTCGCGGGCTGCTAATGCCGCATTTGACGTTGATCGCGCGGATGAAGAGCACCAGGGCTGCCAGCAGAATGACCGCCACGAAGTTATGTGCCACTGCCACATCCAGTGGCACCGCAAACACCACATTGCTGATGCCCAGTGCCAGTTGCACGATCAGCAGACCGAGAATGACGAAGGCGAAGTTGCGGAAAAACAGGCTGCGGGCACGGACCAGGATCTTGGCCACCAGGGCAAGTACCAGAAGGGTGACCACTAGCGCGCCGAAGCGATGCATCACGTGAATGGTGGTGCGAGCCTCATTGTGCAGGACGCCAAATTCATAGTCAGGCTTGTCGTGTTCGTGGCCCCAGAAAATGAACGCATCACCAAAGTTCAGGCGGTCCTGCCAGCCTTCTTCGCAGATCGGCAGCTCGGTACAGGCCACCGCGGCATAGTTGCTGGCGGTCCAGCCGCCCAGGGCGATCTGCACAATGACTGCGGCCAGGGCGATGGAGGCGATGGGCTTGAGCATTCGTACATCGCAATCGTTCAGAAAGCTGGGCCAGCGGTATACCCGTGCTGTGAGCAATACCAACAGGGTAAAGGTGGTAAACCCGCCCAGCAGGTGCAGCATCACGATAGTGGGTTGCAGCCCCATGGTCACGGTCCACATGCCCAGGATGCCCTGGAAGATCACCAGGGCGACCAGGAACAGGGGCAGCTTGAGGGGCTGTTTTTCCCGCTTGCGGTTAACGAAGGACAGCACGGCAATGATGATGATGGTCAGGCCCAGGGTGGAGGCAAAGTAGCGGTGCACCATCTCCGGGACGGTCTTGTGTGCTTCGCGCAGGCTGCCAGGTTCCACTTCATTGGTGGTGTTCACGTGCTCGATGGCCTTGCGCACATCCAGGTGCCCATAACAGCCGGGCCAATCCGGGCAACCCAGGCCAGCATCAGAAAGCCGGGTCCAGGCCCCCAGAGTGATGACACCGGCGGCCAGGATGACCGCAAAAATACAGAAACCGCGCAGCCAGCGCTGCGATACAGTAGGAGTAGACATAAGCCGATTAACCGATCAGTGAACCTTTGAGGGTTCGTTTAAGGTCTACGCGGATGTTTTCCGCTTCTTCCAGTGTGGCTTCCATGTTTTCGTGCGTGGGATAACGCATGAAGATCTGGCCGTCCGGGCTGACCAGAAAAATATCGCCAACGGGTGCGCTGGGCGCGGGAGAATACACGGGCTCCAGTGCCTCTTCCACAGCCTGGCGGGTGGCATGAATGGAAATCATGCCTTCCACCTTGTCGGTCAGGAAGGTTGTCAGGCTTTCTTCGGCGGGGGCGGTGTGCAGTACCACGCGGCGGACCCGCTCAATGTCTTCGCCCAGGGCCAGACGGACCTGGCGGATCTGGTAATAAAGGCCGTTTTTGCAGCGGGTGTCACAGTCGCTGCCGGCAATGTAGAGGATAGACCACATGCCTTTGGTGTCGTCGGCGCCGAAGGGGTGTCCCTGGCCGTCGTTGGCGTCCAGGCGGGTAACATCAATATGGGGAATCAGCAGCTGCCCCTTGTTCTGACGTGGCATCTCCCAGGGATCAATCAGGAAGCGGCCGGCCAGGGCAAACAGCACAAAGGGGCTGATGATGGCGACCAGGGTCAGGATATTCTTGGTCTTCGGTGACATATCAGTGTCTGTTCTCCGTGATGGTGCCAGTCGACAAGGCAGCCACCTTACTGTGTCTTGCCAGTGAGACGACGCTTCTGGGCTCGGGTTGCCGCGAACAGGAATATCACCATCGCAGCAATGGCGAGCCCCAGCCACTGCAACGCGTAGGCCTTGTGCTGCTGTGGGCCCATGACGGTAATGTCCTGCCAGTGGCGGGGTAGTGGCTCCAGCCCGCCCAGCGACAGTTCCGGGTTGACCCGGATTTCAAAGGGCGCCAATTCTACCCCAAGTTTTTCGCCGATGGCGTGAAAATCCACTTTTTGTACCCGCAGTGGCCATTGATTGTCCGGCAATTGCTCGTCTTTCAGGACAAAGGCCTCCCCCGGTGACTGGTAAACGATGCCCTCCACCTGGACGCGGCCTTCGATGGCGGGGATCGGCGGCAAGACATCCCGGCGCGCGCCTCGGGACAGCCAGCCCCGGTTAACCAGAACCCACTGGCCGCTGTCGGTCAGCATGGGGCTCAGCAAGTGATACCCGGCCACCCGGTTCAGGGTGCGGTTGTCGAGAAGTACGGGGTGGGCGTTATCGATCCGGCCAGTCAGTTTGGCGCGTCGGTGGCGAGGGTCGTCGCTGGCCAGCAAGGTGGCCAGGCCCGCGGCGGGCAGTTCGGCTTTCTGTTGCTGGCTTTCCAGCCAGGCACGCTTCTCTTCGGCCCGTTCCAGCTGCCACCAGCTCAGTCGCAGGCAGGTGCCGACAACTACAAACAGGGCAATGAGCGCCAGATAAGCACTGACGCGGGTGCGCGTTGCCATAGAATACTCTGCCGCTCTGGATCGGTGTTGCCACCCTTATTTGTGTGCAGGGCGGCGGCGGATGATTACAATGGCGGCACATTCTACATAGGACAGACCCGTGCGGCCATGCACGATGGTCCGCTAATGTCACAGGAGTCAGCTATATATGTGGTGGGTAAAACTGATTGTCATCGTGCTGCTGCTGGCGGCCCTGTTTTCTCTGGGGCGGGCGTTGATGGCGCTGGTCAAGGGGGAAAAGGGGGAGGCGAAATCCCGCACCATGCGGGCTCTGGCCTGGCGGGTAGGGTTTTCGGTGGCAGTGTTCCTGTTCATCCTGCTGAGCATGATGATGGGCTGGATTACTCCGCATGATGTGAATCCCAATCTGCTGCACGGCCAGCCGATTCACCAGCAGGCTGCCCCGGCGGAGTAGACGCCGACAAAGCGTAAAAGCCCGGTAAAAAACCAAAGTGCCCCTGAACCCGGGGGGGGAGCCCCTCTCTAAAGGCCCAGACTGGATGATCAAGGAGGCGGTACGGATGGTAAACAGCATCATGAAGCGGCTGGTTTTGCTGGTGTTTGTGCGTCTGGTGGCGCATGCAGAGCGGCACGGAGCGCATGCGGTAAGGGACCTTTATGATCCTGTGCGCTAGAAAAACCAATTATTTTGCCTGTGCGGGGAACTTTCCTGGCGCAGGGGGGACAAAACTAGTGCAAATAACGTTTTCTCCTCAAGAAATATAGGCAACCCTCGGGGCGTTCGATGTAATCGACGCCCTGTTTTTTTGCCGCTCTGCGGCTGCATCCGAGTGACTATCTGTCCCGTGGCGGGGCCGGGGGGAAGGCCAGGGTGGCCACATTGGGGCCTTTGGCATCGGCAATCTTTGCTGGTCCTTCTTTCTTGACTTCATCGATGCGAATGATGGCCTGCAGGGGGATGTAGGAGCGAATCACATCCGTGAATTCACTCTTCAATTTCTCCTCCGCCGGGTCTACCACCACCCCCGAGCGTTCACCGAAGCGAAATTCCTCCACTTCAATAAAGCCATACAGCTCACTTTGATATATCTGTCCGGCATAAAGCTCGTAGGTTTTTCCATTGTTCAGGAATATTACGCGGTAAATCTGACGCTCTGCGGGCATGGGGGTATCCGTCGGATGGGGTAAGGGCGGCTGGAGCCATGGGGAATCAGGAGTGAAAGACAGACCACCATCGGATCATGCTGATTCCGCAAGGAATTATAGCGACAGTCCCTGACAAAAAGTAACGCCGCATCTGCCTGAAAAGCTTGATAAACCCTACCGTTTGGCTGGACTTTGCCCATGCGAATGACTAGAGTTGGCGCCCATAAATGCAATAGGGCATTTTGCCGCACCTTGATCAACCCGGTGTATCGCCAGCTGTCGGGAACTAGCTGTTTGATTTCATTGGAATTGCGCCTGTGCGACGGTAGTAAATGACCACCCCCTTGGTCGCTGCGGTCCACAGTACGGTGTAGCAGATCCCCATCGCATCAATCCTGAAACTTCGCTTTCCAGGTGCCGGTTACGGCAAAGAACAAGCGCGCCCGTTACGAGGTGTGCTGGGGAAAACAGGGAGCAAACGCATGCAGTCAACTCTGTTCCACCGCGCGGCAGCGGGTCTGACGTCACTGATGATCAGTGGCATGACCTTCGCCAGCGACTGGACCGAACGTTCCAATCTTGACCTGCGACCCGGTGTTACCGAGGTCAGCCAGGAGATTCAAGATCTTCACACTACCGTTCTCTGGATTGTGACCGTTATCGGTCTGCTGGTGTTCGGCCTGATCGTGGTTTCCATGATCCGCCATCGCCGTTCCAAGAACCCGAACCCGGCCACTTTCCACGAAAACGTGTTCCTGGAAGTGCTGTGGACCGTGATTCCTTTCGTGATTCTGATCGCCATGGCCGTGCCGGCCACCCGCGTGCTGGTCAAGCTGGATGACAGTGCAGAATCCGAGCTCACGGTGAAGGTGACCGGCTACCGCTGGAAGTGGAGCTACGAATACCTCACCTACGAAGATGACAACGATATTGGTGTCTCCTTCTTCTCCAACCTGGCGACCCCGCCGGAACAGTACAACAACCCGGTCCTGGCCGGTGGTCTGTTCCCCTACGGCACTGCGAAGGACCGGGTCGGCAAGGAAGCTCCCGAGAAGGACCACAACTATCAGCTGGAAGTGGACAAGAAACTGGTCATCCCGTCAGGCCAGAAAGTCCGTTTCCTGGTCACTTCCGACGACGTGATCCACTCTTTCTGGGTGCCGGACTTCGGCGGCAAGAAAGACGCCATCCCCGGCTTCGTGAACGAAACCTGGGCGCTGGTACCGGAAGGCAAGGAAGGCACCTACTACGGTCAGTGTGCTGAACTGTGTGGCAAGAACCACGCCTTCATGCCCATTGCGGTAGAAGTGGTTACCCAGGATGAATTCAAGACCTGGATTGCCGAAGAGAAAGAGAAGGCCGCTTCCGGCCCGGATCTGACCCCGTTCTCTGGTCTGGACCAGGCGATGGAAGAAGGTGAGCAGGTTTATGCCTCTGCCTGTGCCCTGTGCCACGGTGCCAACGGTGAAGGCGGCATTGGTCTGCCGTTCGCCGGTACCGACTTCGCCACCCAGGACGAGTACCTGAACGAACATATCGACGTGCTGGTGAATGGCCGTGCTGCCATGCCCGCATTCAAGGCTCAGCTGACTCCGCGCCAGATTGCGGCGGTAGTGACCTACGAGCGTAACGCTTTCGGCAACGACACCGGCGACCTGATTCAGCCCGCCGATGTTAATGACCACGAATAAGGGAGGGGATAGCAATGTCTACTGCAGCTGCAACCCATGATGATCACCACGATCATCACCACGCCCCGACCGGCCTGAAACGCTGGCTGTTCAGCACCAACCACAAAGATATCGGTACCTTGTACCTGTGGTTCAGCTTTGCCATGTTCCTGGTTGGCGGCTTTATGGCCATGGTAATTCGTGCCGAGCTCCTCGAGCCCGGCATGCAGTTCGTGGATCCGGAGTTCTTCAACCAGATGACCACCGTACACGGGCTGGTCATGGTATTTGGTGCGGTTATGCCCGCCACGGTTGGTCTGGCCAACTGGATGATTCCGTTGATGATCGGTGCGCCGGATATGGCGCTGCCGCGGATGAACAACTGGTCCTTCTGGATCCTGCCGTTCGCCTTCGGCATCCTGATCTTCGCCGTGCTGATGAGCGCCTTCGGTGCCGGTAACCCCAGTGCGCCGAACTTCGGCTGGACCTTCTACGCGCCGTTGTCTACCAAGTACGGCCCGGCGTCCACCGACCTGTTCATCCTGTCCGTACACATGATGGGTATCTCTTCCATCATGGGCGCGATCAACGTTGTGGTAACCGTCTTCAACATGCGTGCCCCGGGCATGACCCTGATGAAGATGCCGTTGTTCGTGTGGACCTGGCTGATCACCGCCTTCCTGCTGATTGCGGTAATCCCGGTTCTGGCCGGTGCGGTGACCATGATGCTGACTGACCGTCATTTCGGCACCAGCTTCTTCGATGCCGCCGGTGGTGGTGACCCGGTCCTGTTCCAGCACATTTTCTGGTTCTTCGGGCACCCTGAGGTGTACATCATGATCCTGCCGAGCTTCGGTATCGTGTCTGCGATCATTCCGGCCTTTGCCCGCAAGCCGCTGTTCGGTTACGCCTCCATGGTGTACGCGACCGCGTCCATCGCGCTGCTGTCCTTCGTGGTCTGGGCCCACCACATGTTCACTGTGGGCATGCCGTTGGCCGGTACCCTGTTCTTCATGTACATGACCATGCTGATCTCCGTACCCACCGGTGTGAAGGTGTTCAACTGGGTGGCCACCATGTGGCGCGGTTCCATGACCTTCGAACTGCCGATGAAGTGGGCGATCGCGTTCGTGATCCTGTTCACCTGTGGCGGTCTGTCCGGTCTGATGCTGGCCATGACCCCCATCGACTTCCAGTACCACGACACCTACTTCGTAGTGGCTCACTTCCACTATGTACTGGTGACCGGTGCCATCTTCTCCATCTTTGCAGCGGCCTACTACTGGTTGCCCAAGTGGTCCGGCGTGATGCCGAGCAAGCTGCTGGGCGAGCTGCACTTCTGGAACTCCCTGATTTCCGCCAACCTGCTGTTCTTCCCCATGCACTTCGTGGGGCTGGCCGGCATGCCGCGTCGTTACGCTGACTACGCGTTGCAGTTTGCGGATTACAACTTCTGGATTTCCATTGGTGGCTTCTGGTTCGGTCTGTCCCAGGTGATCTTCCTGGTGGTAGCCGTGCGCTGCGCCATGAAGAAAGGCGAGCCGGCTCCGGCCAAGCCCTGGGAAGGTGCAGAAGGTCTGGAATGGGAAGTGCCGTCTCCGGCGCCGTTCCACACCTTTGACACTCCGCCGGTGGTCAAGTAACGGACACGTGACGAGGGCACTATGAGCGAGAATCAGCCACTCAGCGTAGAGCAGCGCAACAAGCGTACGCTGAAAAAGCTGGTGATCTGGGCGATTGGCATGTTTGCCTTCGCCTTCCTCATGGTGCCTTTTTACAACGTGATCTGTGACATCACTGGACTGAATGGCAAGACATCCAGTACGGCTGCTACCGATGCTCCGGCACAGGTGGTGGAAGACCGTACCGTGACAGTGGAATTCATTACCCAGAAAGGGGATGGCATCAGCGGTGAGTTCACCTCTGAGACCAAGCGGGTAAAGGTGCATCCGGGTGAGATTACCCTGGTCCATTTTTATGCCAGCAATCCCACGGATTCGGACATGGTGACCCAGAGCATCCCGTCGGTGACTCCGGGCGTCGCGGCGCGTTACCTGCACAAGACCCAGTGCTTTTGCTTCGATCAGCAGACACTGGCGGCAGGCGAACGCAAGGACATGCCGATGATCTTCTATCTGGATCCGGAAATTCCCAGTCACATCAATCAATTCACTCTGTCGTACACTATTTTTGATGTGACAGAGCGGGTCGCCGGTAAAAACAACAGCGTGGCTGTGAACTGATAACAGCCGGTTGTAGAGGAGAATTTTAATGGCTACTGACAAGTATTACGTACCGGAAAGCAGCCCCTGGCCGCTGACCGCGTCTATCGGTCTGTGCATGACCGCGGTGGGCGGTGCCCACTTTATCCAGCAGAGCACCATGGCGGACATGGAACCCAGCTTCTCGGGCAAGCCCCTGTTCTTCCTGGGCCTGGCCTGGCTGCTGGTGGTGGTTGCCCTGTGGTGGCGTGACACCATCAAGGAATCCGTGACCGGTCTGCACAGCAACCAGCTGGGTGGTTCCTACCGCCAGGGTATGCTGTGGTTCATCTTTTCCGAGGTGATGTTCTTTGCTGCCTTCTTTGGTGCCATGTTCTATACCCGCTGGCTGATCATTCCGTGGCTGGGCGGTGAAGGCACTGGTGCCATGACCCACGAAGTACTGTGGCCGGAATTCCAGGCCATGTGGCCGCTGACCGTGACCCCGGACGGCACCACCACTACCCCGATGGGAGCCTGGGGCCTGCCGGCCATCAACACCGCCATCCTGCTGGTGTCATCCATCACCCTGACCATTGCCCACCATGCACTGCTGGAAGGCAAGCGCGGCACCTTGATCCTGTTCCAGGCCGCCACCGTGGTGCTGGGTGTGATCTTCCTGGGCCTGCAGGCGCTGGAATATGTTCACGCCTACGACATGGGTCTGACCCTGGATGCGGGCATCTACGGTAGCCTGTTCTTCCTGCTGACCGGTTTCCACGGCGCCCACGTGACCATCGGTACCATCTTCCTGCTTGTCACCCTGATCCGTGTGATCAAGGGGCACTTCAGCGAAGATAACTGCTTTGCCTGGGAAGCGGGTGCCTGGTACTGGCACTTTGTGGACGTGGTATGGCTGTTCCTGTTCGTGACCGTGTACTGGTTGTAAGAGACGCTGCACGCGTCACGCAACAAGCAACACGCTAAAAAGCCGCGCTCCGAAAGGGGCGCGGCTTTTTTGTGGGCAGCTCTGCGGCTGCTGGACGCTGGACGAATCACGTCGGACGCTAAAAACCTCTGTCTTCAACAGCGCACTGTGGTTGAAGGGAGTAACCAGCCTGCAGGCGCTCCGAGTCTCGAAGGTAAAAAGTTACGAGTTACGATAAGCGAGTTTCGAAAGGCAAAACCTCAAATCTCGTGCTGGGTTGTTGTCTTTTGATCTTCGAAACTCGGTACTCGAAACTCGCTTCTGGAATCCTTACCTCGCCAAGGCTCGGATCGCCTGCAGGCAGGCTCCTACGGCGGGGAATAGCGAGGGTTTTAACGATGCAAAAAGGCCCGCCCGGTTTATCGGGCGGGCCTTTTTGCATCAGGCATCAGGCATCAGGCATCAGGCATCAGGCATCAGGCATCAGGCATCAGGCATCAGGCATCAGGCATCAGGCATCAGGCATCAGGCATCAGGCATTCACTAATCCATTTCCCGATCTCGCGGATCTGTTCCAGGCACACCATGTGTTCCATGGGGTAGGTGCGATAGTCGGGGGACAGGCCCATCTGTTGCAGGCTGGCAACCGCGCGCTGGCCCAGCTGTTCCGGTACCACCGGATCCATGGTGCCGTGGCTGACCATGACGGGGAGGTGGGCATTCGTTTCGCTCAGGGCGACAGGTATGGCCATGTAGGTGGACAGGGTCAACAGGCCGGCAAGCGGCTTGGGGTGGCGCAGGGCACACTGATAGGCCACAGCGCCGCCTTGAGAGAAGCCGGCGATAATGATCCTGTTGCTGGGAATGCCACGCTGGATTTCCCGTTCGATCAGATCGTCGATCGCATCCGCGGAGGCCAGAACGCCGCTCTCGTCCACCTTGCGGTCGATATCCATGGCCAGGATGTCGTACCAGGCAGGCATCACCATGCCGCCATTGACGGTCACCGGGATGTTGGGCGCATGGGGGAAGATGAAGCGCACGGGCAGATCGGCTGGCAGCTGCAGCTCAGGCACGATGGGTTCAAAATCGTGACCACTGGCCCCCAATCCATGTAACCAGATCACGCTGGCGACAGCGGGTTGTGCCGGCTCGATTTCGATACATTCCAGCAAGGCCATGATCATTCCCCTCCTGCGACGATAACGCGTACGGCGTTGAGTTGGCACTGGGCGTCGGCCAGCAGTTTTTCCAGTTGCCGGGTCTGGTTTTCCAGAGCAGTAATCTCTTCTTCACGGACCGCCGGGTTCTTTTCTTTCAGCGCCTTGAGGCGGCCGAGTTCGTGCCCTTGCTCCTCACGCATGGCGTCCAGTGCAGCGGTGATAATGGTGTCCGCTTCCTTGCCCGCGGCGGCTTCGTTGCCCTTGAGCAGTTTTTCCAACAGGCCTTTCTGGCTGGAAACAATCTTGCGGCTAAGGGGTTTGTCCATCTTGTGACATTGCTGGCTTAGGCCGTCGTGGCTGATGGCCTGGCTGATGTTCTTGCCATTACTGTCCAGCAGGTGACGGATCACCGTGCAGGGCAGGAAGCGGTCTGCCTGCAGATGTTTGGGAGCCATGGACTCCACCGTGTAAATCGCTTCAATCAGCAGGGTGCCGGCCTTGATACGCGGGTTTTTCAGCAGGCTGACAGCCGCCTTGCCCTTGTGCTCTCCAAGCAGCATTTCAAGGCTGCCGGTGACCATGGGGTGCTCCCAGGTGAGGAACTGCATGTCGTCCCGGCTCAGGGCAGTGGTGCGGTCGTCGGTCATGGTGATGCCTTCATCCGGGAGCCCGGGGAAAGCATCGCGCATGTGCGGGCCGGGTTTGAGGATCACGGCAGTATCCGAGTGATCTTCCTGGTCCACGCCGTAGCGATCAAAGACGCGCTGCATGAATGGCAGTGGGCTGTCCTCATCCGATTCGGCCAGCAGGGACTGAAGTTGCGAGGCATGTGCGTCATCGAAGGAGCTCAGTTCCAGCAGACGGTCACGACCGGTTTCCATCAAGGTGTGGAGCTCGTCGGCAACAGCGCGGGTTTCGGACACCAGTGCATCGATAGCGGTGTACTCCGGGTCGCTACAGAGCAATGGTTCCAGCGCATCACGGCTGCGCAGATAGATATCATGGCCCGCCGGGTTGGTGTGTTCGAAGGCATTCATGCCTTCGTGGTACCAGCGGTAAAGGACTTCCTGGGCGTGCCCTTCGAAATAGGGCACATGAATCTGGATGTCCTGATTCTGGCCGATACGATCGAGGCGACCAATGCGTTGTTCCAGCAGATCCGGGTTCAGGGGCAGGTCCAGCAGCACCAGGTGATGGGCGAACTGGAAGTTTCGTCCCTCAGAACCAATTTCAGAACAGATCAATGCCTGGGCGCCGTCAACGTCGTCAGCAAAGAAGGCGGCGGCACGGTCACGCTCAATCAGATCCATGTCTTCATGGAACATGGCGACGTTCATGCCCAGTTTGTAGTTGCAGTGCGCGTGCAGATCGGTGGCGGTATGGCGGCTGGCACAGATCACCAGCACCTTTTCCTGGCGGTGTTGTTTGAAGAACTGTTCCAGCCAGTTGACCCGTGGATCAAGGCCGCACCAGCGATCATCGTGATAGAGGGTCTCCGGGTGCAGCTGCCCTTCCAGGGATTCGTCGTTGTCGTAGCGATATTCGTCGGGCAGCTCCAGCGGGTAGCCATGGGCATGGCGCTGGGGAAAACCGGCGATATTGTGGCGCGTGTTGCGGAACATGACTCGCCCGGGTCCGGAGCGATCCAGCAGCTCGGCCAGGATACCATCGCGATCGCTGTCCGTGATGGTCATGTCCGGCAGGAGTGTCTGGGCCCGTTTGATCAGATCCGCATCCCAGCTGGGCTGGTCGTGCAGTTCACCGGCCAGCTGGGCGATCTCCTGATAGTGGCTTTGCTCTTCACGGAAGGCGTCCAGGCTGGGGTAACGATCCGGGTCCAGCAGGCGCAGGCGGGCAAAGTGGCTTTCCAACCCCAGTTGTTCCGGGGTCGCGGTGAGCAGCAGCAGGCCGCGGGCCTGACGGGCGATGGTGTCAACGCGCTGATAACCCTCACTGGGGGCGTCTTCACTCCATTCCAGATGGTGTGCCTCGTCCACCACCAGCAGGTCCCAGTCGGCGCCGGCCAGCTGCTCGATATCACATTCTGCAAGGAAGTCGGTGCTGCACAGGATTAGCTGTTCGCTCAGGAACGGGTTGTCGTTGTTGCTCGGCGCTTCGCCTTGTTCTTCGGCAATCCGTTCTTCCTCGATAATCTGCGCCAGCATGTCCTTGATGCTGGTTTCCGGCTGCAGCGCTTCCAGACGTTCGCGATCGAAGATGGAAAAGTGCAGGTTGAAGCGGCGTACCATTTCCACAAACCATTGATGTACCAGTGCCGGAGGCACCACCACCAGCACCCGGCTGGCGCGGCCGGTGAGGAGTTGCTGATGCAAAATCAGGCCCGCCTCGATGGTCTTGCCCAGACCCACTTCATCCGCCAGCAGGACCCGGGGGGCAAAGCGGTTGGCTACCTGGTCGGCAATGTAGAGCTGGTGGCCGATATGATCGATGCGCGGGCCTCGCAGTCCCTTGATACGGGATTGCTGTTGCTGACAGTGGGCGTTGAGGGCATCCACACGCAATTCGAACCAGCGGTTGGAAGAGAGCTGGTTGGACAGCAGACGGTCCAAGGCAGAGTTGAGGCGCAGCGTATGACCCAGCAGGGTTTCCGGCACGGGCTGCACATTCTCCGGCTCACCCGCCGGGTGGGCCATGTAGACCTTGAGACCGTTCAGTTCATTGACTTCTGCTACGGTCAGTTCCAGCCCGTCTTCAGTACGCAGGGTGTCGCCGGTATCAAAGGTTACCCGGGACAGGGGCGCATTGTTGATGGCGTAGGTACGCTCTTCCTCAACAGCCGGGTATTCCACCGTGACCAGACGGTAGTCTACGTCCTTGATGATGCCGAGACCCAGTTCGGTTTCGGATTCGCTCAGCCAGCGCTGGCCGGGGGTGAAGTCTGTCATTGTTGCTGCCGGTTGATTCAAGGGGGCCGAATTATACGGCTTTGTGCGCCGCGCTTCGATGTTGACAGGGTGCTGTGACAGGCTTTTGTCCAGTTCGGGGCCTGGTTGCCCATGTTCCTGGCGCTGTGGGCGGAGGCTGTCGGGTTGATGGCTCTCCCGTCAACGGCCTGCTCTGCCGACATTCCCGCTAATCGGCGTTCAATCTTTTGATATGCTGGGGCTCCACTTCTTACAGGCAGTTCTCGATGGGCGACGTCGTTTCGTTTCGCAAACCGGCCAAAAAGGCGCCCCGCAAAGGCATGTGTCAGCATGGCTTCCACAAGTGGGAAGTGTGCAAAGCGTCGCAGTTTGATGTGAAGCAGGGTCGTCTGGTGACGGTGTACCGCTGCGCCCGCTGTGGAAAACAAAAGGTACAGGCCCATTAGGCGTTCGGGTGAGTGACGGTCGCCCATGTGGGGCAATGGTGCTACGCGGAAATGTAAAATTACGCCGCCAGCTCCCGCACTCTTTGGCGTGAACTGTATACCTTGTAAGAAAGCGCCGCGAAAACAGAGTCTTACGGAGGCTGCCTGGGTGGCTGTAAGTGCATCTTTTTGTGGCGATTGAGTTAATTTTTGTACGATAATTCCGGAAAAAGTGAGATGCGGTGCGCACTTTGGGCATTCGCGATAACAATAATTCCGGGATCGACTATGAAAGCAGGGACGTTGCTTGCCCGATATTCCATGGTGCCATGGGCCATCGTGGTGGTTCTGACACTCAGCGCCTGTGGCGGTAGCGGTGGCGGCTCCGCCGGGGCGGCGGCCACGCCTGCGGGCTCCGGTTCCACTCCGCCCCCTGAGCCTGTCGATCCGGTGGAGGACGATCCGGAAGTCACCCTCAACAGCTGGCTGCGCAGTGTCATTAACGAAAAGGGCCTGACCGGTGATCCTGCTGCTGCCCGTCAGGTGGCGCAGACCACCCCCGCAGAAGATCCCGCCGTCAAACTGGGGCAGTTGCTGTTCTTCTCTCATACCCTGTCCGGTGACCGAACCGTATCCTGTGCCACCTGTCACATGCCGGATTTTGGCGGTAGTGACGCCCTTTCCCTGGGGGTGGGGGTATCGCCTGTGGATGCCGCCCAGGTTGGCCCCGCCCGCCGGCTTGATGCGACCACGGATCTGGATCCCGCTGCCGACGGCAAACCCAATATGCACCGCAACAGTCAGACGGTGTTCAACGCGGCACTGTATGACCGCAGCCTGTCCTATGATGGCCGCGTCTTCGTGGTGGATCAGGCGGTCATGCCGGGGGGCAAGGGGCAGAGTATCCGTACCCCGGACACGGGCAATCTGACCGATGGCTCCGGCGCGGATGGTTTGCTGGAAGTGTTCTCCAAGTTTCCGCTGACCAACCACAATGAAATGCGGGGGTATCTGTTCAGTGCCCTGTCCGAGGACGAGTATCGCGAGCACCTGGTGGCCCGGCTCCGCGGCACGGTGGATACGGACCTGCTTTCTGATGATGGCAGCAGCAACTGGCTGGCACTTTTCCAGGCCGCGTTTGACCAGCCTGATGCCTCTGCCGAGCAGGTGATTACCCTGGTCAATGTGCAACGGGCCCTGGCGGCGTACATGTCCTCTATGAGCTTTGTGGACAGCCCCTGGAAGCGTTTTGTTCAGGGGGAGGAATCGGCAATTACCCTGAAGGCCAAGCAGGGCGCGCAATTGTTCTTTGCCGGCAAGGACGAAGGCGGCTTGGGCTGTGCGAGCTGTCACAGCGGGGATTTCTTTACCAATGAAAAATTCTATAACGTGGGTTTCCCGCAAATCGGCCGGGGCTTCCTGCGACCCGAGAAGGATGATATCGGTCGCTGGAACAGCACCCGCCTGGAAGCCGACAAGTATGCGTTCAGGGTACCCAGTCTGCTGAATGTGCAGGTGACCATGCCATACGGGCATGCCGGCACCTTCGATCAGCTGGAAGACGTGATCCGTTATCACGCCAACCCCCGTGTAGGGCTGGCGTTGTTCGACTTCGGCCTGCAGCAACTGGCCCAGTTCAAGGGGACAGAGAGTTACGATTACGCTGAAGGGCACAGTCAGGCGGTACAGGATGCAACCAGCTTCCTGCTGGCCGAACCTCTGCTGCCAGGACGGGATCTGGACGATGATGAGCTGGATCGTCTGGTTGTTTTCCTTCGTACGCTTAGTGATCCCTGTGTCAGGGACAATGTTTGCCGAAACCAGTGGCGGCCAACGGCGGAAGAGGATCCGGACGGGAACCTGCTGGTGGCCGGCGTGAATCCCACCTTCGATGGCGATACCCCGGTGGACCCGGATCCAGGAACGGGCGAGCCGCCGGTGGACCCGGCAGATTACCCGAAGACAGTGGCGTTGAATTTCACCGCACCCGCCCGGACAACCTTTGCGGAACTGGCAAGCTGCAACGAGCAGCCGGCCCCGTTTGTGGTGAATTCTGGCCTGCCGGTGTTTGTTGGCCGTCACTTGTTCGCGTTCGGTTTGTACGATGGATTGGGGCGTCCTTTGCATCCCCATGGTTTCAACCCTGAAACCTGGAACCTGGATAAAGTGTTCAGCATCGAGCCGGTGATGATTGCCGGAGGCGTAAGTGCGGGCTATCTGGACGATGACTGCTGGCTGGATCTGGCGTATGCCGGTGGGGAAGAATCCGGGATGGTCTTTTATCGCAATCGCGGCGGCCAACTGGGTTTTGATGCCATGGATCTGCTTGACGATGATCCGGGTGGGAAGTTTACCGGTACCGCCCTGGCAGATCTGAACGGTGATTACCGCCGGGAAATGTTGTTCGGTAATGTGCAAAGCCCGACGCTGCCGATCTATTCCAGTAATGATGCGGGTGGCTATTATTCGGTCGCCAAGGTGCCGATGAGCCGGAACACTTACGGCATCTCCTTCGCTGATGCCAATCATGACGGCTACCCGGAACTGTTTCTGGCTCACTGGTATGGCGGCAATGTGCTGACCGCGCCGTTGTTCTGGAAGAACAACAGTGGTGTGGAGATCGAGCATGATGATGTGGCGGCCGGGCTGTCCAATAACGATCTGAGTCAGACCTGGAATTTTTCCCCGCAACCGGCCGACGTGAATGCGGACGGTGAGCTGGATCTGTTGCTGGCGTCGGATTTTGGCACCACCGTGGTGATGGAAGGGCAGGGCAATGGCACCTTTGCCAATATCACCGATCGGGAGATCATCACCGATGAAAATGGCATGGGTTCCACGCTGGGCGATTATGACAACGATGGCGATCTGGACTGGTTTGTGACTTCCATCTTTGACCCCAACGGAGAGGCCGAAGCCAACTGGGGGGTGACGGGAAACCGTCTGTACCGCAATAACAGTTCGGCAGGTGAGTTGATTCTGGAAGATGTAACCACATCAGCCGGTGTGGCCGATGGAAACTGGGGGTGGGGCGCCTGTTTTGCCGATTTCAACAACGACGGTTTCCTGGATATTTTCCATGTGAACGGGTTCGGGTTTATCCCGGATTCTGCCACCGATACCGAATTCGGTCTGAGCATGATCGAAAACTACAAGACCGCCACCCAGGAATACTTCGATTCGCTGCCGCGTTTGTTCATCAACCAGGGAGACGGCAGTTTCACCGAGCAGGCTGTGCAGTGGGGGTTATTGCTGCCCAGCGAGGGGCGAGGCATTACCTGTCTGGATTACGACCGGGACGGTGACATGGATGTGGCACTGCTGGATCATTCCCGGGGGCTGCAGTTCTTCAGCAACCAGATTGGCAATGGCTACGGCAAGCGTTTCCTGTCTGTGCGTCTGGTGGGGCAGGCGCCAAACACCGAAGCCATTGGTGCCCGGGTGAAAGTGAGCGCCGATGTGGGCGGCAGCTTTGGTCAGCAGACGCAAATGCGGATGGCGAATGCCAACACAAACTTCAATGGCCAGAACCCGCCGGACCTGCATTTCGGCATGGGCACAGCGAATCAGGCTGACCTGATCGTGACCTGGCCCGATGGGGTGAGTTGGCAGTGCGATGGGGTGGATACCAACCGCTTCATGATCCTCGACCAGCGCAGCCTGCCGGCAAGCTGTTCGGCTACGCCGTAAAGCAGCTACGAGCTACGAGCTTTGAGCTACGAGTAAAAAAGAAAAGATATTGGGCTTTATCTTTTTCTCGAAGCTGGAAGCTCGTAGCTAGGGAGCCTCTGAATAACTCCTTGCGTACTCAGCGTGACCTGGAGCGTGCAGCTGTTGTGTCTTGTCTCGACGGTCAGGGTGGCTCCCTTTCCGAGAGGCAAGGCGCAGCAGATGTGCGCTCCAGGCCGCGCCTTTATGCCCGAACGGGTGCTCTCGGGTCTTCCAGGCTGGCCCGCACTCGTTGTTGCGCCTTACGTTGAAGGTGGAGAGTCGATGGATGGACATACACCTTCAAAAGCGCGCCCCTCTTTACCTTTGCCGAGGGGGCGAACCAGCCTGAAAGACTGAGCATGCAAGGAGTTATTCAGAGGCTCCCTAGCAGCTGCTTTTCAATCCAGCACCATGATCGCCTGCCCCGCATTGATCTGCTGGCCTTCCTGGCGGGCAATGGCCGCAACCGTTCCGGAAGCGGGGGCGTAGATTTCGATTTCCATTTTCATGGATTCGAGCACGGCCACCACGTCACCTTCGTTCACGCTGTCGCCTTCGGCCACGTTCAGTTTCCAGATATTACCGGCCACCGGTGATTCCACCGGGGTGCCGTCCACTTCTTCAGTGCCATTGTCCGCATCCAGATCCTGTTCAGACTGGAAGTTGATCTGGCCACTTTCCACCCAGCGTTGCAGCTCTTCATCAAAGGCCCGGTTGCGGGATTCAGTGAACGCTTCAATCTCATTCTGATTGTCATCCAGAAAACGCTGGTACTCGCTCAGATTGAAGGTGGTCTCTTCGATCTTGATGGGATATTCGCCCTTGGGGAAGTCCCGGCGGATCTGGTTGAGTTCCTCGTGGCTCACCTCGTAGAAACGAATCTGGTCGAAAAAGCGCAACAACCAGGGCTTGTCGAACGCCCCGGTCTTGCGATAGCGATTCCACATCTGCAGGGTGCGGCCCACAAACTGGTAACCCCCCGGGCCTTCCATGCCATAGACACACAGATAGGCGCCGCCAATACCCACGGAATTTTCCGCTGTCCAGGTACGCGCCGGGTTGTACTTGGTGGTCACCAGGCGATGGCGGGGATCGTAAGGCGTGGCCACCGGGGCACCCAGGTACACATCCCCCAGCCCCATCACCACATAGCTGGCACTGAACAGGATCTTTTTCACCTCATCAATGCTGTCCAGGCCGTTGATACGGCGAATGAACTCCAGGTTGGAGGGGCACCAGGGGGCGTCCTTGCGCACCGACTGCATGTATTTCTCGATGGCCTGATGGCAGGCCTCGTCATCCCAGCTCAGCGGGATATGCACGATACGGGAGGGGACCTCCAGATCCTTCTTTTCCTGCAGGGCCCGTTCAGCGTCGGTCAGGGTCTTCAGCAGGATATCGCGGGGCAGCACCTGCGGATCGAAATGAACCTGCAGAGAGCGAATACCCGGGGTCAGTTCGATGACACCCTCAAGCTTCTGTTCTTCCAGCCACAGCATCAACGCATCGGCGCGGAAACGCAGACGCAGGTCCAGCACCAGCGGACCGTATTCCACCAGCAGGTAACGATCCCCCGCAGCACGGTAGACCACGTCGACACCCACTTGTTCTTCCGACAACGCGACCAGAATCGGTGTGGTGATGGGCGCGGTTTCGACTTTTTTGACCGGCTCACTCAGTGCGCTGACACAGGCATCCTGCTCGGCAGCCAGCGCGTCCGCATCCTCCAGGCTGATGGCTTCAAAGCGCAGGGTATCGCCGGCCTTCAGTTGCCCCAGTTTCCAGCGGTCGGCCAGTACCACGGTGGCAGGGCAGACAAAGCCACCCAGAGAAGGGCCGTCCGGGCCAAGAATGACAGGCATATCACCGGTGAAATCCACGGTCCCTACCGCATAGGCATTGTCATGAATATTGGAAGGGTGCATGCCCGCTTCGCCACCGTCACTACGAGCCCATTCAGGCTTGGGGCCCACCAGGCGAATGCCGGTACGGCTGGAGTTATAGTGCACCTGCCAGTCGGTGGAGAAGAACATGGCCATGTCGTCGTCGGAGAAAAAATCCGGGGCGCCATGGGGGCCGTAGATTACCCGCAGGGTCCACTGTTTGCCGAGCTTCGGCTTGAGGCTGTCTGGCACCACCCGATCGCTGCTGGGGCCGTTGTCGGGGGCAAAGTGAAGAACGTCACCGGTGCGCAGGGCTCGCCCACCATGACCACCAAACTGGCCGAGAGTAAAGGTGCTGCGCGAACCCAGATAGGGCGTGCACTGCAACCCACCGGCAATGGCCAGATAGGCGCGGGCGCCTTCGCCGCTGACCTTGCCCAGTTTCAACACCTGGCCGGCATGCACCTTGATGACCTGGTAGCTTGCCAGCGGGGCATCATCCAGGGTGGCGTGCATGTCAGCACCGGTGAGGGCAATACGGGTGGCCTGGTTGAATTTCAGGGTCGGGCCGTTAAGCGTGAATTCCAGTCCTGCTGCGTTTTCGTCATTGCCCAGCAAACCATTGCCAAGCCGGAAGCTGAGGTTATCGAAAGGGCCTGACGGCGGCACACCCACGGGCCAGTAACCACTGCGACCCGGGTAATCCTGTACCGTGGTCATGGTACCGCCGGCCAGCACATCCAGAGTGAACGGCTGGTAATGGAAGTCGTTCAGGTAACGGGTGGTCATCCGGCCTTCCGCGAATACCGGATCGTTGAGAATGGCGCACACGTATTCGCGGTTGGTTTCGATACCTTCCAGCGTGATGTTGTCCAGCGTATGGCCCAATGCCGTCAGGGCGCTGTCGCGATCTGCTTCATGAATGATCACCTTGGCGAGCATGGGATCGAACAGGGGAGAGACGGTGAGGCCGCCTTCCACCCAGTGATCAATACGCAGTCCTTTGCCATCGGCTTCCGGGAACGTGACAGCGGTCAACAGGCCGGCACTGGGCTGGAAGTCCTTGTTGGGGTCTTCCGCGTAAACCCGGGCCTGAATGGCATGGCCTTTCGGGGTGAAGGGGCCGAGACTGTCCAGGGGCGGCAGATCGCCGGCAGCCAGTTTCACCATCCATTCCACCAGGTCTACGCCGAAGATCTGTTCGGTGACACCGTGCTCCACCTGTAGCCGGGTGTTAACTTCCAGAAAGTAGAAAGCGTTGGTGTCCTGGTCGAGAATAAACTCCACGGTGCCCGCGTTGCGGTACTGTACCGCTTCCATCAAGGCGCGGGCGGTGTCCTGCAGTTCGCTACGCACTGCATCGGGCAGATTGGGGGCGGGGGTTTCCTCCAGCACCTTTTGATGGCGGCGCTGGGCCGAGCAGTCCCGTTCACCCAGGGTTATCGCCTTGCCCTTGCCATCACCAAACACCTGAACCTCGATATGGCGGGCACGGGCAATATACTTCTCGATAAAGACGCCATCGTTGGAAAAATTGTTGGCGCTGAGCCGGCGTACCGAATCCCAGGCCTTGTCCAGACTCTCTGCACTTTCACAGATCTGCATGCCGATACCGCCACCGCCGGCGGTACTCTTCAGCATCACCGGGTAACCGATCTCGTCAGCGGCTTTCAGGGCGGCGTCTTTGTCGGTGAGCAGATCGGTACCGGGCAGCAAGGGAACGCCGGTTTTTTCAGCCAGCGCCCGGGCGGTGTGCTTGAGCCCGAAGGTATCCATCTGTTCCGGGGTTGGACCGATAAAGGCAATGCCGCGGGCTTCACAGCCTTTCACAAAGTCCGGATTTTCACTGAGGAAGCCATAACCGGGGTGCACCGCTTGCACGCCATGGGCTTCCATCAACGCAAACAGTTTTTCCTGATTCAAGTAGGTGTCACGGGCGCTACCTTCACCCAGACAGAATGCCTCGTCGGCGTGATTCACATGCAGGGAATCCCGGTCGGCTTCGGCAAAGACGGCCACGGCTTTCACGCCGAGGGTCTTGAGCGTTCGGGTAACACGGGTGGCAATGGCACCGCGGTTGGCAATCAGAACCTTGTTGAACATGGCTGCCTCTCTTCGACAGGAGACGGGTCGTCCCGTCATTAAAACCTTGGCCGCCGAGGTCGTCCCCGGGGTATAGGAGCGGTGATCAATCGTTCCAGATCAGTACTTCAATGGGTGTCGGGTTGTAGCCGTTACAGGGATTGTTCAACTGCGGGCAGTTGGAAATCAGGATCACTGTATCCATGCAGGCGGTCAGCTCCACATACTTGCCCGGCGCGGAAATGCCGTCTTCGAAAGTGAGCCCGCCCTCGGCAGTCACCGGCACATTCATGAAGAAGTTGATGTTGTGAGTGATGTCCTGCTTGGCCAGATGAAATTCCGGGTGCTCATTGACGGCCAGCATCCAGCTGTCCCGGCAGGCATGCATGCAGCGCTTTTCCAGATCGTAGCGCACGGTGTTGCTTTCAGTGGCACAGGCGCCGCCCAGAGTATCGTGACGGCCACAAGTGTCAGCAACGATTTCCAACAAAGGGTTCATGCGGTTAGTCATCAGCGTGGTGCCGGCGGTGAGGTAGACATTGCCCTGTTCGCGGATGGTGTCCATGGCGCTGTAGCGTTCGGCGGGATCTTCGGCGCTGTAGAAAAGGGTGTCTGCAGCCTGGTTGCCTTCCAGATCCAGCAGGCGAACCGTCTGGCCTTTGCTGATAGTGCGGATAAAATAATCTCCGGCCGCCACCACTTCACGAAAGCTGGCCTGATCTGGTTGTCGTGAACTTTCTTTGATCATTTTTCTTTCCTTGTCGCTTGAAGCTTGTGGCTTGCAGCTTCTTACAATCCCAGGTGGTAGAGGCGATTGTTTTCGAACGCACGGCCGTTTTCCGGGCGGAAGTTCTTGCAGAAATCATCCTCTGTTACGGGGGCGGCTTTCAGCATCTCGATCTGCACCGGCTTCATGGGATATTCCTCCGCCGGATCCAGCGGGTGTGGGCAGCTGTGCAGGATCACCAGGGTGTCCATTTCGAAGCGCAGGGTAACGCTGGCACCGGCGCGGGCCACGGAAGGATCGAACACCAGGTTGCCCTCATCATCCGCCGCCACTTTGGAAAACAGATTCAGGTTAGCGGCCATGTCCCGTTCGGTGAGACCGTACTTGGCCAGTTCGGTCAGGAAGCTGTGTTCACCACTCAGGGTCCATTCATTGTGGCAATCCTGGTAGGAGCGCACGGCGTATTTTTCTTTCAGGGTCTTTTCACTGAGGGTGCCACACACGGTGTCGTGCCAGCCGAAATCGTCTTCCACGATGGAGGCAAATACGCGACCCATATCGGAATAAAGACAGTTGCCTTTGGTCAGCTTGAAAGTGTGTTGGCCCTTGAGGCTGTCCGGGGCGTTGTACTTCTCAAGAAGCATCTCGGGGTTGTACATCAGTACGGAGAGGTTGGCGCCACCCTCCAGATCGGTGAAGCGCAGCTGCATGCCGCGGCGTACCCGCAGCGACCAGTGGGCGCTGCCGGGCAGGGTGGTGGTGTAAAGGCTTTCGCTCATGGTGAAGTCCTTACCGCTGTTTGATACGGGTTACAGGGTGTCGTTAAGAACGCGACTGGTTCGTGTCACGGTCTGATTGATATTGGTCAGAGTGCCGTTGGCGCAATCGCCCACGGGCAGGTCATAGGTGACCCGCGCGCCGTAGGCACCGGGGGCCTGGGGATCAAGACGGGGTTTGTCGAAGACCCACAGGCGGGTGCCCAGATAGAAGCCTTCAGTGATGTCATGGGTGATCATGAACACCGTCAGTTTCTGTTGCTTCCACAGGCTCAGCACCAGCTTGTGCATGTCGGCACGGATACCCGGGTCCAGTGCACCGAACGGTTCGTCCAGTAGCAGAATGCGAGGCCGCTTTATCAATGCCTGGGCCAGGGCAAGACGTTGCTGCATACCACCGGAAAGCTCATGGGGGTATTTGTCTGCGGCCTGACCCAGTCCCACGGACTCAAGCATGTCGAGGGCGGTCTTGCGAAGCTGGCGACGCTTCTTGCCGAACGTAACGCCCAGCCAGCGGTTGCTTTCCAGTTCACCGCCGAGCATGACGTTTTCCAGCGCGGTCAGGTGGCTGAGCACGGAATAGCGCTGGAACACGATCCCACGGCTTTCGTCTGGCTCCGCCGGTAACGGCTTTCCATCCAGCAGCAATTCGCCGCGGGTGCCTTCTTCAGTGCCAAGCAGCAGTTTCAGGAAGGTGGTTTTTCCGCAGCCGGAGGCGCCGACAATGGTGATGAATTCACCTTCCTGCACGGTGGCATTGAGCCGCTCCAGGACGACCTGATCACCGTACTCCTTCCACAGGTTTTTCAGTTCGATAATGGCCATCTTAATGTCCTTGCTGGTGGAACCAGGGATAGCGCCATTGCGAATAGCGGCTAAGCATGAAGTCGATGGCAAACGCCAGCAGAGTGATCCACACCACGTAGGGCAAGATCACGTCCATGGACAGGTACCGCCGGACCAGGAAGATCCGGTAGCCCAGCCCTTCGGTGGCTGCGATAGCTTCGGCGGCAATCAGGAACAACCAGGCCGGGCCCAGCGACAGTCGCACGGCGCTGATCAGTCGCGGCATTATCTGCGGCCACACCAGACGAGTGACGATCTGCCAGGTATTGGCGCCCAGGGTCTGCAGCTTGATGATCTGCTCGGCGGGGATTTCCATGGCTCGCTGTTGCAGGTCGCGAATCATGAAGGGGGTAATACCAATAATGATCAGCATGACCTTGGCCAGTTCCCCCAGTCCGAAGATGATGAACAACACGGGCAGAATCGCCATGGGGGGCACCAGCGAGAGCCCGGTGACCAATGGGGAAAAGGTGGAACGAATCAGCGGAATGGTGCCGTTGCCGATGCCCACCACCACCGCGATCAATGCACTGATGGCCACACCAATGGCAAGCCGTTGCAGGCTGGCCAGTGTGTCAGCCCACAAAAGGTAATCGCCGCTGCGCTTGCTGGGTTCGAAGGCCATGCGGTCGATGGCTTGAACGAAACTGTCCAGGGCGGGCAGCAACTTGTCGTTGGGGTTCTCTGCCAGTCGTGCGTCGGACGCCACCATGTAGGCGATGATCAGCAGCAGGAAGGGCAAGAGTCCCAACGCCCAGTTCATGGCATTGCCGGGGCGACGGTTGATCAGTTTCTTCATGGCAATTCCCGGTTGATTTAGAGACTGGATGCCTGACGCCAGCCGCTAAGCAGCGTCAAGCGTCGGGCATCTGGCGTCAGGCGTTCAGAGCTTTCCTTCCGCGGCCATGGCCATGTAGTCAGGGATAAAGCGCAGCTGCACATTGCCTTCGCTGCCGAATACGCCGGCTGGCGTTTCGATACCCACAAAACCGGCATCCGGTGCGCCTTCACCGAGCAGGCCATGGTCAAAGGAGAATTCGGCCACTTTCTGCATGGTGTCTTTCAGCTCTGCACTATTGACGAATTCCACGGCTTCGCTGGCGTTGTAGAACATGCGGGTGGAGGCAAGCTGGGCTTCGTAACCGGCCAGATCAGTACCGGAGGCCTTGGCCATGAAAGTGCGGGCCGCCTTGCCGGCTTCATCGTCGGCGGACATGGTGGCCATGATTTCGTACCAGGCGCCGGTGAGCGCCTTGCCGAAGTCCGGGTTGGCGTTCAGGGTCTCGGTGTTGACCACCATCAGATCGATGATTTCACCGGGGATCTTGGAAGAGTCGAACACCTTGTGGCTGTCCGGCATGGCGGTGATTTCGCTCAGCAGCGGGTTCCAGGTGGCCACTGCGGTCACGTCATCGGTGGTGTAGGCAGACACCATGTCAGCATCAGAGGTGTTCACCACGGTCAGGTCTTTTTCGCTCAGCCCTACTGTGTCGAGAGCCCGTGCCAGCAGATAGTGAGAGACAGACAACTCGACCAGGTTCACATTCTGGCCCTTGATGTCAGCCAGCTTGTCGGTGCCCTTGAGGACCACACCATCGTTGCCGTTGGAGAAGTCCCCTACGATCAGGGCGGTGGAATCTACCCCACCGGCGGCGGGAATGGTCAGCGCATCCATGTTGGTCATGGCGCAGCCGTCATAGGCGCCGGCAGTGTACTGATTGATGGATTCCACGTAGTCGTTGATTTGCACTACGTCGATGTCGATATCGTATTTGTCGGCCCATTTATCGACGATCTCTTGCTGGGCGCCATAGTCCCATGGCATCCAGCCCACATAGATGGACCAGCAAACGCTGAATGAATCCTTGGCCATAACGGTGGCCGGGGTGAGGGCGGCAAACAGGGAAAGTGCTGCGGCGGCAGCGGTTTTGCGTACGGAATGGGTCATCTCGGACCTCCTTGGCTACGGACGGAGAGGAATCCAATGACACTGCTGTCATCGTGCTCTCCCGGGCTTTTGTCCCGCCGTGTAACCTTCTGCCAAGCAAGTCAGACAAGGTCGCCAGCTCTCGGACCAGACATCTTCAGGACGAAGACCGGAACCCTAGCTGCCTATTTCGCAAATTGTGTTGAGTGCGTGATGGCATGCAAGCCATTCGATTCCTCGACAGGAATTCTGCAAGCCAGATGCCAACTTTGACAAAGTGGGAGAAAACAAGGAGTTGGGAGTGTGGGCGGAAGTGTCAGGGCGCGAAAGTACAATAAAACGCATTGCATTGGGGCGCTGCGTACTGAGGCGCCCCAATGCGGTGCATATCAGTCCGTCATGAAATTCATCAGGGCGTCCCAACTGGTCAGATCAGCATGGGCATCGTAGCCCAGCGGCAACTCGAAGCGTTTGGCTACGGCATCCGCGCCGGGATTGGTGAAGCTGTGCTGGACCCCCGGGAAGCTGAGCAGGCGCAGATCTACGCCGGCAGTGGTCATCTCGGAAACAAACCCGGTGACCTGCTCGGCGGGCACCATGGGGTCAGCCTGGCCAGTGGCCACCAAAACCTTGGCCTTGATGTCTCCCGCTTGCGCCGGCGAGTCCGTTCCCAGAGAGCCGTGGAAGCTGGCCACACCGGCCAGATCCACGCCCCGACGGGCCTGGTTCAGCACCACCGCACCACCAAAGCAGTAACCAATCGCGTAGATCCGTTTGGCATCCACCTGCTGCTGTTTGAGCAGCATCTGGCGGGCCGCTTCGAAGCGGGCATTCATCTTTTCCGGCTCCGCCAGTGCGGCTTCCATGAAGGCGGTGGCATCTTTGGGATGGGTGGCTACTTTGCCAGTGCCGTACATGTCCACGGCCAGGGCAACAAAGCCTTCCTTGGCCAGCATGCGGGCGCGATTGCGGGCATATTCGTTCAATCCCCACCATTCGTGTACCACGATGACGCCGGCAGAAGGTTCCTTCTGCTTTTCGTTCAGGTACATGACACCGGTGCCCAGCCCGTCGGGCAGGGTGACTTCTGTTTCGATGATCTCGGCAGCGTAGGCGCTTTGGCCCATGACCAGAAACAGGATAAACAGGCCAAGCCGTTTCATTGCTTTTCCTCTCGGTGATTAAGTGTTTTCGGGGTTGTGCGCGTCACGCATCAGGCGGCCGGCGGCAACCTCATTCCTGCCATACCCAGCGCAGCGGTTCGCCAAAGTCGTCATACAGCAGTTTGCGCTGGGGGCGGGCGTTGAGACGTTGGCGTTTGGGTTTGTGCTTGCGGGCATCAATGGTGGCCGCCACCTGGCTGAGGTCGGTGCGGCCTGGCTGGCGAGGGCCATTGAACAGCACGGTCTGGTGACCCTTGCCACTGACCGCATCGGCGCCACTGACGCCACTGGGGACTTCCTCGATGGATCCACCTTTCTCCAGAAAGCGTTGCATATCACGCTCCAGGCGATGACGTTGCTGCTCTTTGCTGTTGAGAACCTTCACCGGAACTGACCCCAGGTTGAAAGTGGAACCATCGACAATAGCAGCCTGCGGGCAGGGCTTCTACTGCCCGTGGGTGGGAGTTTGTAACGCTGCCTTGATCGCGTCTTCCAGGGCGCCACCCAGCGGTTTCTCTGCTGCGGGGAAATGCTGGATCGACTGGCCGTCGGCGGAAACCAGGAATTTGTTGAAGTTCCAGCCCGGTGCCTCGGTGGCTTCCGCCAGTGCCCGGAATACCGGGTTGGCCTCTGTCCCCTTCACCTTGCTGGTGGCCGCCATGGGGAAGGTGACGCCGTAATTGATATAGCAGACCTTGGCGGTGTCCGCTTCATCATCCAGTTCCTGACGGAAGTCATCGGACGGAAAACCAATGATCACCAGTCCCTGATCCTTGTAGCGCTGGTAGAGATTTTCCAGGCCCTTGAACTGGCCAGTGTAGCCACAGCGGCTGGCGGTATTCACCACCAGCGTCGTGTGCCCCCGGGTCAAGTCACACAGATCCAGCTCGGCTTTGGAGTGCAGCTTGCGCACCTGGGTATCGAACAGGGCCGGGCAATCACTGGCCATGGCCGGCAAGGTAATGGCCAGGGGCAGGATTAGCAGTATCGCTTTCAGGGTGCGAATCACAATGACGCTCCTTTGATGGCAGAACCTGACTATTCCTCCGGCCCGGTCAACAGGGCGCGAAGATCAACGCCCCTTGGGCTTGAGTGCCTCGCCGTCGAACTTTACGTCGGCCAGGGTGTGGCGCATGAAAGTGCGGATATTGGCGTGATCATCGCCTTCCGGATTGCTCAGCACATGGTCACGGAAGAAATGGCCAAAGCAGGCCAGGGTCTGCTCATCGTTGAGCTGGTGCAGCTTGGCGAAGGCGAAGATCTTGCAGGAGCCCTCATTGGTACCCGCCTCATTCACCACCATGTCCTCGCCGCTGCCGTTGGTGAACCGGGTCGGGGTGTAGTCATAGTGTTCTGCGATGACTTCCTGTACCTGCTCAAAGGCAACCACTTCGGGCATCAGATTCAGGGCAAACAGCAGGGTTTCGACGGAATTGCTCATGAGGTGGATCCTGTTCCGGTGTTGGTCGTCTGGACAAGCGCTGAAGGGTAGCGCCAACACCGGAGCAGGGGAAGGCCAAAGCGCCGATTACCGGGTGGCGGCCGCGGCCTCTGGCAGCCTTTCCGCGCCCAGCGGGTTGCAGTTTTTCAGGACCACCTTGCCCTGCAGCATATTGCCGCGGGAATACTCGCGGAAGATGCAGTCACCGGTTTCCGGGTCATAGTCCTCGATCCACAGGTTGTCTTCCTTCCAGGTGGCGTTGAGGTGGTAGTGGCCTTCAGGAATGGTAATGCTCATGGTGCCGCCAAAGCGCTTCACGAACACCTGCTGCAGCCAGAAATAATAGGCCAGGGTGGCGACCAGCCAGATGATGGCGGCAACAATGATCGCTGGCTTCCATTTCTCCATGCGCACGCCAATGCCGAACAGGGCACCAATCACCAGAGCTGCGACCAAAAACCAGTAGAGGTAGGTAACCATATTTTCATCCTTGTTGTCTGAATTAGCTCTGGCATCATAGCAATGATTTCAAAGGCAGATGTAAAAGCATGCAACAGTGGTGGGTGTACATGGTGAGGTGTGCGGACCGGTCTCTTTATACCGGTATCTGTACCGAGCCGGCTCGCCGCTTTTACGAGCATAATCACAGCCCGAAAGGCGCACGATATACCCGGGTGCGGCGTCCGGTGGTGCCGATATTACTGGTGCCCGGTGGCGATCGTTCAACGGCCAGCCAGCTGGAAGCTGGTTTGAAACGGCTGAGCCGGGCCAACAAGGACAAATTGCTGGCGGCGCTGCGAGAAGAAAAACGTCGGCAACCGCTGTCAATCTGGCTGGAAGATTCCGAATACATTAATGGAGAACAAGGTAATGACACTGTGGCGTAGTTTTGTGCTGGTAATGCTGGCGGGCTGGTTGAGTGGCTGCGGGATCAATAATATCCCCACCTACGACGAGCAGGTAAAAGCCGCCTGGAGCCAGGTGGAAAACCAGTATCAGCGCCGTGCAGACCTGATTCCCAATCTGGTCAATACCGTGAAGGGGTATGCCGCCCACGAGCAGGAAGTACTGGTAGATGTGACCGAAGCCCGTGCCAAGGTGGGTTCCATCCAGGTGGATGGCAACATGCTGGATAACCCGGAAAAGTTGCAGCAGTTCGAGCAGGCCCAGCGCCAGCTCGGTTCCGCCCTGCAACGCCTGATGGTAGTGGCAGAGCGTTACCCGGATCTGAAGGCCAACCAGAATTTTCTGGCCCTGCAATCCCAGCTGGAAGGCACCGAAAACCGCATCAGCGTGGCGCGCCGGGATTACATCGCCGCCGTGCAGCAGTACAACACCGAAATTCGTACCTTCCCGGGCCGCCTCTGGCACAGCTTCCTGTATAGCGAGATGGAAGTGCGTGACACCTATGAAGCCACGTCGGAAGGGGCCGACGAGGCGCCGGCTGTCAGCTTCGAATGATGCGCTTTCTGATACTGGCCCTGTTGTTGCTGGCGCGGCCCCTGTGGGCGGCGCCTGATTTCCCTGAGCTGACCGGCCGGGTGGTGGACCAGGCCGGTCTGCTGACGCCGGCCCAGGTGCAGAGCCTGAGTGGCACGCTTGCCTCGGCGGAGCAGAATACGTCCAATCAGGTGGTGGTGGTTACCCTGTCCGATCTGCAGGGGTATGACATTGCCGACTACGGTTACCAGCTGGGCCGTCACTGGGGTATTGGCAGCAAGGATAACGACAACGGCGTGTTGCTGATCGTCGCGCCCAACGACCGCAAGGTGCGCATCGAGGTGGGTTATGGTCTGGAAGGGGCGCTCACCGATGCCCTGTCCAGCATCATTATCCAGCAGGAAATCCTTCCCGCGTTCCGTCAGGGGCAGTTCTATGGTGGTATCCAGGCGGGTGTCACGGCCATTCAGGCTGCCATCAAGGGTGAGTATGCGGGTACCCGCCAGGCCCGTCAGAAACCCTCTGGCCTCAAGGCCCTGGGTATCCTCGGTGTGATGATTGTGCTGACCTTCCTGCTCTCCTTCGGGGGCGGTGGCGGTCGCGGTGGTCGCCGCGGGGGCTTCATGTTCCTGCCCATGCCCATGGGCGGTGGTGGCTTCGGCGGTGGCGGTTTTGGTGGCGGCGGCTTCGGCGGCGGTGGTGGCGGCTTTGGTGGCGGTGGCGCCTCAGGAGGTTGGTGATGTTATTGGATAAACAGGCCCAGGCAGATCTTGCTGCAGCTATCACTGAGCAGGAAAAGCGCACTGACGCTGAACTGGTCACCGTGCTGGCGGGGCAAGCGGACGACTATCGTTACATCACCACCCTGTGGGCTGCGCTGTTGTCTCTGCTGGTGCCGGCTGCGCTATTGTTCATCCCGCACTGGCTGACATCGCTGGAAGCGTTGATGTTGCAGTGGGGCGTGTTGCTGGGGCTGGCGGTGCTGTTCCGATTCAGGCCCATTCAGTTCCGCCTGGTACCCCGCTCCCTGCAGCGCCAGCGCGCGGCGAGCCTGGCACGCAGCGCCTTCCTGGAACAGGGGCTTCACCACACCCGTGGCGATACCGGTTTGCTGATTTTCGTCAGTGAGGCCGAGCATTATGTGGAAATTCTTGCGGATCAGGGCATTGCCCGGCATGTGGATGATACCCAGTGGCAGGCCATCGTGGATGCGTTTATTGCCCGGGTAAAAGCGGGACAGATGGCAGAGGGCTTTCAGCAGTGTGTGGCGGCCTGCGGCGACAAGCTGGCCACCCATGTGCCTGCGACCCGCGATAAGAACGAACTGCCCAACCATCTGGTGATGCTCTGAACCCCACTGCTGTCCCACAGTTTCCTGAAGGTCCTGAGGAAGCGGAGGCGCTTTCTCTTGTGGGAGCTCTCTGTGCTCGTCAGGGTATGCTTGCAAGCGAATAGCCCTTGCCGCACCAAAATTCGCCTGCAAGCAGGCTCCCACGAGCAAGGCATCTGCGAGCGTCAAAATGCGGCGGTTAAATCCTGTTCCCCTAAACAGAGCAACCCGCCGGCTTGCCAGCCTGGCGGGTTTCGGACTTCGCTAAGGAGCCTCTGAATAACTCCTTGCATGCTCAGTCTTTCAGGCTGGTTTGCCCCCTCGGCAAAGGTAAAGAGGGGCGCGCTTTTGAAGGTGTATGTCCATCCATCGAAAAAGCGCAACAACGAGTGCGGGCCAGCCTGGAAGACCCGAGAGCACCCGTTCGGGCATAAAGGCGCGGCCTGGAGCGCACATCTGCTGCGCCTTGCCTCTCGGAAAGGGAGCCACCCTGACCGTCGAGACAAGACACAACAGCTGCACGATCCAGGTCACGCTGAGTACGCAAGGAGTTATTTAGAGGCTCCCTAAGTCAAACTGTGGGACAGCAGTGGGAGGAACCCGGGCTTTTGCGGTCCGGGTGCCTGTCAGGTTTGCCCCGTGTCTGTTCTGGCTGTTGGTTCGCACACCGGGGCTAACGTATCGCCGAATCACCCGCCGAAGGCGTTCTTCGCAGGCTGGGCCCATTCTGAAACGCCGTTCATCGCCTGGTGCCGGCCTTTCCCTGGTGGTAGCCGGGCAACCGTTCCTGGCTAATCCTTTTTTCTTCCCTTCCAAGCGACTGATAAGAATAGAAAACCGCTCCGGTGGTGGCCCCTGCGCTGAAGAACTCAGTGCTACTCAGTAATTGAATATGAGAAAAGTGGACAATTGCGGGAAAGGTTGAAATTCAGTACCAAAAGAAGGAGCAGAAAAGCTAACCGTGCCGGTCGGATCCCCGTTTGCGTTCCGCCATCATGGCCCGGCAAGCCAATAGCAATAAGGACAATGCCACTGCCAACGATGCAGTGGCCGTCGCCAGAACCGGGTAACGGTTCTGGCATGCGCTATGGAGAGAGACGATGAAACTGTTTCGCGAGCACCTTGGTACCGCTACGCCGATTCCTCCTGTTCTGATTACCGAGTCAAATGATCTTGAGCGCCTGAAATCCATCGCCCGCAACACCGCCGCCTTTGATCTGGGTGTGCAGGATGTGGAATGGGAAACAGACCAGCCCGACCCCCAGGGTTGCCTGCGTCTGAAACTCAGCGGCGATTACTATTTTGTCATTCGGCCCTGATTCCGCCCCGGCTTGCCGGCTGACCCGTGGCTCCCGTCTCCACAGTCATGAGGCTTACCGCAACGGCTTGGTTGTGGTTGCTCGGTAATACTCCCCGGGTGTAATACATTGCCGCAGGACAAGCGTGCTACGGTCAGGGCAGGACCGAGTTGATCGCAGGAAGCGACTGATGAGACAAGGTGTGCCAATTGCCCTGGCCTGGGCTGCATTGCTGTTCAGCCTTTCTTTGCCAGCCTTGGCGGCGCCCACCTGGTACGGCGTGTTCAAGGGTGGCTGGACAGATTTCGACTATCCGGATTTGCCCTCGGGCATCGACACCACGGACTCCACCTTTTCACTGCTTGCAGGGATGCAGTTCGACTTCAATCCTTCTTCCTTTTCCGCCGGACTTGAGGCGGGTCCCGTCTGGTTGGGTCGCTATGGCCCGGACGACAATCTCAGCGTGGGTGGCCTTGAGGCCGCCGTTGTCGGGGTTGCCCGGGTGGCGACGGGCACCGACCTGTTTGTTCGAACCGGCGTTCTGGGCTGGGATGCGAAAGTGCGTGGTGCCAGGGACGAAGACGGCCTGGATCCCCACTACGGCCTGGGATTCCGCTACGGCCTCGATAACCTGCGTTTTCGGGGCAGCGTGGACTGGTATGAACTTGATGATGTGGAGGTAGAAGCCTATACCCTCGGGTTTGACTACTGGTTTCAGCGCTGAGTGGGCGTGGGTTTGACACAACCCCCGTCAAAGATCTCAAAATGAAGTCTGTGGTGATGTTTGCGTGGCGGTGCCGGGTGAAAGGCCGGGTGGACGACGTACCCCCGGTTAGGGAGCCTCTGAATAACTCCTTGCGTCTCCTCTTTTACTGTTGCCGAGGGGCGAGGCTGTCTGAAAGTGTCTGCATCAGACGTTATCGAGAGGCTTGCCGGGGTGTGTGTCTCGACGGTGTCAGCGGGGAAATGGCTGCCTCACGTATCAGCGGCAAGATAATCTTCTTTCTCTGAAATGGGGGCGCAGCAGGTTTTGATTGCCGCCTTGTCCCGACTGTAGGAGGCTATCGTTATCGTGTTCGTTGCGGCTTCACTGCGCGGCACACAACAAGGATCTTTTTTGGCAAGGAGTCTCAAGCAATGCGTATCCCCTCTCAGTTTCAATTCCCGTTCGCAGTATTGGCCTTGATACTGTGGCTTTCCGGTTGTGCCTCTACCACGGAGGATGACGCGCTCCCCGAGCCGTCACTGCAGACGGAGGAAATTCACAATGAGGGCGAGCCGGGCAGCGCGCAATTGCGTCGCCTGGATCTGGTGGCGCAGGTCACCGCTATTGATCACGACACCCGGGAAGTGACTCTCAAGGACAGCACGGGTGAGAGTACTACCCTGACGGTAGGACCTCTGGTGGAAAATCTGGACCAGGTAGAGAAGGGCGACAAGGTGCACGTGGTGTTTTACGAGCAAATGGTCGTTTATGCCCGCCCGCCGGGCAGCGGCGCACAGGCCGATGCCGCCTTGCTCATGGAGACCGCCGAGAAAGGCCAGAAACCCGCCGGCGTGATTGCGGAGGTGGATGAAATCGTGGCCGTGGTCACCGCGGTGGACCTTGAAGCGCACAGCGCGACACTGCGCTTCCCTGATGGCAGTGAGGAGCAATTTGCCGTGTGGCCCGACGTGGAGTTGAAAGAGGAGCATGTCGGCGCGGAAGTGGTCATTCAGATGACCTCCGCAGTGGGCGTCAAAGTCGACAAGATCTGATTGGAAGGCATACGGACCGGCGCTGCTTTTGATGAGTGTCCGGTCTTTTGCTTGAGGCGCAGGATGTCGTTGCAATGCCTGTCTACTCATATTTGAGTATATTTTGCTTTATAGATTGATTTCTACTCATTTATGAGTAGATTTATCGGTATGGAAACCTTGGCGAAAATTGGCAGCAACCTCCGTGAAGCAAGGCGCAAAGCGTACCCTGACGATACCCTGGATGACTTTGCATTACGGATTGGTGTCGGCAGGGCAACCCTGCAACGGATGGAGAAGGGCGATCTCAGCGTCTCCATGGGGAAATATCTGCAGGCAGCCAGATTGCTGGGCCTGGACGAGCCATTCCAGTACCTGCTGAAGCCCAGACGGAGCCTGTTCGATGACTAGACAGCGCTACGATCTCTACCTCAATACCCGTGAGACAGGGCTGGTACATGCTGCCGAGGTGGTACTGCTGGAAGAGGCGGGCAGCCTCAGCGAGGTAGGGTTTCGCTACCGTTCCGAATACCTGGATGGTTCCGGAGCCTTTTCCATTGACCCGGCACAGCTTCCTCTTCGCTCAGGTACGTTTGAATTTGCCTGCCACCGGGGCGCCTGCCCGGCGATTCTCGACGATTACCTGCCGGATGACTGGGGTCGCAAGGTGCTGGTGCAGTTGGCGCTGTATCGCGACCACAAAAAGCTCAACGCCAACAGCGCGATTGATACCCTCTCCCTGTTGGGCAATAGCAGGATTGGTGCCGTTTCCATCGTGGAGCAGGGCGGGGTGCCACACTTCGACGGCGGTTACGCTCTTGAGTATCTGCAGGCAGCAGAGCAGGCGGCCCAACAACTGGACCAGTTGGACCACGGTCAAGTGGACCTGGACGAAATGAGCCTGCTCTATCTGGCCAACGCCGGTACTGGTGTGGGCGGTGCCCGGCCCAAGGCCCTGCTGTTTGATGCTCACGGCCACTATCTGGCCAAGTTCAACCGCTTCACCCAGGACAGCTACAACAATGCCAGAGTGGAACTGGCCTGTCTGAAAATGGCGCAGGCTGCAGGCATCACCATGCTGGATGGGAAGGTCATCACGGGAATCAATGGTCGCGAAGTGCTGTTGCTGGATCGCTTCGACATAGACGGCGACACCAGAAAGCACCTGATCACCGCCAACGGACTGCTCAAGGAGCCCCAGTCACAACTGGATCCTGGGCATGCCTTCCGCTACGACCATGTCAGCGAGTTGATCCGGAAATATTCCTGCCGCGTAGAACAAGACCTGATACAGCTGCTCAAATTGATGCTCTTCAATCGTGCCATCAACAACACCGATGACCACGAGCGTAATTTCAGTTTCATGCATGGCCCAAAAGGCTATCACCTGGCCCCAGCCTATGATCTGGTACCCAGTCTCACCCTCAATACCCACCACGCCGCCGGCTACCAGTACCAGCCCTGGCCTCCCTCGCCCACGGAAGCCCTGGAAGATGGCCGTATCTTCAAATTACCCAGACCCAAAGTCGAAGCGGCAGCAAAGGATGTGATGCGCGCTGTCGAGCAATGGCGGCACTTTGCTAGTGAAGCGGGAGTGAGTTTTGAAGATAGTGAAAAGTTGGGGCGGGTGATCAAGACCTGAGTGGTGTTTATGGCAGGTCTGAGTCAAGAGAGCTTTCCCGGCGTTTTTTCAGTGAGGGGGGGGCGTGCCCTTGTCCTTTCTTTTTCCTTTACCTCTTCACCAACAGGGGCGAAGTCAGCGGACTCCGGCCGTTTTCATCAGCGCGCAAGTTGATCTTGTAGGTTATGGCTTACATAAATTTTTAAGTGATTGAGATAAGGTGATTTTTTAGAAAAGCGGATGCAAGAAAAGTCCGAGTAAAAATTCCCGTTCAACACGCAAGTTCAAGAAAAGTCTGTTGAGAGTGATTCCTGATTGTAGGGTAAGTCACTGATAGGTAGTCGGTCTCATGTGATTCTTGAGTGGGAGTGGATCGGGGATATACAGCAAAGTGTTATATCGCATCTGCAATTGAATAAACTGTTAGTGCTCAATGGAGTTGTCTTTGCCTATTTACATCAAGCGTGAATCTGACAACGTGAACATAGCCAAGCTGGCAGCAGGTGACTGGGAGCTGCCCTCTCAAATACGTTGCCTAGAGGAATGGCTGGTGGAACAAGAGGAGAGTTTGCCTCCAGCGGACTACATTGCGGACATCGGATTCAGTATGCGCGAAAACGCTCTTGGTGGCGGTGCAATTTTAAGTGTTCGCGCCATGTCCATCATGGCAAAGCTTGGAATAAAGCTTTATCTATCCGAATACCCTGATGACTAGGTGTATGGGCACTAACAAGCGGCATCACGGCGACCGCTTTTCCGCCGCTTCGCGGCTCCAAACCGGCGCGTGTGCCGGGCGTTATGTTTACAAGGCTCGTAATTGTCAGAGAGGGTTGGCGTGAGAAGATTAATTATGGCTACAAGCCTGGTGGCGCTAGTCTCCGGATGCGCCACCTCAATGAGCCCCGCGCAGTTTGGTGAGAGTTTCCCAAAAGCTACCACCTCTGAGTATTACTCAAAGCCTTCCGCGGAGGCTGCGATACGTGAAGGAAATTGTAGCATTGCAGTTAAAGACAGAAAGTATGTCGCGCCGATTGGGTTGACGGTGCATGGAGATGTAAAGAACGGAGCTGTCGGTGTTGATGAATGGGTCGCGGCCGATAAGGCCAACGCATACACAATAAACAACTACGAGTGGATTTCCGTGCCAATAGGCGAGGACTACGCAACTCAGTTGATTCTACACTTCGATACGCTTCTGTGTCCGTGAGAGGACTAGAGCATAACAAGGGCCTGCAAGCCGACATTCGGCGGCTGAGGCGGGCGTTAACTGTCCAACCTCCGCAAGAAAAGTAGACACCTCACTACAACCTAATGAGGTGTGTTTATATGGCAAAGAAGTCGAACGGTGGCGTCTGGTCTTGCATCGTGCGCGAGGAGTCTGGTGCAAGGAGGGCGATGCCGGATTCGCCCCTCAAGTGGTGCTCCTGCACTCAGGGCTGCCTGCGCGGAGTGGGGCGGGGCTCGTTTGGCAGAAGCCACGCCCCGTGTTGCAGCTTGTAGCTTGCCGCTTTGGCATGTTGCGTGATGCATGAAGCGTGCAGCCGCCGCGAAGCGGCACAAAAAAAGGGCTGGAGATCACTCTCCAGCCCTTTTTTCATCGTTTGGTAGCAAGGGGCGGACTTGAACCGCCGACCCCAGCATTATGAGTGCTGTGCTCTAACCAGCTGAGCTACCTTGCCATTCGAGGCCGCGAATTTTCCGCGAGGTGGGTGCAGGTGTCAAGCTTTACCGGTTCAGCTGGACAATGTTTAGCCAGGCTGGCTCGACATGGGGAACGTTTTGCGATTTGCTTGTCTTAATTGAGAATCATTGTCATTATTGTGATGCTAATACTTGACTGAAATGGTCGGGATTATTAGGCTTCAACCTGTAATACACATAAAAAGGGTGTGGATATGCGACTGACTACCAAGGGCCGTTATGCGGTGACGGCGATGCTGGATCTTTCCCTGCATGCTGCAGCCGGCCCGGTGTCGCTGGCGGACATTTCGGATCGTCAGGGTATTTCCATTTCCTATCTGGAGCAGCTGTTTGCCAAACTGCGCCGTAACGGGTTGGTAAACAGCGTGCGGGGCCCCGGTGGGGGCTATCAGTTGAGCCGGGCCAGCGACGATATCGATGTGGCGTCGGTGATTTCCGCCGTGGACGAGCCGGTGGATGCCACCCGTTGTGGCGGCCACGGCGATTGCCAGGAAGGTGATACCTGCCTGACCCATCATCTGTGGTGCGATCTTTCCGACCAGATTCAGAGTTTTCTGGGCGGCATTACCCTGGGTGAACTGGTTGCACGACAGGAGGTCAAGCAGATCTCCGAGCGTCAGGACCGTCACCAGCGGTTGTCCGTGAGTAGCCTGTAGAAGACGGAGGGACGTCTGAGGTCTGACGTCGGACGACAAGGAACAAGATCTGTTGGTTTTGGGTTCAGCGTCAGACTTCCGACGTCAGACGTCCGACCTGACTGGCTGATTCGCTCAACGCTACATTGCCCCCTATAATTCCCCGATCATTTCCGCCTTCATTTCCATACACAACCGGTTTCTTTCATCGCCATGAGCCAAGCTGTTTATCTTGATTACGCTGCTACCACGCCGGTGGATCCGGCCGTGGTGGACGTGATGGTCCGTCATCTCGGCCCGGAGGGGACCTTCGCCAACCCGGCTTCCCGCAGTCATCTTTATGGCTGGCTGGCCGAGGAGGCGGTGGAAACCGCTCGCCGCCAGGTGGCCGATGTGTTGAATGCGGATCCCCGCGAGATCGTCTGGACCAGCGGGGCTACTGAAGCCAACAATCTGGCGATCAAGGGAGTGATCGAAGCCCGTGGTGGCGGCCATGTCATTACCAGTGCCACAGAGCACAAGGCGGTGCTGGATGCCTGCAAATGGCTGGAGCAACAGGGTCATGCGGTGAGTTACGTCATGCCGGGGGACGATGGCCGTATTGCGCCTGAGGCGGTCGCGGCGGCGCTGCGGGATGACACCGTGCTGGTGTCGATCATGCATGCCAATAATGAAACCGGGGTGATCAACGATATCCAGACCATTGGCGCTCTGTGCCGTGAGCGTGGGGTCTTGTTCCATACCGATGCCGCCCAGACGGTGGGCAAGCTGCCGCTGGATGTGCAGGTGATGCCGGTGGATCTGGTGTCAGTGTGTGCTCACAAGGTCTACGGGCCCAAGGGCGTAGGCGCTTTGTATGTGCGCCGGGCGCCGGAGGTGAAGGTGTCCGCGCAGATCCACGGTGGTGGGCATGAGCGCGGCATGCGTTCCGGTACCCTGCCTACCCATCAGATTGTCGGCATGGGAGAGGCGTTCATGCTGGCAGTGGATCAGTGTGAGGAAGAAGGGGGGCGGATTGCCGGTTTGCGCGATCGCCTTTGGCAAGGGATCCGTGCACTGGATGATGTGGCCATTAATGGCGGAGACAGTCCGCGTCTGCCGGGCCATCTGAATGTGGCCTTTGCCGGCGTGGATGGGGAGATGCTGATCACTGCCATGAATCAGGTGGCGGTATCGTCCGGCTCCGCTTGTACCTCCGCCTCCCTGGAGCCGTCCTATGTGCTCAAGGCCATGGGCGTGTCGGATGATCTGGCCCATGGCTCCATTCGTTTCTCGGTGGGGCGTTTTACTTCCGAGGCGGATATTGACCGGGCGATCGAGAATGTCCTCGATGCGGTGCGTCGATTGCGCGGTGCGGCCTGACGCCCTTCCTTGCCCGCAGGACCAGTGACGGGCAGAAACGACCGTGCCAAGCACTTTGTGACGTTGGCAGTCATGGCGATGTGTTTCACCTGGCAAAACAGGCCGTCAGCGGTGCCCTGTATCGGCTGAATGGTCATTTTCCGGGTATGCCTCTTGCTGGGATGCAGAGGTAGGCCAGGAGGGTGAGATCATGCACGGTGCCATTGTTTCCAGCTTCAAGCGTTATCTGGATACCGCCCTGGGGGAGGATATCTGGCGGCATGTGGTGGAAGATGCCGGCTTGAAAGGCAAGACCTATATGCCGGTTTCCATCTATCCCGATGAAGAAATGGAGGCGCTGCTGAATGCGGCGGAGCTTGGGAGCCTCTGAATAACTCCTTGCGTACTCAGCGCGGCCTGGAGCGTGCAGCTGTTGTGTCTTGTCTCGATGGTCAGGGTGGTTCCCTTTCCGAGAGGCAAGGCGCAGCAGATGGGCGCTCCAGGCCGCGCCCTTCGGGTCTTCCAGGCTGGCCCGCACTCGTTGTTGCGCTTTTTCGACAGGCAACCAGCATGCCATCAAAAGTGCGCCCCTCTTTACCTTGGCCGAGGGGGCGAACCAGCCTGAAAGACTGAGTATGCAAGGAGTTATTCAGAGGCTCCCTTGCCACCGGGTTGCGACGTGATGACCTGCTGGCGGATTTCGGTGAGTGGGTGATTGCCCCGCTGATGCAGCTCTACAAGGCCATGATTCCCCCTGATACGGATGCGGTCAGTTTTCTCGTCAATCTGCAGCAGACCCATGAGCGTATCCTCAGGCTCAAGGACCCGTCAGCGCAGGCGCCCAATATCACGGTCAAACGCTGCGGCAAAGGGCTGGTTGAGATTTGCTATGCGTCCAGCCGCAATATGGGGGCGATGATTCCGGGAGCGGTGAAGGGCATTGCCCGCTGGTTTCATGAAGAGCTGAGTCTGCTCGCCTCGGAGCCGGGCGAGCAGGGTGCAGTGCACTTCGTGTTCCAGTTCAGCGCCAACGAGATGGCGGCGCGTCAGGTGGTCTGACGGCTCAGGCGGCGAGCTGTTCGGCCTGGTGCTTGATCTTGGCGACCATGGCCCGCAGGCCGTTGCCGCGGGTGGGGCTCAGATGACTGAGCAAATCGATACGGTCGAAGAAGCCGTCCATATCATAGTCGTGTATGGCCTTGGGGGATTGCTGGTTCAGGGCAGACAGAACAATCGCCGCCAGCCCTTTCACGATCAGCGCATCGGACTCCACGGCCAGATACAGGGTGTCGGCATCACTGTCGTAATCCGTTTCCAGCCACACCTGGCTCTGGCAGCCCCGCACAAAGCGGTCTTCGGTTTTCAGCTCATCGGGCAGGCCGGGTAGCTGTTTACCCAGATCAATGATGTAGCGATAACGCTCTTCCCAGTCATCCAGAAATTCCAGATCCTCGGCAATGTCCTCGGCAGTCACATCCTTGCCAAGCTTGATGCTGCGAATATCAAATGACACGTCGTTGAACTCCGTTATCTCTGGCTGCAGGTTTACTGGGTTTTGCGTGCTGCATGTTGCGTGAAGCGTGCAGCGTCTCTTGTCAGAACATCCCCAGTTCGAGCTGGGCTTCTTCACTGATCATCTCGCGGCTCCAGGGCGGGTCGAATACCAGGGCCACTTCCACCTTGTCCACGTTGGGCACCTTGCCCAGGCGATCTTCAACATCGCCCACCAGTACCGGGCCCATGCCGCAGTTGGGGGCGGTGAGGGTCATGCGGACCTGGACCACGTTCTCGCCGTCACGGCGGATCACGTCACAGCCGTAGACCAGCCCCAGCTCCTTGATGCTCACCGGGATTTCCGGGTCGAAGATGGTCTGCAGGGTATTGTCCAGGTCTTCCTGGCGCACGCTGCCGTCCTCATTGGCGGGGGCGAAGTTCAGTTCCAGCGGCTGCTGGCCGATGGCATCGGCGTCGGTGCCGTCAATGCGCGCCATGTTACCGTTGATAGTCACCGTGTAGGTGCCACCCAGGGCCTGGCGCAGGTTCACGAAGCTGTTCTTGGGGATGGTAATACGGGTGCCGTCCGGCACCTTGCGGGCCGGGACATCACGGGAGACGACAACCGTTCTTTGCTCTGCCAAGTTATACCTCTTCGACGGTAAAGCTCTCGCCGCAGCCGCATTCGCCGGTGGCGTTGGGGTTGCGGAACTTGAACAGGCTGTTGACGCCTTCGGTGACGTAATCGATGACCAGGCCGTTGAGCATGGGCAGCCACTTTTCCGGCACGTACAGGTTCACGTCGTCGATGACGAACAACTGGTCGCCATCTTTGGCCTCTTCCACGAATTCAAGCACGTACATGAACCCGGAGCAGCCGGATTCGTCCAGGTCCAGACGGATGCCGGCGGCATTGGCGCGGGCGATTTCACGCAGCGCCTGTTTATTGGCTGCTTCGGTCAGGTGGATGGTGATTTGACCGGGAGTAAATGTCTGAACTGTCATGAATTACCTACCTTGCCAAAACGCCAGATGCTTGATGCCTGACGCTTGACGCTGAAAACCAATGTGGGATCGTGCTCCGGCGTCCGGCGTCCGGCGTCCGGGGTTACAGGAAGGTTTTCACCTTCTCCAGTGCCTCGAACAGGCGATCCACCTCATCAAGGGTATTATAAATCGAGAACGAGGCACGCACAGTGCCCGGAATACCGAGCGAATCCATCAACGGCATGGTGCAGTGATGGCCGGTGCGTACTGCCACGCCCTGCTTGTCCAGCAGCATGCCCACATCCGCCGGGTGACCGCCCTCCAGCAGGAAGGACAATACACTTACCTTGTTGGCGGCGGTGCCGATGATTTTCAAGCCATCGAAAGCCTCTGCCTTTTCTGTGGCCCGGGCCAACAGCGCGTTTTCATGGGCTTCAAGGGCAGGGCGATCCTGGGTATTGAGCCAGTTGATGGCGGCGCCAAGACCGATTGCCCCGGCAATGTTGGGGGTGCCAGCCTCGAACTTGTAGGGCAGCTGGTTCCAGGTGCTCTTCTCGAAGGTGACCACTTCGATCATTTCGCCACCGGTCTGGTAGGGCGGCATGGCCTCCAGCAGTGCGCGGCGACCATAGAGCACGCCGATGCCGGTGGGGCCGAACAGCTTGTGGCCGGAAAAGGCGTAGAAATCCACGTCCAGGTCCTGCACATCCACCGGGAAGTGGGCCACGGCCTGGGCGCCGTCGATCAGGGTGATGGCGCCCACCGCTTTTGCGCGGGCAACCATGTCCTTCACCGGGTTCAGGGTGCCCAGCGCATTGCTGGCATGGCCGATGGCGAAGATTTTGGTTTTTTCGCTGAGCAGCTGCTCGAAAGCGTCCAGATTCAGGCTGCAATCGTCACGTAGCGGGATCACCTTGAGGGTGGCGCCGGTGGCTTCGCAGGCCTGTTGCCAGGGCACGATGTTGGCATGGTGTTCACTGGTGCCGATCAGTACCTCGTCGCCGGGCTGGAGGCGCTCGCGGGCCACGCACTGGGCAACGATGTTGATGGATTCGGTGGTGCCCTTGGTCCAGAGAATTTCTTCCCGGCTGGCGTTGAGGAAGTCCGCCACGGTTTGGCGTGCACCCTCGAACTGGCCGGTGGCTTCGTCACTCAGGTAGTGGGCACCACGGTGCACATTGGAATTCACGCCACGGTAGTAATTCTGCAGGGCGTCCAGTACCGCCACCGGTTTTTGGGTGGTGGCGCCATTATCCAGATAGACCAGCGGCTTGCCGTTGACCTGCTGGTCCAGAATCGGAAACTGGGCGCGCAGGGCGTTGATATCCAGTGCCTTCACGGTCATGCCGCCGCATCTCCCGCCGGGCTGGCGTGGGTCAGCTCGGCTTCCAGCCAGGGCTGGGCCCATTCCGCCACTTTCTCGTGGGGCAGGGCCATCAGCAGTTCGTTGACGAAGCCCAGGCTCAGCATGCGCTTGGCTTCTGCCGCCGGGATGCCGCGCGATTGCAGGTAGAACTGCTGGGTGGCATCCAGCTGGCCGACGGTGGTGCCATGGGCACACTTAACGTCGTCGTTGTAGATCTCCAGCTCCGGCTTGGTGTTGATCTCCGCACCGGCATTGAGCAGCAGATTCTTGTTGGACAGTTCGGCGTTGGTGCCACTGGCGCCGGGGTGGATGTGAATACGGCCGTTGAATACGGCCTTGCCACTTTCGCCGGCCAGACCCTTGAAGTTCTGGTCGGACTGGCAGTTGGGCACCGCATGTTCCACACACATCTGGTTGTCCACGTGGCTCTTGTCGCGCACCACGAAGATGCCTTTCATGTTCAGTTCGGCGCCGCTTTTGCCCACCAGGGCGTGGACATCGTTACGACGCAGGCGGTTACCGGTCATCAATTGGTAGCTGTTCACCGTGCTCACGCCCTGCTGGTCGATCACCAGGGTGCCGATGTACAGGGTGGAGGCCTGCTCCCCCTGCAGGCGGTAATGGGTCAGCTGGGCGTTGTCGGCGGTGATCAGTGCGGTGACTGCGTTGGTCAAAGCCTGGCCTTCGGCGTGGACATGCTCGATCACGGTGGCTTCAGCGCCCGTGTTGAGCTTGACGATCACGCGGGGGTTGCAGTGCGCCGGTGCGTCGCTGGCAGACTGAATCTGCACGTGGATCGGCTGCTCGATACGGGTATTGGCGGCCACTTCCAGCACGACAGGACGGGCCACAGCGCTGTTGTAGAGCGCAAACGGAGTATCCAGTCCGTTCACGGCGGGACTGTCATGATGCAGGTTGACGCCAGCGGGCAGGGTGCTGCCGGTCAGCTCGCCATTGGTGAGGGTGACCACGTATTCGCTCAGGGCGGGCAGGGGGCTGCTCAGTTCGCCGTTGGCAATGCCATTCAGGTGCCCGTCAGCCAGGGCATGCAGAGAGGTGTACTTCCAGCGCTCGGTCTTGCGCTCAGGAAAGTCGACCGCCTCCAGCTCGCCCAGGTCTGCACCGTCACCGGCCAGACGGCGGGCGCTGGCCAGGGTCTGGGTTTTCAGGTCGAGAGCCAGGTTTGAGGAGGTTAAGCTCATGCAGATTCTTCCTCGCCGGTGAGCCAGCCGTAGCCTTTCTGTTCCAGTTCCAGTGCCAGTTCCTTGCCGCCGGACTTGATGATCTGGCCGTTGTACAGCACGTGTACAAAGTCCGGCACGATGTAGTCCAGCAGGCGCTGGTAATGGGTGACCAGCACGATGCCGCGCTCCGGGCTGCGCAGGGAATTGACCCCTTTGGCGACCACTTGCAGGGCGTCGATGTCGAGGCCGGAATCCGTCTCGTCGAGCAGTGCCAGCTTGGGCTCCATCAGCATCATCTGCATGATTTCGTTGCGCTTCTTCTCGCCACCGGAGAAGCCCTCGTTGACGCCACGCTTGAGGAAGCTGGCATCCAGGCTGACCTGCTTGCAGGCAGCCCGGGCCTGGCGAAGCAAGGTGACCGAATCCCACTCTTCCTTGCCCTGGGCGCCGCGCACGGATTCCAGTGCCGCCTTGAGGAATTCCATGTTGGAGACACCGGGGATTTCCACCGGGTACTGGAACGCCAGGAACAGGCCCGCCTGGGCGCGCTCTTCCGGTTCCATGTCCGCCAGGCTCTTGCCTTCGAACAGGGCTTCGCCACCGGTGATTTCGTAGTTGTCACGGCCGGACAGCACGTTGGCCAGGGTGGATTTGCCGGAGCCGTTGGGGCCCATGATGGCGTGCACCTCGCCCGGGTTCACGGTCAGGTTCAGGCCCTTGAGAATCGGCTTGTCCGCCACGGAGGCGTGAAGATCACGAATTTCCAGCATGTTTTGATGCGCCTTTCGATTGGGCCGGGAGTCCGGCACCGGGTTGATTCAGGGTTGCTGTGGGAGCTTGCCTGCAAGCGATTTGAGCAAGATCGATCGCTTGCAGGCAAGCTCCTACGGCGTAGTTGGTCTCGGGTGTTAGCCCACCGCGCCTTCCAGGCTCACTTCCAGCAGCTTGCCGGCTTCCACGGCGAACTCCATGGGCAGTTCCTTGAACACCTCTTTACAGAAGCCGTTCACGATCATGGATACGGCTTTCTCCGGGTCGATGCCACGCTGGCGACACAGGAACATCTGGTCATCACTCACCTTGGAGGTGGTGGCCTCGTGCTCAATGGTGGCCGTGGGGTTCTTCGACTCGATGTACGGGAAGGTGTGCGCGCCGCACTGATCGCCCAGCAGCAGGGAGTCGCACTGGGTAAAGTTGCGCGCGTTTTCCGCCCGCGGGCTGATGCGTACCAGGCCCCGGTAGGCATTCTGGCTGCGTGCTGCAGAAATGCCCTTGGATATGATGGTGCTCTTGGTGTTCTTGCCCAGGTGGATCATCTTGGTGCCGGTGTCCGCCTGCTGCATGTGGCGGGTCAGGGCCACCGAGTAGAACTCGCCGATGCTGTTGTCGCCACGCAGGATCACAGAGGGGTACTTCCAGGTGATGGCGGAGCCGGTTTCCACCTGGGTCCAGCTGATCTTGCTGTTGTCGTGGGCCACGCCGCGCTTGGTCACAAAGTTGTAGATGCCACCCTTGCCGTTCTCGTCACCGGGGTACCAGTTCTGGACCGTGGAGTACTTGATTTCGGCACCGGGCAGGGCCACCAGCTCGACCACGGCGGCGTGCAGCTGGTTCTCGTCCCGCTGGGGCGCGGTGCACCCTTCCAGGTAGCTCACGTAGCTACCTTCGTCGGCCACGATCAGGGTGCGCTCGAACTGGCCGGTATTGGCTTCGTTGATGCGGAAGTAGGTGGACAGCTCCATGGGGCAGCGTACGCCCTTGGGGATGTAAACAAAGGAACCGTCGGAGAACACCGCGCTGTTCAGGGCCGCATAGAAGTTGTCACCCTGAGGGACCACAGAGCCCAGGTACTTGCGGATCAGCTCCGGGTGCTCCTTGATGGCCTCGGAGATGGAGCAGAAGATCACCCCGGCTTCCGCCAGCTTCTCTTTGAAGGTGGTAAATACCGAAGAGGAATCGAACACCACGTCCACGGCTACGCCGGCCAGCATTTCCTGCTCGTGCAGGGGGATGCCCAGCTTTTCATAGGTGGCCAGTAGTTCCGGGTCTACCTCATCCAGGCTCTTGGGGGCGTCGTCCAGGCTCTTCGGCTTGGAATAGTAGGACACCTCATTGAAATCGATGGGCGGATGGGACAGATGTGCCCAGCCCGGAGAGGGCATTTCCTGCCACTTGCGGTAGCTTTCCAGTCGCCATTCCAGCATCCATTCCGGCTCTTCCTTCTTGGCAGACAGGAAGCGGATGACGTCCTCGCTCAGGCCCGGGGGCAGGGTCTCGGCGTCCACCGTGGTGGTGAAACCGGCCTCGTAGTTGGAGCGAATCAGCTTGTCCAGTTCGGCTTGGCTCATAGATCAGTGCCTGCGATTGAATACCAGAGTAATTTAGTCGGGTATTATACGCCTTTCGCGGGCGCTGTCGAATGGGGGCGGGTGTGAAATGGCCGCGGCCCGGTGACGGCGGGGCGGTGCGTGTCCGACGGGGCGGCAACGGTATCATAATTCGCCTCTCTTGCGTATAATCCGCCGGTTCCAGGGGGTTGCTGCGTGGGCTGCTTTGCCAGTCTGCCGATCGCCCCTGTCATTGCCCCGGGGAACCGTTTGGGTTTCCGAGGACCATTTAACGCAAATCTGGAGTGAACAGACTGATGGCTGTTGAGCGCACCCTCTCTATCATCAAGCCTGATGCCGTGGCCAAGAACGTAATCGGCGACATCGTTGCCCGTTTCGAGAAGGCTGACCTGAAAGTTGTCGCCATGAAGATGGTACACCTGATCGACGAGCAGGCCGGCGGTTTCTACGCCGAGCACAAAGAGCGTCCTTTCTTCAAGGATCTGGTGTCCTTCATGACCAGTGGTCCTGTTGTGGTTCAGGTTCTGGAAGGCGAAGGCGCCGTAGCCAAGAACCGTGACCTGATGGGTGCTACCAACCCTGCGGACGCGGAAGCCGGAACCATTCGTGCCGATTTCGCTCAAACCATTGACGAAAACGCGGTACATGGCTCCGACTCCACCGAGTCTGCTGCCCGTGAAGTGGCCTACTTCTTCTCTGACGAAGAACTGTGCCCGCGCACCCGCTAAGTTTCAGCGAGTGAGCAACCTCCAGCCACGGCCTTCGGTCGTGGCTGGCGCTTATCAGGAAACCGTGTTTCCTACTGGAGAAATGCCATGACAGCCCAACAGAAAGTCAATCTGCTCGGTCTCGATCGCCCGCAAATGGAAGCGTTCTTCCTGGAAATGGGGGAGAAGAAATTCCGTGCCCAGCAGGTGCTGAAGTGGATCCACCATCATCAGGCGGATTCGTTCGAGCAAATGACCGATGTCGGCAAGGCATTGCGCCAGAAACTCTCCGAGGTGGCGGAAATTCGCGCTCCGGAAGTGATCCACGAGAGCATCAGCCGTGACGGCACCCGCAAATGGGTGTTCGAAATGGATAACGGTGGTGCCGTGGAAACCGTCTTTATTCCCGATGGCCGCCGCGGCACCCTGTGTGTGTCGTCCCAGGTGGGCTGTGCCGTGGACTGCAGCTTCTGCTCCACTGGCAAGCAGGGCTTCCAGCGGGACATGACCAGTGCCGAAATCATCGGCCAGGTGTGGCAGGCCAGCCGGTCCTTTGGTCCGCGCCGCAATCTGGGCGAGCACCCGATCACCAATGTGGTGATGATGGGCATGGGCGAGCCCCTGCTCAACTATGACAAGGTGCTCACTGCCATGCGCATCATGAAGGATGACCTGGGCTACGGCATTGGCAAGAAGCGTATTACCCTGTCTACCTCCGGGGTGATCCCGAAGATGGACCAGCTCAGCCAGGACCTGGATGTGGCGCTGGCGGTCAGCCTGCACGCGCCCAATGACGAGCTGCGCAATGAACTGGTACCGCTGAACCGCAAGTATCCGCTCAAAGAGCTGATGGCGGCCTGCAAGCGCTACACCAAGAATATTTCCCACAAGCACAACACCATCACCATGGAATATGTGATGCTCCGGGATGTGAACGACAAACCGGAACATGCCCGCCAGTTGGTTAAACTGCTTAACGGCATTCCGGTGAAGGTGAACCTGATCCCGTTCAATCCTTTTCCCCATGCGGGCTATGAACGCTCACGCAAGAGCGATATTCTGGAGTTTCATAAGTATCTGAATGACAATGGATTGTTGACTACGGTCAGGACGACGCGCGGTGATGATATCGACGCCGCCTGTGGTCAGCTGGTGGGGCAGGTGCAGGACCGTACCCGGCGCAGTGAGCGCTGGAAGCAATCCATTTTTCACCGCTCTGAACACACGGATAACAATACAGCGCAAGCGTAATGAATCCTTTTATTCGCGGTTTTCTTGGCCTGCTGGTTGCAGGCTTTCTCACCACCGGTTGTGTGACGGTGGAATCCGGCGGGCGGGAAGTCAAAGTCGATGAAGCAGTGACCAGTCGTGTTGCTGCCGGGCTACAGTATCTTCAGCAGGGTGACCCTGCCGAGGCGCGTCGACATTTCTCCCGTGCACTCCAGCTCGATGATGACAGTGCGGTGGCGCATAACGCCATGGCACTGCTCTACAAGTACGAGCAGGACCCGGAGATGGAAGAATATCACTACAAAAAGGCGGTCAGTGCTGATCGCAGCTACTCACCCGCACAGAACAACTACGGCACGCTGCTGTATTCCCGAGGCGAGTATGACGATGCCCTGAAGCGTTTCGAGCGGGCCGCCAATGATCCCAGTTACAGTGGTCGTGGCAGTGCCTGGGAAAACATGGGGCGTTGCTACCGGGAGCTGGGCCAGGATGAGGCCGCCCAGAAGGCCTTTATCAAGGCGCTGCGCCTGAATCCCCGTGCTGTGCTTCCCAATCTTGAACTGGCCGACCTTTACTTCCAGGAGGATCGTGCGCGGCTGGCCTGGGATTACTATCAGCAGTATGTCCAGCGTTCAGACCGTCAGAGTGCCCGCTCGCTGTTGCTGGGCGCCCAGCTGGCTTCCACGCTGGACTACAAGGATCAACTGTCGAGCTATGCGCTGGCACTGGAAAACCTCTATCGTCGCTCACCGGAGTTTCGTGAGTGGCAGGACTGGAAAGCTTCACGGGAGAGCGCACAATGAGTGACAAGATGGTGGTGTTGCCCGGTGAGCGTTGCCGCAAGGCCCGCGAGGCCATGGGCTGGACTCCCGCAGAAGCCGCCAAGCGAATGCATCTGTCCCAGACCTATCTGCTGGCGCTGGAAGCCGATGATTACGAGCGTCTGCCAGAGGCAACCTTCGTCAAGGGTTACCTCAGGAATTATGCTCGCCTGCTGGGACTGCCCGCGGATGAGGTAGCCAACACCTTCCAGCAGATGGTCAACGAGGATGCGTTCGACAAGCCGCTGGAGCTGCCGAGCATGCCCCGTCGTCCAAAACTGTTCGCCCGTCCACTGGGCTGGGTGCTGATTGCGGTTGTGGTGGGTGTGCTGGCGGTGCTGTTCTGGCCCCAGGCGGGGAACGAGACGGTCGCCCCTGAGCCGGTGAATGACATGAGCGAGGATGCCGGTCTGGACAACCCGGCCACATCAGCGCCGCTTTCCTCTGGCGAAGAGGATGCTGCTGATATGGCCGAGGCGGATGCTCTGGAAATGGACGACACCCAGGCGCTGCCAGACGGTGAGACGCTGGATGCGCCGGTCGAGGCTGAGGCACCGGTCGCCGAGCCGGAAGCCCCGGCGGTCGATCCACAAATGCTGGCGTCCAACGGTCTGGACCGTCTGGTGCTGGACCTGTCAGCGGACTGCTGGATGGAAATTCGCGATGCCAATAACCGCGTGCTTCGCCAGGGGGTGAAACCTGCGGGTGCCACCCTGCGCGTGGATGGCCGGGCACCTTTTAGTCTCAAGATCGGCGACGCGGCCGCAGTGAGCGAAATGTATCTCAATGGTGAGGCTGTCACCTTGCCGACGGATTCTCCTGGTAGCGTGGTCAAACTGACGCTCCCCTGATCAATACCGAGACAAGCCATGGAACCGGAAGTCAAAATCGAGCGCCGCAAGACCCGACAGATCTTTGTCGGCAAGGTGCCGGTGGGCGGTGACGCGCCCATCTCCGTTCAAAGCATGACCAATACTGAAACCTGCGACGTGGCGGCCACCGTGGGCCAGATTCAGCGTTTGCAGGATGCCGGCGTGGATATCGTGCGGGTCTCCGTGCCGACCATGGAGGCGGCGGACGCCTTCGGTGAAATCCGCAAGCAGGTGGATGTGCCGCTGGTGGCGGACATTCATTACGACTACAAGATCGCTCTGGCCGTGGCTGAAAAGGGCGTGGACTGCCTGCGTATCAATCCCGGCAACATCGGCCGCGAGGATCGTATCAAGGCGGTTATCCAGTGCGCCAAAGACAAGGGTATTCCCATCCGCATCGGTGTGAATGCCGGCTCACTGGAAAAGGAACTGCAGCGTAAATACGGTGAGCCCACCTCCGACGCCCTGGTGGAGTCCGCCATGCGTCATGTGGATATTCTGGATCGCCACGATTTCCAGGATTTCAAGGTCAGCGTGAAGGCGTCCAACGTGTTCATGACCCTGCAGGCCTACCGCAAGTTGTCGCAGCAGATCGAGCAGCCCCTGCATCTTGGGGTCACCGAGGCTGGTACCTTCCGTTCTGGCACCGTGAAGTCAGCGGTGGCCCTGGGCTCCCTGCTGATGGAGGGTATCGGTGACACCATCCGTATTTCCCTGGCCGCCGACCCGGTAGAAGAAGTGCGTGTAGGCTTCGACATTCTGAAGAGTCTGAACCTGCGCAAGAAAGGCGTGAACATCATTGCCTGTCCCAGCTGTTCGCGGCAGAACTTCGATGTGATCAAGACCGTTAATGAACTGGAAGCGCGCCTGGAAGACATCAATGAGTCCGTGGATCTGGCGGTGATTGGCTGCCTGGTCAACGGGCCCGGCGAAGCCCGGGAAGCGGATGTGGGCCTCACCGGTGGCACCCCCAATAATCTCTCCTACCTGAATGGCGAAAAAAGCCATCACGTCACCAAGGACGATCTGGTGGACGAGCTGGAGCGGATGGTGCGCGCCAAGGTCAAGAAGCAGCGCGAAGATGAAGAAAAAGGCATCATCGCGCGTAGTGAATAACTGACGCTGGATGGCGGATCCCCGACGCCTGACGCCATGATGGTGGTTGCGTCGGGCGTTTCGCGTCCGGCGTCCAGCGTTTTGAAGGAAATGCAGTGAGCAAGGCAGGAAATAAAAAAATCACTTCCATTCGCGGGATGAATGACATCCTGCCGGAGCAGACCGGCCTGTGGCAGTGGCTGGAAGACAAGGTGCGCGGTGTGCTGGCCAGTTATGGCTACCAGGAGATCCGCATGCCGATTGTGGAGCAGACCGATCTGTTCAAGCGCAGCATCGGTGAAGTGACCGACATCGTCGAAAAGGAAATGTACACCTTTGACGACCGTAACGGTGACAGCCTGACTCTGCGTCCGGAAGGAACTGCCAGCTGTGTGCGTGCCTGTGAGCAGCACGGTCTGCTCTATAATCAGGTGCAGCGGCTCTGGTATACCGGCCCCATGTTCCGTCACGAGCGCCCCCAGGCGGGTCGCTACCGCCAGTTCCACCAGATCGGGGTGGAAACGTTCGGTATGGACGGTCCCGATATCGACGCCGAGGTCATCCTGATGACCGCGCGCCTGTGGAAAGCGCTTGGGCTGGCAGACAAGGTGACCCTGGAGCTGAATTCCCTGGGCGACAGTGATGATCGCGCTCGTTACCGCGATGCCCTGGTGGCCTACCTGCAGGCGCATGTGGAGCAGATCGACGAAGATTCCCGCAAGCGCATCGAGCGTAGCCCCTTGCGGGTGCTGGACAGCAAGGACCCGGGGACCCGTCAGGTGCTGGAAAATGCCCCGCAACTGGCGGACTACCTGAATGATGATGCCCGTGCCCACTTCGATGGGCTGAAAGCCTTGCTGGATGCCAATGGCATTGCTTATAAAGTGAATCCCTATCTGGTGCGCGGTCTCGACTACTACGGCAAGACCGTGTTTGAGTGGGTCACCGATGCACTGGGGGCCCAGGGGACGGTTTGTGCCGGTGGGCGCTACGACGGTCTGGTGGAACAGCTGGGCGGCAAGCCGACCCCGGCGGTGGGCTTCGCCATGGGCGTCGAGCGACTGATTTTGCTGGTGGAACAGGAAAAGCCGGAACTGTCAGCGCCGGTGGACGTCTATGTGATGGCCATGGGCGATGTGTTGGCCCCCACCATGGCGCTGGCCGAAGAGTTGCGTGATGCCCTGCCGGGCAAGAGCGTGCAACTGCATTGCGGTGGTGGCAGTTTCAAAAGCCAGATGAAAAAGGCAGACCGCAGCGGTGCGGCCGTGGCCCTGATTATCGGCGAAGACGAACTGGCCAATGGCGTGGTGACAGTGAAGCCGCTGCGTGGTCAGGGTGAGCAGGTTCAGGTTGCCCAGGGTGATGTGGCCAACGCGGTGACCTCGCTACTGGGATGAAGACAGCGACAAGCTTCAAGCTGCAAGTCGCGCTGCAGCTTGAGATGACAGACGAGTTGAAAGTTTAAAGTTCAAAGTTGAAAAGCGCGGGCCCGGTTTTCTTGAGCTGGTCGGCCATGCCCGCGCTTCAGGACTGATGAATCGCGGAGACATCCTTTCCGGATGGCAATGCCTTTACCGCGTTTCAACTTTGAACTTTTAACTTTCAACTCCGCCAAACAACGAACCCGAAACCCGGGATATAAAAACGAAAGGAGATCAGGGTGGTCGATTACATCCGTGACGAAGAAGAGCAGGCGGAACTGCTCAAGAACTGGTGGAAGGAAAACGGTACCGCCACCATCATCACCATTGTGCTGGCCGTGGCTGCGCTGATTGGCTGGCGCGAGTGGCAGGGCTACCAGGGTGAGCAGTCTGCGGATGCTTCCAGCCAGTATCAGAGCATGCTGGAATCCCTGGGGGCGGCTGAGGTAGACGCAGTGACCGAGAAAGCCGACGTCCTGATCGAGGATTTCCCTGGCACCGCCTATGCCGACCATGCCCGTCTTGCCAAGGCCAGTCTGGCCGTGTCCAAGGCGGACTATGATACGGCCGCCACGTTGCTGGAAGACGTGGCTGACAACGGTGCCACCGATGCGCTGACATACACTGCCAAGTTGCGTCTGGCACGGGTTCATCTGCAGCAACAGGCCTGGGACAAGGCGGAATCCGTACTGTCAGGCGCTTTCCCGGAGGCCTTCAACGGCATGGCCCTGGAGCTGCGCGGGGACGCCGCCAAGGGGCAGGGTGATCTGAATGCCGCGCAAGCCCGCTACAGCGAGGCGCTGGACGTACTGCAGGACGGTGGCGAAAAAGACCGTGTGCAGATGAAACTTGACGATCTGAAGACCGCTTCCTGAACAGGATTTTCATGAGAAACCTTCTGCTTCCCCTGCTGCTCGCCAGTGTTGTGCTGGCGGGCTGCAGTTCCAATCCCAATGCCATCGAGCCCAATGAATTGCCCGACTTCGATGCCAGCTACAAGGTAAAGCGGCTGTGGAGTGAAGGCGTGGGTGATGGTTTGCAGGACAGCCAGCTAACCCTGCGGCCTGCGGTGACTGCACAGCAGGTGATTGCCGGTGACGTGGAAGGGCGGGTCTATGCCATCGACCGTGAAACCGGCAAGCGCCAATGGCGCATCAAGACCGGTGATCGCATTGCCGGGGCCTTCTATGCCGGTTACGGCATGGTGCTGTACGGCACCCGCGAAGGCATGGCGGTGGCGCTGGATGCAGAAACCGGTGAAACCCGCTGGCGTACCCAGCTCAGTGGAGAGGCGTTGGCGATTCCGGTGACAGAGGGTTCCCTGGCCATTTTCCAGACCCAGGATGGCCATGTGACGGCACTGGATGCTGAGACCGGTGAACAGCGCTGGGATTATGAAACGCCCCCGCCCACCCTGACTCTGCGTGGGCTGGCCCAGCCGACCATTGCCGGCGACAAGGTTTACGCCGGGTTTGCCAATGCCAAGGTGGCGGCGCTGGATCTGGCCAGTGGTTCGCCGGTGTGGGAAACACGCATTGCGGAGGCGACCGGGCGTTCCGAGCTGGATCGTCTGGTGGATGTGGACGGTAACCTGATTGTGGAAGGCGGCGGCGTTTTCGCGGTGAGCTTTCAGGGCAAGATCGGTGTGCTGGACCAGGATTCCGGTCGCCAGTACTGGGAAAAACCCATGTCCAGCGCCCATGTGATCAGTACCAGTGGTGCTGGCAGTCTGTTCGTGGCAGATGATGTAGGCGTGGTGCGGGCGGTGGATCAGCGAAGCGGCGCCGTGCTGTGGAAGCAGGACAAGCTCTACGGTCGCCGTCTCACCGGCAGTGCCTACCAGGACGGACTGGTCGCCGTTGGGGATTTCGAAGGGTATATCCACTGGCTGGATGCCGATGACGGCAGTATCGTGGCCCGCAAGCGCCATGATGGCGACGGCTTTGCGGGGACCCCGGTGGCCTATGATGATGTGCTTTATGTGGTGGGTTTTGATGGCAAGCTGTCGGCCTACCGATTGGAGCTTCGTTAATCCTGACGCCGCAATCGTGCCATGATTCAAACGCCGACCCCTCTGGTCGGCGTTTTGCGTGCAGCGAACCAATCCGTTTCGCGTTACCATAGCGCCCAAATAGCGTTCAAATGGCGCTCAAATACTCATGCAGAGATACCTATGAAGCCGGTTATCGCCCTGGTGGGGCGGCCCAATGTGGGCAAATCCACCCTGTTCAATCGCCTGACCCGTACCCGCGATGCCCTGGTGGCAGATTTCCCGGGCCTCACCCGTGACCGTAAATACGGTGACGGCAGGCTGGGCGACTTCCTCTACACCGTGGTGGATACCGGTGGGATCGGGGAAAACGATGATGGCATTGATGTGCCGATGACCGAGCAATCCCTCACTGCGGTGGGGGAGGCCGATCTGGTGTTGTTCATGGTGGACGGCCGGGCGGGATTGACCGCGGCGGACGAGCAGATAGCAGCGGAATTGCGCAAGCTTCCCAAGCCCACCTACCTGGTGGTGAACAAGACCGACGGCATCGATCCGGACACGGCCATGGCCGACTTCTATACCCTGGGAATGACCGATGTGCTGCCCATTGCCGCAGCCCATGGCCGGGGGGTGCGCAGCATGATCGAGACCGTGCTGGAGGCCTTTCCGGATCTGGAACCCTACTACGACGAAGACGGCGAGCCGGTGGATACCAACGATGGCAGCATTCGTGTGGCCGTACTGGGGCGCCCGAATGTGGGTAAATCCACCCTGATCAACCGGATGCTGGGCGAGGAGCGGGTGGTGGTGTTTGACCATGCCGGCACCACTCGGGATTCCATCGAAGTACCCTTCGAGCGAATGGACAAGAAGTACACCCTGATCGACACCGCCGGGGTGCGGCGCCGTGGCAAGGTTTACGAGATGGTGGAAAAGTTTTCCGTTATCAAGGCCTTGCAGGCTGTTGAGGCAGCCCAGGTGGTGGTCATCGTGATCGATGCCCGGGAAGGCATCACCGACCAGGATCTTCACCTTTTGGGCTATGTTCTCGATAGTGGCCGCGCGCTTATGATAGCGGTGAACAAGTGGGATGGACTGGATGCCGACCACAAGGAGCGGGTACGTGTGGAACTGGGCCGCCGGCTGGAGTTTGCTCCCTGGGTGAAGATCAAGTTCATCTCCGCACTGCATGGTACCGGGGTTGGTGATCTTTGGGGTATGGTTGAAAAGGCATGGGACAGTGCCTTTATCCGGATCGGCACCAACGAGATGACCCGTATCATGGAGGCGATTCTGGCGGGTCACCCGCCGCCGCGTAACGGTCGATTCCGGGCCAAATTGCGCTATGCGCACCTGGGGGGCAACAATCCGCCCACCATTGTGCTGCATGGCAACCGCACGGAATCCTTGCCCAACAGCTACAAGCGTTTCCTCGAAAACCGTTTCCGGGAAGCGCTCAAGCTGGAAGGGACGCCCATCCGGTTGGAGTTCAAGTCCGGCTCCAACCCCTATGAGGGCAAGAAGAATGTGCTCACCGATCGTCAGGCCCACAAGCGCCGCCGGATGATCAAGCGCATGAAGAAATAGCGCGTTAGCCTCAGGGAGGGGGTTGCTATCAAAGATCGGGGGATTGGGTTTGTCATTGCGATAACGGTCTTGTCGCCAGCTTCTTGGGCCATGGAGCCCATGATGCCGTTTGATGACGCCCCGGGAATGGTGCTGACCCCGGCCCGGGTCAGCCAGCCCCAGTCTGAAGCCCCTGCCAGTGTGACGGTAATCGACCGTAACCTGATTGAAGCCAGTGGAGCCCGAGAGCTCTACGAAGTGCTCAAGCTGGTGCCCGGCATGTCTGCCATCAAGGTGGACGGCAATGTCCCTACCGTTTCCTACCATGCCACCCAGGCCCGCGATGTGCGCCGCATGCTGGTGCTGCTGGATGGCCGAAGCCAGTATCAGCCCGGTCTTGCCCGGGTGAACTGGAATGACATGCCCGTTGATATCCAGGATGTGGAGCGCATTGAGGTGACACGGGGCCCTGCCGCTGCCGCCTACGGCGCCAATGCCTTCGCAGCCGTGATCAATATCATCACCCGTGATCCGCGGGATATCAGTCGTAGCAGTGTCTATCTGGCGGGGGGCAACAACGCCATTCGAGATGGCCGTGCTGCTGCGGCCGGGCAGACCGAGGATATGGCCTGGCGGGCGTCTGTGGCGCGCCGTGCTGATGATGGTTACGACGAGCCTTTCGAGGGCAGCAGACTGCCCGACGCCAAGCGTATTGAAACCCTGAACAGTGAATGGCTGTGGAGCCTTGACCAGAAGAATACCTTTGGCATCCAGGCCGGGGGTAGCATGAGCCGGCTGGAACGGTTGCAGGACCCGAGTATCGGCGAGCTTGGTGCGTATCAGCAGGACCCGGTGCAGAAGGGGGAACGCGCCTTCCTGCAGCTGGAGTGGCAGCATGTCTTCAGTCAGACCCACCAGCTCAAGCTCACCGGCTATGGGCAGTACAACAACGAAGTGACGGACTTCAATGTGTGCTACTTCGACCCGACCACGGGGCAGCCGGGCCCGGGCGGCGGGATTTTCTTTTCCCGGGAGCTGCGCGATTTCTACCTGCAAAACCCGGGCGGTGATATCGGTGCCACGCTGGCCGCCTCATTCGCCGATCCGGCGGTGCAGTCCCGGTTTGCCACATTATCCGCGGCCGGAGGGGATTTCTGTGCCACCAACGAGCTTGATGTTCAGGAAGAGCGGTATGACCTGGAGCTGCAGGACACGCTGCAGATCAATGACCGGCTTCGCCTGGTCAGTGGTATCAACGTGAGGCAGGACCGTGCCCGTTCACAGACCTTCCTGTCCGGCACGGAGGAGAATTTCAGTTACCGCGTGTTCGGCAACCTCTCCGCCGAAGTCATCGACAATGTTCTCGTCAACCTGGGCGGTTACTGGGAGCACGATGAAATCAGTGACGCCAACTTTAGTCCCCGTGCGGGGGTGAACTGGCGCTTCATGCCCGGTCACAGCCTCCGCTATGTGTATTCCGAAGCGATTCGTACCCCGGACATTTACGAGGAGCGAGCGCGCACCAATATTGAGGCGCAGCAGTTGTCATCGCCTTTTGCCAGCGACCCGCGAGGGTTGTTGGGATGGTCGCCAGCGTTTTTCTTTGCCACCCAGAGCAGCCCTGGAACCCAGGAGCCGGAAGAAATCCGTTCCTGGGAGGTCGGCTATTTCGGTCAGTTCCGGATGCTGGATCTGGATGTTCGCTACTTTCAGGAAACCCTGACCAATCTGATCAGTGGTGCCATCAACTTCGCGGAATTTGAACCCGCCAATGATGGCGAGGTTGCTCACCAGGGCACGGAAGCCCAGTTGACCTGGCGACCCTCCGTCAATCACCTGCTCAGGGCCACCGGGGCGCATATCCACACCCGTACCAATATCAAGACAGAAACCCGTCTGGCTGCCCGTGACAGTGGCAGCCTGTTGTGGGCCTGGCAGCTGACCGACAACTGGGGGTTCAGCACGGCCTACTATCTGTTCGGTGATTACAATGACAACACCTTTGAGCGCGTGGATGCGCAGCTGCGTTTCCGGCATGAACTGGCCGGGAGTGAATGGGAATGGAAAGCCGTGGTGCAGCATGGGCTGAACAAGCAGCCACTGGTGTTTGAAGAAAACCTTTATGCCGAAGATCGCATGTGGCTGGGGATGTCGGTGAGGTTCTGACATGAGAGTTCAACAAGGATGTTGGCTACTGATGATCTGGCTGTTGTTGTCGGGGGAGCCCCTGTTTGCCCGGGAACATCTGAAGGTGCATGTGCTGGCCGCGGAGGGTCCGTTTAAAAGCGGCTTCGTGAATGCCTTGCAGGCCGGCGATCCGGATATCCGCATCACCCCTACCAGCGAGCAGGCCGATCTGTTGGTGGCACTGGGTGATGATGCCTTCTCGCGTTCAGCACGTGATGACAAGCCTGTGCTGGGTGTATTTGTCAGTCGCAGTCTGGAAGACAGTTTGCGCCGTAAAGGGTGTCATTGCGCGGCTATCTGGGCAGGTGTCGCGCTGAATGATCAGCTTGCCATGCTGCAGCTGATGATGCCGGTTGCCGCCAAGGTAGGGGTGATCATTGGCAGCGACAGTGCCTGGTCAGAGGGGACGGTGAAGGACTACCGTGGCCGGCTGGGACTGACCCTGTTCAAAGTGGCCGACCTGTCCGAGTTGGGCAGGGTGCTTCGGGAAGAGCTGGATGAGCTGGATGCCCTGGTCCTGCCGGTGGATGAGGAACTGTTTGGCCCGGATGCCGCCAAACTGGTTCTGTTGACCAGCTATCGCTTGCGCCGACCCGTGTTTGGACCAGAGCAGAGTTATGTTCATGCCGGGAGTGCGGCCAGCCTGTTTGCCAGTGGTGGTGATCTGGTCGCGGAGACATTGGTCCAGCTGGAATCATTTACTTCACGCAAGCGCTTCCGGCGCTCCGGGTTTGTGCACACCCCCTCTGTGATCGTCAACGAACATGTGGCCAACAGCTTTGACATGCGCTTCCACGATTCCGAAGCGTTGCGCTCGGCGCTGGAGGTGATGCCATGAATCTGGGAGGCGGCATTCGCAAGCAGCTGCAATTGCTCGGGGTGGTGCCCGCCCTGTTTATGCTCGGCCTGTTGCTGGTGGCGCTGACCTGGCAGCGGTTTGAAGATGCGGATCGGGATTTGCAGGCGCTGGGCAGTTTCATGGCGTCCCAGCTGGCGTCCTCGTCGGAATATGGGGTGTTGGCGGGCAATTACAGTGATTTGCGTCGTCAGGCCCAGCTGGCCATGCAGCAGGCGGATCTGCAGTACGTGGTATTCCGCGACAACGAGGGCAAGGTGCTGCTGTACGAGGGGCGCCAGGATCGGGTGGCGGGTAACAGTATTATCGAATTTCATTCCGGCATTTACCGCCAGCCCCTGATGGATACCGATACCATGCGCGTGTCTGCCGCAGACAATGATTCGCCGGTACGCATTGGTGAAGTGGTGCTTGGGATGTCCAGTTCCCGCCTGTTGGCCAGGCAGAAGGAGATTCTGCTGGCCAGCCTGATCCCGGCGCTTTCCGCCATGATCCTGGGGTTGTGGATTGCCCACTACCTGGCCCGGCAGATTGCCTCCCCGCTGAATTACCTGTCCGGTCTGCTGCGTACCCTGCGCGGGGGGGATTACCATGTTCGCGGCACCAGTGAGTTGCAGGGGGAGCTGGGTGATCTGCAGAGTGATATCAATCAGCTGGCCAGCAGTCTGGAGGAAGCCCGGGTCGACCAACAGAGCGCGATTAACGAACTGCAGGCCGCACACCAACAGGCCCAGACGGCCAGCCAGGCCAAGAGTGACTTCCTGGCGATGATGAGCCATGAACTGCGCACGCCCATGAATGGGGTGCTGGGCATGTTGCAGCTGCTGGAGCAGACCCGGCAGAGCGGGGAGCAGCACGAATATACCCAGGTGGCGCTGGAATCCACCGGGCACCTGCTGGATGTGATCAACGATATTCTGGACTTTTCACGGATTGAAGCCGGACGCATGGACCTTGATCCGGTGTTTTTCGAGCTGGATCCGCTGCTGGAGAACTGCCTGTCCACGTTCCGCTATCTGGCAGAGAAAAAAGGCCTGTTCCTGAAACTCGAGAAAGACGCGCTGATCAGCGGCAAGCTGGTGCGCACGGACCCCACACGATTGCGGCAGGTGCTTAACAACCTGATCTCGAATGCCATCAAGTTTACCAATGAGGGCGGGATTACCGTCTCCGCCAGTGCCCACCAGGTCAAGGGCGACTGGCTGGACGTGAAGTTGTCCGTTATGGATACCGGTATCGGGATCCCGGAAGACAAGCAGTCGCGTCTGTTTCAGGCCTTCTCCCAGGTAGACTCGTCCACCTCCCGCCGCTTTGGCGGTACCGGGCTGGGGCTGGCCATTGCCCGGCGGCTGAGTGAAATGCTGGGCGGCACCCTCACGCTATCCAGTTCAGCGGGCGGCGGCAGCACCTTCACGGTGGCATTGCGTATGTTTTTCCGCAGCGACATGGATAGTGGCCGTGAAGTGGTGTTGATTGGTCAGGAGGAGGAGCCTCGCACCCTGAATGGACTGGTACTGCTGGTGGAAGACAACGAGGTCAACCTGATGGTGGCAAGGCGGATTCTGGAGCAGATGGGGGTGACCGTGGTAACGGCCATGAACGGTCGTGAGGCGCTGGACAAGGCCGAGCAGCGCGACTTCGATTGTATCCTCATGGATGTGCAGATGCCGGTCATGGATGGCATGGAAGCCACCCGGCGCCTGCGTCAGTGGGAGCGGGAGCAGGGCCGGGTGCCCATGCCGGTGATTGCGCTTACCGCCAATGCCATGGAAGAAGAGCGTGAACGCTGCCTGGGCGCGGGCATGAATGCCCATGTGGCCAAGCCCTTCCGTCGCCAGCAACTCAGTCGGGTACTGACCCCGTATCTGACCCCTGAACGTGCTCAATCCGGGCGCTGAACTCGCCATCCTGTAAACGGGTGGTGACGGTGTCGCCGGGTCGGAGCTGATCCACCGATCGCACTGCCTGCTTTCCCTTGAAGCTGATGCTGTAGCCCCGTGCCAGGGTCTGCAGCGGGCTGGCGGTGTCCAGGCGCTTGCCCAGGTTGCCGAGCTGTTGCTGCTGCTGTTCCATGCTGCGCAGGACTGGCTGCGGCAGTCGCTGTTTCAGGTTGGCCAGTCGTTGCTGGCGGTCCTCCAGCAACCGTAGCGGTGAAATGCGCGCCAGCCGTTGTTGTACGGGCAACAGGCGGCTTTCTGTGAGGCGAAGTTGATGGCGTACCTGCCGCTGCAGGCGGGCCTGCAGCTCATCCAGCCGTTGGCTGCTCTGCTCCAGATGATGGCGCGGTGAGCGTAGTCGCTGTGTCAGGTGGCGCAGTCGGTCGCCGGGAGTGCGCAGCTGCTGGGCCATGACCCATTTGAGCCGGCGCTGCAAGGCACTCAGTCGCTGGGTGACCTGGGTCAGATCCGGGCTCACCAGTTCTGCTGCCGCCGAGGGGGTCGGCGCGCGCAGGTCTGCTGCGAAGTCGGTCAGGCCGGTATCCACCTCATGGCCCACCGCGGAAACGATGGGGATCGGGCAGGCGGCCACAGCCCGGGTCAGGGCTTCGTCATTGAACGCCCACAGGTCCTCCAGGGAGCCGCCGCCGCGGCCGATGATCAGCACATCACACTCATTGCGCCGGGTAGCCAACTGCAAGGCCTGTCGCAACTGGCCGGGTGCGTCGGCGCCCTGTACCGCGGCGGGGTAGATCACCACCGGAATGGACGGGCAGCGACGCTTCAGCACCTGCAGAATATCGCGGATGGCGGCCCCGCTGGGGGAGGTGATGACGCCGATCTGGTTGGGCCAGGGAGGCAGGGGTTGCTTGCGCTCCTGGGCAAACAGGCCTTCCGCTTGCAGCTGCGCCTTGAGCGCGTCGAATTGCGCCTTGAGGGCCCCTTCACCGGCGGGCTCCATGTGCTCCACCACGATCTGAAAGTTGCCGCGGGGCACATACAGCGTGACCTTGGCGCGCACCAGTATCTGCTGGCCATTCTGGGGCTGGAATCCCACCTGCCTGTTACGGTTTCGAAACATGGCCGCGTTAATCTGGGCCCGTGAATCCTTGAGGCTGAAATACCAGTGGCCGGACGACGGTCGGGACAGGTTGGACAGCTCGCCCTGTAGCCAGATCAGGGGAAAAGAGCCTTCCAGCAGGCCCTGGGCTTCCAGGTTGAGCTGGCTGATGGAGAGGGGATCGGTACGCGATGAAATGTTCATCGCGGGAGAGTAGCGATTTTCTTTGTTCTCTGCCACTGTCTGGATTGTGTACAGGGGGCGAGATGTCGTATAATCGCCCGCTTAATTTCCGGGGGTGGCCCGGCGAGGCTCTGGGTAAACCGGAGACCGCCAGCCGCCTTAACCGGCGGCACCCGGTCCTCCTCCTTAACTCCGGGTGCGCCTGACAGAACCCCAATCAGCGGTTCTGGTGGCAACCCTCTCACTTCCTACGGTGCAATATGCTCAGAATCGTGCAAGAAGCATTGACGTTCGACGACGTTCTGCTTGTACCCGCCCATTCCAATGTGCTGCCCAAGGATGTGTCCCTGAAGAGCAAGCTGACGCGGGACATCTCCCTGAACATTCCGCTGGTCTCTGCAGCCATGGATACGGTCACCGAGCACCGCCTGGCCATTACCATGGCCCAGGAAGGCGGCATCGGCATCCTCCACAAGAGCATGGATGTGGAAGCCCAGGCGCGTAACGTGCGCATGGTCAAGAAGTACGAATCCGGCGTGGTGAAAGATCCGATCACCATTGGCCCGGAAGCCACGGTGGCCGAGCTGCTCAACCTCACCGAAGCCAACAACATTTCCGGTGTGCCGGTGGTTGAGAAAGACGGCGAGGGCGACAAGGTGGTCGGCATCGTTACCAGCCGCGACACCCGTTTCGTGACCAACTATGACCAGCGCGTCCAGGACATCATGACCGGCAAGGACCGGTTGGTGACCGTGAAAGAAGGCGCCGGTGCCGATGAAGTGCAATTGCTGCTGCACAAGAATCGCATCGAAAAGGTGCTGGTGGTCAACGATGCCGGCGAACTGCGTGGCATGATCACCGTGAAGGACATCGAGAAAGCCCGTAAATACCCCAACGCCTGCAAGGACTCCCAGGGTCGCCTGCGAGTGGGCGCTGCCGTGGGTACCGGTGAAGGCACCGACGAGCGTGTTACCGCGCTGGTGGAAGCGGGTGTGGACGTGATCGTGGTGGATACCGCACACGGACATTCCCAGGGCGTGATTGACCGTGTCGCCTGGGTGAAGAAGCATTACCCGGAAGTGCAGGTGATCGGCGGCAATATTGCTACCGCCCAGGCCGCAAAGGATCTGGTGGCTGCGGGGGCCGATGCCGTGAAAGTGGGTATTGGTCCGGGTTCCATCTGTACCACCCGTATCGTCGCCGGCATCGGTGTGCCGCAGATCACGGCCATCTCTGAGGTGGCTGCAGCACTGGAAGGTACCGGTGTGCCGTTGATCGCTGATGGTGGTATCCGTTTCTCCGGTGACATCGCCAAGGCAGTGGCTGCCGGTGCCAGCGCCATCATGATCGGTTCCCTGTTGGCCGGCACCGAAGAGGCGCCGGGTGAAGTGGAGCTGTTCCAGGGGGGCTACTACAAGGCCTACCGTGGCATGGGCTCGTTGGGCGCCATGTCCGGCAAGACCGGTTCCTCCGACCGCTACTTCCAGGATGCCGCAGCGGGTATCGAGAAGCTGGTGCCGGAAGGTATTGAAGGCCGGGTGCCCTACAAAGGCCCCATGAGCGCCATCGTGCATCAGCTGATGGGCGGGCTGCGGGCCTCCATGGGCTACACCGGCTGCGCCACCGTTGATGAAATGCGCACCAAGCCGGAGTTCGTGAAAGTCTCCGCTGCCGGGATGAAGGAATCCCATGTGCATGACGTGACCATCACGAAAGAGGCGCCGAATTACCCGGTTGGGTGATTTGAGACCTGTCGTGCTTGAAGGGGTCGGATGTCTGAAGTCGGATGTCTGACGCCAGAACCGGTCGGAGGCAACTCCGGCCGTTTTGTTTTTAAAGCGTCTGACGTCAGACATCCGGCGTCCGACCTGTAACCAACAAGGCCCGGTGCTTGTCGCCGGCAACCACCGCGGGATAGAACCCCATGCAAGACATCCATGCCCAGCGCATCCTCATTCTGGATTTCGGTTCCCAGTACACCCAGCTGATCGCCCGTCGCGTGCGCGAGATCGGCGTTTACTGTGAGATCCGCGCCTTCGACATGACCGCTGAGGAAATCAGCGAGTTTGCGCCCAAGGGCATTATCCTGTCCGGTGGGCCGGAGTCGGTTACTGCGGCAGAAACCCCGCGTGCCCCACAGGCGGTGTTCGACGCCGGTGTGCCGGTGCTGGGCATCTGTTACGGCATGCAGACCATGTCCGAGCAGCTCGGCGGCAAGGTGGTTGCCGGTGAGAAGCATGAGTTCGGTTACGCGCGTGTAGAAAAAGCGGAAAAGAACAGCCTGCTGGATGGCATTGTCGACCACGAGGAACACGGCAAGGAATTCCTGGACGTGTGGATGAGCCACGGTGACCGTGTGGGTGAGATCCCGCAGGGGTTCAAGGTGATCGCCACCACCGGTAGCTGCCCGATTGCTGCCATGGCCAACGAAGAGAAGCGCTTCTACGGCATCCAGTTCCATCCGGAAGTGACACATACCCTGCAGGGTGGCCGTCTGCTGGAGCGTTTCGTGCGTGAGTTGTGCGCCTGTGAAGCATTGTGGACACCCAGCAACATCATCAATGATGCCATCGACACCATCCGTGATCAGGTGGGCAAGGACGAAGTGATCCTGGGGCTTTCCGGTGGCGTGGATTCCTCCGTGGTGGCGGCGCTGCTGCACAAGGCCATCGGTGACCAGCTTACCTGTGTGTTCGTGGACAACGGCCTGCTGCGTCACCAGGAAGGCGACCAGGTGATGGAAATGTTCGCCGACAACATGGGTGTGAAAGTGATCCGTGTGGATGCGGAAGACAATTTCCTCGGCAAACTGGCCGGCGAAGCGGATCCGGAGAAGAAGCGCAAGATCATCGGCAACACCTTCATCGACATCTTCGATGAAGAAGCCGGCAAACTGAAAAATGCCAACTGGCTGGCCCAGGGCACCATCTACCCGGACGTGATCGAATCCGCCGCCAGCAAGACCGGCAAGGCCCACGTGATCAAGAGCCACCACAATGTGGGCGGCCTGCCGGAAGACATGAAGCTCAAGCTGGTGGAACCCCTGCGCGAGCTGTTCAAGGACGAAGTGCGCAAGATCGGTCTGGAGCTGGGCCTGCCCTACGACATGGTCTACCGCCACCCCTTCCCGGGCCCGGGTCTGGGCGTGCGTATCCTCGGTGAAGTGAAGAAGGAGTACGCCGACACCCTGCGTCTGGCGGACCATATCTTCATTGAAGAGCTGCGTGCTGCGGGGCTCTATCACAAGACCAGTCAGGCCTTTGCTGTGTTCCTGCCGGTGAAGTCCGTGGGTGTAGTGGGCGATGCCCGCCGCTACGAATACGTGGTCGCCCTGCGTGCGGTGGAAACCATCGACTTCATGACGGCCCGCTGGGCACACCTGCCCTACGAGTTCCTGGAACTGGTCTCCAGTCGCATCATCAACGAGATCCCGGGTATCAGCCGGGTCACCTACGACATCTCGTCCAAGCCACCGGCGACGATTGAGTGGGAATAGCCCATTCTGGATGCGTAGAAATACATCATGAAAAGGACGGCCTTCGGGGCCGTTTTTTTATGGCGTATTGATATCGTTAAGTTAGATCGTGATTTTTCAAGTAGCTTTTCTCTTGGTGCGTGGTTGGCACATAGAAGGCCATAGCAGCGGCTACAGCTGATGGCATCGGGGTATTAGGTAACTTGAAAGCATACTCGGAGCTCATCGGTAGAAAGTGGGCCTCGGGACAGAGCTTGGTCGGATGGTAAGCTTTTTGGGGTGTGATTGAATTTATGCGTGTCCTCGAATTTCACTTTTATGGCGCTTGTTGTAGAGCTGCGAATAGGTCCCATTGAGGTGGCGCATCCCTTTTGACAATGTGGCATCACCCGTTTCTATGAGAAGGTGATAGTGGTTGCTCATCAAGCAGTAAGCATGGCATTGCCAGTGGTAGGTTTGAGTGCATGAGAGAAGGGCGTCCAAGAATGCTAATCGGTCCTGATCATCTTCATAGATGTTTTGTCTGGCGTTGCCCCTTGCTGTGACGTGATATAGGGCACCAGAAAATTCGATGCGAAGTGGGCGAGCCATGGCAGTCTCCATTCTTTTTGGTGTTTGAGGATGGTGCCGCAGGAGGGAGGGCTCGGCTGTAGGCGAAGTCCTTCTGATGTTATAAGTGGTTGCCTGCGTTCTTTGTGGGAAATGGGAGACCTGACCCCCGTTGTTAAAGATGCGCGCCTATGCTGATTCGACTCAGTATCTGTAGAGCAAGCGTCGAAGCAAACGCACTAGCCAATCCAGCACTAGAATCTATGAACAGCAATTGATGAATTGAGCTTATGAGATTTCATCCCGATGGTCCCTCCATGCCGGATATTCTTTTGGAGCGCTGTGATGCTGGTCGCGTGGTGTTTCTGTGCGGTGCCGGAGTTTCGTTGCCATCTGGAATGCCGACCTTTGTCGGCCTCACTAGGTACGTCATTGAGTTCTTTGACCCACCAGACGATTCAGAAATCATGGCTGCGTTTCGGCCATGGCTGGACGATCAATCTGCAGCGAATGTCCCACTCGACCAAATCTTCAACCTCCTTCACCTTGAATACGGCAAGGATGAAGTTAACGCTCTGGTCACAGAGCGGCTGAGTGCTCCTCTAGAAATCAAAGATTTTGGACGTGAGCACGGTCTGATCAAGCGGATTTCTTCGAGCCAAAGCGGCGTGCCGCAGATTGTCACGACGAATTTTGACCGATTGTTCGAGGTAGGGCAGGAAGGAGAGCATCTGGTCCGACACGTGCCACCTGCTTTTCCCGACCTGAACTTTGGAACGAAGATAGAGGGGATTACGTATCTACACGGGCGTTTGGTAGAAGCAGCCTCTAAAAGTCATCCTTACGTGCTGAGCAGCGCGGACTTCGGGCGTGCCTATCTGTCAGAAGGATGGGCCACCAACTTCATCAGGCATCTCCTCGAACGATATACCGTCGTTCTGGTCGGCTATCAGGCGGAAGACCCACCAATTAAATATCTTCTTCAGGGGCTCAACCATGACGGTCAGTATGACCGATCTAGACTCTATGCCTTTGACCGTGGGCTTCCTGAGGAGATCGAAGCCAAGTGGCGTGACCGAGGTGCCACAGCCATAGCCTATTCCGATCATTCGGATTTGTGGAAGAGCATGGAAGCCTGGGCAGATCGGGCCGACGATCCGCGCAGGTGGCGTGCATCCATAATCGCCAAAAGTCAGCAGGACCCGAAGGATCTAGCCCCTCATGAGCGTGGTCAAGTTGTTCATGTCCTTCGCACAGTGCAGGGAGCGAGGTTGTTCTCGGAGGCTGATCCGGTACCGCATCCTGAATGGGTATGTGTGATGGATGCGAATGTCCGATCAGCCAAACAGAGCCGCGGCTATGGCGACGATGCTGAAGTTTTCGATCCCGAGGCTGCTTATGGACTCGATGACGATCTGAGGGATATCTCTGACGATGATCGCAGACAGGGTGTCAGTAACGACAATCTCCTTGTCTGGCGCGATGAAGACGACAATCCGCATGATTTTCATCGGTTGGGCGGACGACAGGCTGCAGGTTTCGAGGTAACCCCGATAAGGCTTGGCCACCTCATCACCTGGCTCAGCAAGTCCATCGATAGCCCTGTGCTGGCTTGGTGGGTCATTCGACAGAGCGGACTGCACCCGCGACTGCTGCAACAGTTCGAGTGGCAAGTGGAGCATTCGAAGGCTCTCAACGAGCGTGCTCGTCATATCTGGAACCTGATTCTCGAACACCATCGAGACCCTCGCAATCGTCAATGGAATGGCGACTGGTTCGACTTGAAGAAACGGATCAATGAGGAGGGCTGGACGGCCAGTGTCCTACGGGAATTCCGGAGGGTTGCGACGCCGCGCTTGGAGATCAGGCCATCGTATGGCTTGGGGCAGACCAGACCACCGTGTGTACCCTGGGAGGAAATTCATCTCAGCGACCTCGGTCAGTGGGAAGTCGTGCTCTTGGATCGGCACAACGAAGATTTAGACGTCCCCGACGATCTATTACCACAGGTAGTTGGCATTCTGAATGAACAGTTTACCGTCGCCTCAGGGCTACTGGGGGATATCGAGACCGTCTACTTCCAGACGCCGACCTGCTATTCGGACCGTGAGATCGATGGGAGAGAGCACATCACGGAAGCCGCGGGGGGCGTGACTTGGTTCGTCCAACTTTTTGACCGATTGGCTGCCAAGTGGCCAGAACTGGCAAATGCATATGCAACAACTTGGCCTGCGGCAGACCGGTTCTTTTTCCGTAAACTCAAGCTGTATGCGTTCAGCAAAGCGGGCGTCTTCGAGGCCGACCATGTAGCCGAGGAGGTCTTGTCCTTAGATCAGGAGATATTCTGGGGCATCGATGTGGTCCGAGAGCTTCTTTTCCTGCTGGAGGACCGATGGGGAGAGTTCTCTCAGGAGAGCCGAAATCAACTCATCGACCGCATCTTGACGGGCCCCGATCAGCGTTCCCGCTGGTGTGACGAAGAGTTTCCAGGGCTGCGGGACGAGTTTGCCTCCAGATACGCCCGGTATCTCGAACTACAGGGTTGTGAACTGACTGCTGATCGCAGTGAACGGCTTGCCGAGATGATCAGAAGTATTCCTGGATGGAGCGACGGCTGGGCGACCTCGACGGTGGTGGTGCGGGGCTCTCACACGGGCTGGGTCGGTACGGATGAAAAACCAGATTCCATCTTGGACCTTCCCGTAAACGAG